>DASRSH010000111.1:0-10400 GCA_035656575.1 Opitutaceae bacterium
GGTTAGAGCAGAGGACTCATCAGATGGTGCCGACGCGCAGGAAACTCGCGTCGGGATACGGGGAAATTCGGTGAATCCTTCGCCTTTCCGGGCATGGCGACGCCGAGCCGAGCCGGAAGTGCACTTTCGGAAGGTGTAGAGACTAGCGGAGGGGTAAAGTCCCCTTAATCACCGCACAAACCCCGTCGCCCGCAACGGTCAGGCCGTGGGCGGTGACATAGTCCAAGGAGTGCCGAAAGGCACGCAAACTTGAATCCTTTGGTTGCGGGTTCGAATCCCGCAGGGCCCACCAAGAAATCGTGCCAAAGTGATCGGCTCGGCGATGCAATCTCTGCGGAGGAGGTAGGGGCGACCGGGCCCCCTATTTCCCCGAATTGGGATAGTTGATCCCCGGCCCGAAGAAGCACTCGTACGCCGCGATTTTTCCGTCCTTCAGCGTGAAATGATCGCTGTTGCGAAACAGTTTTCCGCCGTTCGTCCAGCCATTGCAGATGACAAAGACGTCGTCTCCGCTCACGACGACCTTCTCCAGATCAAAGCGCTTGATCTTGTAGGCATTGGGCCAGCACCGCTCCTGAAACGCCTTTACGCTGATGTGGTCATCCAGGGGGCTGGAAAAGGTGAATCCGTCGGCCAGAATGCGCTCCATCAGATTCCAGTCCTTGTTCTCGAAAGCGGCATAGTAGTCCCGGACCGCTTTCTCGTTGGATATGTCTTGGGACCCCGCTGCCGGAGTCGGGGAGGTTTGGGCCGATCCGAATTGGCAAACCATGGCCAGCGAGAGCAGAAGAAATTGGCGAAAGAAGGAAGGCATTTTCATGGGGCTCCCTGGGCATGACAGATCCGTCGCCCGAGGCAACCCAACGTCCGTTGATGGCTTTCCGCCCGCCGACGTGCGAAAGCCGCAGCTAGCGGAGCTCGCAGGCGCCGCCGCCGCAGGCGACGACCTCTTTCAAGGCCGTAGTGTCCCCCGCCTCGGCCAAGGCGGCGTAGTCGACGCGCGCGGGCTGCAGGTGATTCCAGTGCAGCACGTCCTCGTCCGTCTCGACGTTCTGGAAGGGCGCCTGGGCGTAACGGGTTTGCCCATCGTCGCCCAGCAGCGAAACGCCGGTGAAGTCTTCGCGGTGGGCCCAGAGAAAGCTGGCCACGGCGTCCCATTCGTCGGGCTGGACCACGCAGGTATTGGACACATTGTGCGAGATTTCGGGGGCGCGGTTGTCGTCCGGATTCGCGCCGGACCGGACCCAGCTCCGCTGAACCAGCCGCACGTATTCCAGGAATTCGATGGCGCTGATTTCATGCTTGAGGATCGCATTCTCGGGCGCCGCGACCGGGAACGTGATCACGTCGGAATGATCCGGATCGTACACGCTCCGTTCGCACATCTGCGGATTGACCGCCTTGAAATGCTGATAGACCGGCTCCGTCCGCGCCGCCTGGACGCGGCGGAAATAACGGCGCGCGTGATTCGGATGGATGCCGGAGGCGGTCCCCAGGAGGGCCGCCGTGGTCCCCTCGGGCTTCACGGTGGTCGTGCGGGCGGCGCGATTGATGCCGAGGAGCGCGGCCATCACGATATTGACCGCGCGAACGACCCGGGCCGCCTCCACCAGCGTTTCGGCGTGCAGGAGCACCTCCGGGGAATCCATGAATCCGCAGATCGAGACTCCGAGCAGCGCGTCGTGTTCGTTGATCAGGCGCGTGACCGGGCTGAGGTACTTGATGTCGGTGTAGGCCGCCTGCAGCGTGCCGATGACCGCCGCGCGGGCGGAAGCGCGAACGAGGTCCTCCCGCTGGCGAATCCGCGCTCCGTTGACGCTGGTGAGGTTGCACATTTCCCATCCCGAGAGGCGGGTGGTTCCGGGAAGATCCCCGGCGTAGCCCCATTGGTAGAGGCGGGCGGCCTCCGTTTCCGAGAGCGGCCAATTGACCACCGGCAGCAGCCCGATCTCGGAGCAGGGGTTCACCCCGCCGTCGGGGTGGTCGCAAAAGACGAAGCCCGGCTCGCCGAATTCCTTCGTGCTGGCGAACAGCTTCCGAAACACCGCGTCGTCCCGCATCGACCGGGGAATGACGGCGCTGTTGTTGGACGCGCTTCGCTGCGGATTCCGTTCGAACCAGTTGCCGGTCTTCGCCGTCATCATGTCGTCATCGTCATAGGAGAAGAGGCAGATGCAGGCCGATCGGCGGATGCCGCCGGACAGGACGGCCCGGGCGGCGTGCATGCACATGTCGTAAACCTCGATGGACTTGAGATTGCGGCCGGCCGCCCCCTCCAGGATGGCCTCGATCCGGATGAGCGCCTTTTTCAGCGGCAGATGGCCGGGGGCCCGGCCGCCGGATGACCGCAGCGGCGCGCCGCGGGGACGTATCAGGTGGTAGCCCATCTCGATTTTGGTCCCCTCGTAGTAGCTCTTGATCAGCGCGTCCAGGGAGTCTGCCCAGCCTTCAATCGTGTCCGCGACGACGTGGTGGACCACCGGCAAATCCGTTTCGCGGGCGCGCTTCGGGAGCGCCGGCAAACGGGCGATATGCTGCTTCTGCACGGAAAAGCCGCACCCGCACCCGCAGAGGAGCAGGTAAAAGAACTCCTTGAAGAAATCGAGGCGATCGACGTTCGAGAAGCTGCAATTGAAGATGCGGGCGTGGGCGGCCAGGCACGCTTCGGCGAATTGCATCGAGCGCATCGAAGGCAGGACCTCCTTGCGGGCGACAGCCTGAAAGGAATCGCCGAGGATCTCGTCCAGGCTTTTCCCGGCCAGAAGCGCTTCCACCTCGGCTTGGTGCGGGCCCGCCAGTTGAGCTGCCTCCGGCGGGAGCTTGGCGTTCGTTCGGCGCGCCAGCTTGTCCGCAAAGTGAGTGCGATGCATCGCCTCAACCCGGGCCACGCTTTCCACCCAGATCTCCCGCCGGCCGAGCCGTGGGTTGTAGCGGGCGTACTTCGATTGCGCGATGTAGTCGGACATGCCGCTATCCTGATAAACGGCCAGCCGCTTGTCGGACTGCTTCAGCCGGTAGCTCAAGTAAGCGGCGGCGACATCCCACTGGCCGTCGGCCGCGATTTGGACGACGACGGCGTTCTGAACCTGTTCGATGGTGGGGTGCTTTCCGGCTCGGTAATACAGGCCGTCCAAAGCGGTTTGAACGCGTTCGGCGGTCCGGGTGACCGAGATGAATTCGTCGGGGAGCAATCCAAAGCACGCGAGAAAGTCGTCCCGGTACGGATTTCTCGCATCCGGGTTTCTCGCCTCAAAGACGGCGAGGGCGACTGCCCGGGTGATCTTGTTCAGGTCAAAGCGGACTGCCTCCCCGGTGCGCTTGATGACCCTGCGCTCGGCGGCCGGGATGGGATTGCGGGTGAGAAGCTTGGGGGCGCGAACCTCCGGGATGCTGATCATGGCGATGTCTGATTTGTGGCGGGAGTCGGCGGATGCTGTGTCAAAACCGGATTCCCCGGCACTTGGGGCGAGGGTTGTCGCTCCCGGGCGTCGGCTCCGCTAAGGCGGGGGAGGTACTACAGGTTGTGGCAAATTCTTCGTCAACCCACTACCGGTAGGGTGACTGGGGTATTATGTCCCTTAATGGGAAGCGATGCGAGGGACTAACCAACGAGAACCGCAGGCCTCGGCCTACCAGCCAAAGAAGCGGTAGGGATCATCCCATTCCTCCGGCTCATCCAGGTAGAGGCCGGCGCGCCACCGCGCCTCCGGCCGACCCGGCCCCACCGGGCGGTGAAAGCGCTCGAGCAAGGGAGTCGATTCCGCTGCGCCCAGGTTGCCCAGCAGCCGGGTCACCAGGAAGCAGGCCCGCCGGTAGGTCTTCCGGACATTGTACTGCTCGTTGTCGTCGAAGGACCAGGCTGGCGAGCCGGTCTCGAAGCTGGGGTCCGCGAAGAGATTCGGCGAACCGCGGGGCGAGCCCAAGGCCGCGGCTATTCCGGGAACGTAGCCGCCTTGGCGCAGGCAGAAAAGGTCGGCCCGGAATGTGGCCCCGTCCTGCGCGCAGGCCAAGGAAGCCCGCCAGCCCTTCGGATCGACCCCCTGGGCCGTGAAGGTGACATGCAGCTCCGTCCACGTATCGGTCCCGACCTCGAAGTTCTCACTCCGGGCAATCGGCTCCCCGGGAGACCCGGCGGGCTCCACCTCCAGGTGCATGACAGCCGGCCGGCCCACGGCCTTCGCGAAGGCCGAGAAGGTGTAGGTGCCTCCGGCTTCCTCGGGCGCCGGGATCTTCTGACCCAGCGTGCCGCCCAAATCGGTGGTTGAGCCCAGGCTGACGAGCGCGCAGCGCTCGCCGTCAACGGCATCGCCCGCAGCAAGGCTGAATGAGGCTGCGGCGCCTTCCGCGCCGGAAACGTCATAGGGCGCGAGCTGGCAGAAGACGACGTGGGCGGTCCTCGCCTGCCCCAGGACCCCGTCGCCGAAGATCGCCGCGCCGCCGGCGACCAGCGGCATGATCCTCGGCTCCCGGTTGTAGACGTCCGCCGGGCAGACCCCAGCCAAAAGGGAGTCCTTCCCGAACGGGGCGAAGGTGGCGGCGATGTGCTCCGCGTCCTTCATCTTCACCGCGGGAACGAGAGCGTCCGCGTCCCCCGGGCCGAGCGCGAGCGCCAGGGCTCGGCCGCCCGCCTTGAGAAAGTCCGCCACGGCGGCGGCATTGCGCGCCAGGCGTTTGCCGCCGCCCGCGCCCACCACCAGGAGGCTGCCGGCGGGCAATGCGCCGCCCCGGTACGCGCCCGCGTCGATGCCGGCGCGTTCGAGCAGCCTGCGGCCGGCGGGTTTCCCCACGTAGAGCACCGGCCGCAGGGGCGACGGCCGCCAGGCGGCGGCGTACCGCAGGATGTTCCGCGCGAGGATTTCCGCCGCCGGATCGCTCTCGGTGCGTCCCGTCACGTCCATCTGGCAGAAAAGCATCAGGCCGCGCCCTTCGTGGTATTCGAGGAGCGGGCTGAACTGCAGACTGAAACCGCCGTCGACGATCGGCAGGAAGTCGCCGCGCGCCGGTTTTTCGATCAGGACCGACGCGACGTCGCCGCGGTTGCCGGCGCGCCACACTCGCGTCACCGGAATGCCGCACCAGAGGACTTTGGGGGCGTGCCGGGGGCCCATGACGTACTGCAGGCGCTGCGGCAGCAGCGTGGAGGTGCCCCGCCAGTTCTCGAGGTTCGCGTCCCGCAGGCCGGCCAGGAGCGGATGGTCGGGCACGCGCGCGAACACCGTGCGCAGGCCGTACTCCTCCACCCGGAAACCGAACCGCTGCTCCAGTGCCTCCCGCGTTTGTTCGAAGAGAATCACCCGCAGGCCGGCACGGACGCGCGAAATGTCCGGCGCCGGGCCGCTGGCCGACAAGGCCGCCTTGCCGACGATGAGGACATCGTACGACGACAAATCGGCGTCCGCGCCGACGGGCACGCTCCGCACGCCGAGCGAGCGGAGCAGGGCGGAGGTTTCGCCTTGGGGATCGAAAAGCGCGATCCGGGCGCCTGCGCCGAGAGGGGCCGGCTGCGGCAGGACGTCGATGGCGAACGAGTCCGACTGGGTCTCGCCGCCTGAGAAGGTGACGGCGGCGCGAAGCGCATATCGGCCGGGACGGAGTCCGGCCGGCAGGACGAAGTTCAGCGGGACGCGCGCCTGCTGGCCTGTTTCGACCCGCACCCGGGTCCCGCCCGAAACCGGCTGGGGCAGCCCGAACGACCAGCGGCAGTCGCCGTCCACAGGGCGGCGCGAGTCGTTGATCACGATCAGCTGCTTTTCGACCGACTCGCCCGGATAGAAATTGTGGTCCTTGCTGGTGAAGGCCGCCGGCTTGCCGCCGATGTACGCCAGGAGCGGCATATTGTTGCGCATCAGGGCGCGCCCCGCGGCAGTGGGGATCCAGTCCGAGCGCGCGTAGGACGAGTTCATGATCTCCATCTGGTCATCGACGTAGTCCGCGCTGAAGCCGGGCCGCTGCAGGCGGTTCCAGTCCACCTTGAGCTTCGTGCGGCCGCGCTTCGCTCCCGCGCGCAGTTTCCAGTAGTTGCCGTGATCCCACGGGCAGAACCCGGAGAGGCCCCAGGTGCGGAAGGCGCGGATGTTGTCGGTCAGGTACAGGGCGAAGACCTGGTCCCGCTGCTCCAGGGCAGGCGCGGAGGGGTCGTCGATCGGGAAGTCCCAGCGGTGCCAGGGCGGTCCCGCTCGGAAGCGCTTGGCTTCCCAGCGGAGGTACTGCTTCTCCACCGGCGTGAGCTGGTACGCCACCGGGCCGAGGAATTGGGCGTCCCATTCCGCCAGGCAAAGCTCCCAGGGGGCCAGGGCGTCGCCGTAGGCCCGCACGCCCTTGTACCATCCCCGGTACATCGTCCAGTCCCAGGAGAGGGGGGTCCCGTACTCGCAAAGGAACGCCGGCTTGACCCCCTGTTCGGACCAGTGCTCGAACCAGTCCGACATTTCCTGGACCGGCGTGAAGTTGGCGTAGAAATTGGCCGTGTACATCGCGCCCAGGTTGCCGCCCGAGTGGTGGTAAATGATGCGGCTCGGATCCAGGCGCCTCACGATCGCCGCCGCGCGCAGAGCCCGCTTGGCGTTCCTGGCCGACCAGGTGTCCCGCAGGTCCCGGAGTCCGCCGATCGTATCCGGGTCGATCGCGTCCGCGGCGCCCACGCCGTTGTGGCTCATCGCATAGAACACGACCGAGGGATGGCTCTGCGCCGCGCGCACGTAGAACGCCGCGTCGCGGGCGTAGCCGTTGTCGCGGTCGGCGTCCGGCGCATCCCACGAGTATTGCCCAAAGTGCGGCTGGGAAAACGCGACGAGCATCCCTTCGTCGTCCGCGGCGCGAAGAACCTCCGTGAAACTGAGGTGGGTCCCCGGCTCGCAGCCGTAATTGTGGGTGTAGACCAGGTTGACGCCGAAGCTCTTGAGCCGCTCCATGCTTTCGCGGGCCGCGGCGTAGGTCGCCCAGGCGGCGCCGAGCTGCGCGTTGTCGAAAGGGGTCGCGCACAAAAAGATGCGGGTGCCGTTCAGGTAGAAGTCCCGCCCATCGATCCAGAACTCCCGAAACCCGAAGCGCTCGGGCAGGGCGGCGTCCAGTACCCTGCCCGCCTGGTCCACCAATGAAAGCCGCAGTTCGCACATGTTTTGGGGCGTGCACGTGTCCCAGAGCTTTTCGGGCTTCCAGCGCTGCGTGAAGGCGAACCGGCCGTCTTTCACGTCTGCCGGGCCGAAGCGGGGACTCGTAAACACCCGGGAGCCGCCGCCCGCTTCGCGCACTTCGGCGCGCAGCGTGCAGCTTTCGTCCGCGGCCAGGTTCTCCACTGCGGCGTCGAAGGTGATCTCCCACCGGCGCACCGAGGTGGCCACCCTCACGTCGGCCAGGCGAGCGGCCGCCGGGGTGCTGACCAGGAAGACGTCGCCGCAAAGGCCGCGCCGGTCGACGGTCGCCTGGACGTCCTTGGCGCCAAAGGTGTCGCCGTACGAGCGCATCACGCCTTCGAGAGGCATGGCGACCACGAGCATGCTGAGCCTGGGGGTGGAGCCGGGCCGGCAGGCGGACGTGATGTCGAGATCGCCGCCCGGAAAGCGGATTTGGCCCACCCGGGTCCCGTCCACGAAAACCGTTGCGAAGGAGTTCACGTATTCCGCGTGGATCGAGATGCGCCGGCCCGCCCAGCCGGCCGGAACGGTGAACCTCCGCTGGTACCACGCGCCATAGGGGCACGCGACGCGCGATACTTTCCAGTCCGGATAGGCAAACACGGTCTGGCAGTCCTTCTGCATGTACCCGGTGATGCCCGGCCAGGGGCCCGGCACCTTGAACCAGCCCCACTCGCCCGAGGGCACTCGTTCCCCCTCAGCTTCGGCCGGCTGCCACTCCCACAGGCCGTTGAGACAGACACGCTCGCGCGTGGCGGTGGACTCGCGATACGCCTGATCCAGGTCCCAAACCGCCTTCACTCCGGCCGGCAGGGGCGCCGCCGATTCCGTGGCGGCGTGTCCCGGCAACGCTGCCAACGCCATCACAAGGGCAGCGCAGAGCCTGGCGAATGTCACCCTCATCCGGATGCCCATTTGAGGGACCCGGAGGCCGGGTTGCTAGATGTTAATTCCCGGGAACGAGATCGAGGGGGACAATCGACGAGGAGCGAGCCGTCGCCTTTGGGTCAGGAACCCCCGGGATGCAGCTGCGCGTTCGCGAAGCCGGGAATGACCTGCGCGGGGACGCTGAGTTTCCAGCCGTCAGCGGTGCGGTGGAAGATCTCTCCGTTGGGCGCTTGGACGTCGCCGGAGTCGAGGTACTGGGGCGCCCGCAACGACTTTCTTTCCTGCAGGTGCCGCGTCCGGGAGAGAGCGTGAGCAACCTTTATCTGGAAACGGACTGGGGATTGGTCGATATCCTATCGTCGGTCCTCGGTTTGGGAGGTTTCGATCGCTTGAGCGCCCAGGCTGAGAGATTTGAGATCGAAGGCCGGAAGTGCGCCTCATTGCCCTGGAAGACCTCATTGCTGCGACGGATGCCTTGGGTCGAGAAAAGGACCTTTTGGCCGCCAAGGAGCTTCGCGCCATTGCCGCGACCCGCGAACAGCGGCGGAGAGACCGCTAGCACATTTTTAATGGTGGCACTCGAGGCGAGACCGGTTAAAGGCATGAATCTGCTCTCGCCGCGGCCGAGCCTCGGGGGGAGCAGAACTCGAAACTCCAACCCCCCGCCCATGCACCTTTTGCCTGAAGCAGTTTGGTCGCACACCGCCGCGGCTGCCGGCTGGGTGGTTGGGGCGGCCCTAGGGATGGTGCCGGACCATTCGAAGGCCCCGGCCCAGGCTGGCCGGTAACCCCATGGCGGCCGACGTCAAGTCCCTGATCCGGACCATCCCCGACTGGCCGAACCCGCCCGTGCGGTTTCGGGATGTCAGCTCGCTGCTGCGCGATCCGGTGGGGTTCAAGGCGGCGATGGACATTTTGATCGAGCGCTACCGCGCGGTGCCCTTCGACGTCGTCGCCGGCCTGGACGCGCGGGGGTTCATCCCGGCCGGCGTCCTGGCCTATGCCCTGGGCAAGCCGCTGGTCATGGTGCGCAAGAAGGGCAAGCTGCCGGGCCAGACGATCTTTGCCTCGTACCAGCTCGAATACGGCCCGAGCGTCATCGAGATCCAGACCGACGCGGCGCCGCCAGGGAGCCGCGTTCTGCTGCTCGACGACCTGATTGCGACCGGCGGGACGCTGTGCGCGGCCGTCCAGCTCTTCCACAACATCCACTGCGTCGTGACGGACGTCGGCGCGATCGTGAACCTGCCGGAACTGAACGGCTCGCACCGGCTGGAGCGGCTGGGCGTGCGCGTGTTCGCGCTGTGTGAATTCAACGAGACGGAGTGACCGTCAAACCGCCCTCGAGGCCCCGGCGTCCACCCGCACGGTCTCGCCGCTGATGTACGAGGCCGCGTCGGAAAGCAGGCAAGCGGCGACTCGGCCGAAGGGCGCGGAGAGCTGCGTCATTCGGCCGCAACTCCCGCGGCGGCCTTGAGGCCCGCGCCCAGCCGCGCGGTGGTCAACGCCAGTTGGGACACGCGGGCCGCCACCTCGGCATCCACGATCGCCGAGCCCGCAAAGGCCGCTCCCGTGGCGTAGACGAAGCGGGGCGCGATCACGCACCGGAAGTCCAGCATCAGGCTGTTGGCGAAGGACATCACCGACATGTAGCTGCTCGGGCCTCCGGCGGCGCAGAGGAAGCCCACGGCCTTGTCCTCCCAGGCGCTGCCGGTGAGTTCGACGAGGTTCTTGGCCGCGGCGCTGGCGTCATAGTTGTAGATCGGAAGGGCCAGCAGAATGGCGTCCGCGCGCTCGATCTGCTCGCGCACCACCCCGACGTTGGGGTCCTCATAGGCCGCGCCGCCATCGCAGATCGGCAGGGGCCGATCCCGCAGGTCGACCAGCCGGGCCTCAAGGCCGGCGGCCGCCAGCGCCCGCTGCGCCGCCTGGGCAAGAATCCGGCTGTTGCTCGCGGGCCGGAGGCTGGTGGATAGGATCAGGATCATGGCTCTGCCTCCGGGGCGGCTGCCGCCGCGCGGGCCCCCGCCAAGCGGCGGCGGACGATCTCCGCGCGGTCGGCAAAAGAGCCGAGGGGCACCACGCGCGTCCGGGCCCGCGGCCAGAGCGGCAGGCTGGCCAGCATGGCCTCCAGTTCGGCGGGCGATTTCGTGCGGGCGATGAAGATGAAGCCGCCGGCGGCGAGGATCGTGCCGCCGGCCACGATCCGGCCCGCGGCGGCGAGCTTTTCGCACGCGGCGAAAGTCGGCAGCGCCATTCGCTCGATGAAGCGGGCGATGTCCTGCGCGGAGGGCAGCGCGGCCAGCGGCTCAAAGGTCATCTCCACCAGATAGTCGTTGGTTTCCATGGTGGCGGAGCGTACAACCTCACGTATACTTT
>DASRSH010000112.1:0-4598 GCA_035656575.1 Opitutaceae bacterium
CTGGCGCGGCCCGCTGCCCCGCTCCCGGCCGTCTCGCTGCGCCGGCTGGCGCGGCCCGTTTCATCCCGCTATAGCCCGGCTGATCCCGCTTAATCCCGGCAGAAACGTAAGTGCCACGGCAGAATTGTAATATCCGTGCCAGCACTGGCTGACCCCTCCCCCCAGCCCCCTCCCACAAGGGGAGGGGGAGTATCCTTCTCCGCATCTCGCTTATCCTGACGCTTATGGGGAACGACTCCGCCACGACGGGGTGCGCATCGGCCATGCCGTCCTTGGCGCGATTATTCCCGGACGAGCCCTCGGTTGGGCCGGCATCGGACATCCAACCTGGCTCACTACCCGGCGCGGAGGACAGTTGCCACTACCGGCCAGCGCCGGGACGACGGTGCAGGGTCGGCACGACGGTGCAGGGTCGGCCAGCCTCATGGCGGAGTCGGAACCCGTCGGCCGTGGACCCGCCGCTTGCGCTGCCGCCTGCCCGCCTACTCGGCCGCGGCGGGTTCGGGGGGTGTCGCCTCGGCGGCGGCGGCGGCACTGGGGACCACACGGGCGCGCTCGGCGATGCGCGCCCGCTTGCCGGAGCGGCCACGCAGGTAATACAGCTTGGCGCGGCGCACGTCGCCGCGGCGCACCACGGCGATCTCGGCGATCAGCGGCGAATACAGCGGGAACACCCGCTCCACGCCCTCGCCGTAGCTGATCTTGCGCACGGTGAAGTTGCTGTTCAGGCCCTTGTTGGAGCGGGCGATGCAGACGCCCTCGAACGCCTGGGTGCGGCTTCGCTCGCCTTCCACCACCTTGACCGCGACGCGCACGGTATCGCCCGCCTGGAATTCGGGGACGGTGCGGCCCTGGGTGAGGCGGGCGATCTCGCCGGCTTCGTATTGCTGAACAATGTTCATCGGTGCGGTCCTTTTCGGGCGGTGCTTACGGCGCCGGCGCCCGGCTGGCAACCGGGGCGGCGCAATCGGAGGCGCGGTAGGCCGCAAACAGGTCGGGGCGGCGCTCGCGGGTGATGCGTTCAGCTTCCGCCCGGCGCCAGGCGGCGACCGCGGCGTGGTGGCCGGACAGCAGCACGTCCGGGACGCGGCGGCCCTGCCACTGGGCGGGGCGGGTGTAGTGGGGGTATTCCAGCAGGTGGGAGGAAAAGCTTTCCTCGGCAGCGCTTTCGGCCGCGCCCATCACGCCGGGGAGTAGGCGGATTGTGGCGTCCAGGATGACCAGGGCGGGGAGTTCGCCGCCGGACAGAACGTAGTCGCCGATCGACCTTTCCTCGGTTGCGCGGGCGTCGATGACGCGCTGGTCCACGCCCTCATAGCGGCCGCAGAGCAGGATGAGGCCGGGGAGGGCGGCGTAGCGTTGCGCGTCGGCCTGGGTGAAGGGGTGGCCTCGCGGGGTCAGGAACACGCGGGGGCGGCCATCGGCGACGGAGGCGAGCGCGGCGTCGATCACGTCCGGACGCATCACCATGCCGGGGCCGCCGCCGAACGGGGTGTCGTCCACGGAACGGTGCCGATCGGTGGCGAAGTCGCGGATGTTGACGGGGTCGAGCGACCAGATGCCGCGCGACAGCGCCCGGCCGGCGAGCGCGCCGGCCAGGGGACCCGGGAACATCTCGGGGAACAGGGTCAGGACGGTCGCGCGCCAGGGTGTCACCGTGCGTCCCTCCCGCGTTGCGGGATGGGGCGGTGAGGAGGAGCTGGGCGGGATGCGACGGGGCGGGGATACGGGGGAGGATGCAGCGGAGCGACCCGATCACCCTCACCCTCGGTGCTTCGCACCTCGACCTCTCCCGCGAAGCGGGAGAGGTGTAGAAGGACCCGACCGCCGACTGTATCCACCTCTGGCACACAGGCGCGCGTGAAAGGCACCAGCAGCGGCGCGGCGCCGTCCTGTGCGATCTCCAGGCTCGCGCCGGCGCCGTAGTCGTGTACCGTGGCGACCTTGCCCAGAACTCGGCCCGTTGCGTCCACCGCGGTCATGCCGATCAGGTCGGCGAGGTAGAATTCTTCCGCTTCCGGCTCCGGGAGTTGCGCGCGATCGATGTAGAGGCGCGTGTTGGTGAGCTTCTCGGCCGCGGTCCGGTCAGCAACCTTCACGGCCGCCCCGGCGGACTGCATTTCGACCTCGGCCACGCCGTCGCCGCGCCAGCGCAGCACGAAGCGGCGCCCGTTGTCGTCGGACAGCGGTCCGTATTCGGTCAGGTCGGCGGGATCGGCGGTGTGGCTGGTCACCCGCACCAAGCCGCGCACGCCGTGCGGCCGGCCGATCACGCCCAGCAGGATGCGATGCTGCGGCACGGGCCGTTCACGCCGGCGCAGCGGCCTTGGCGCGCTCCTGCGCCTTCTTGCCCGGCGCCGACTTGATCGGCTGAGCGCGCATCGCCGGCATCGGCGCCAGCCCGGCGCGGCCGAGGAATTTTGCCACGCGCTCGGTGGGCAGCGCGCCGTGGCTCATCCAATGCTGGATGCGCTCGTCGACCAGGCGCACGCGGTCGGTATGCTCTGCCGGCAGCATCGGGTTGTAGCTGCCCAGCTTCTCGATGAAGCGCCCGTCGCGAGGGCTGCGGCTGTCGGCTACCACGATGTGGTAGTACGGCCGCTTCTTGGCGCCGGCGCGGGCGAGGCGGATCTTCAGTCCCATCGGTTCGGTGTCTCCTTCGAAGGTGTTTGCTTCTCCCCCCTCCCTCAAGGGGAGGGGGAGTAGTTCCCTTGGATTCTCAGAACGGCCTTCGGTGTTGGCCGCCCTGCTGCATGTGCCGCGGCATCAGCGCAGATAAGCCGTGCCGCATCAGGCCCTTCTGCCCCAGCTTGTTCATGCGCTTCATCACGGTGGAAATGTCGTCGAACTGCTTCAGCAGCTTGTTGACGTCCTGCACCGTGGTGCCGGACCCCGCGGCGATGCGCTTTTTGCGGCTGGCCTTGATGATGTCCGGCGCCTTCCTCTCCTTCTTCGTCATCGACGAGATGATCGCGACGTGACGCTTCACGAAGGTCTGGTCGATGTTGGCCTCGTCGAGTTGCGCCTTCATCTTGCCGACGCCCGGCAGCATGCCCAAGATGCCCGACAGGCTGCCCATCTTGGTGATCTGGCGAAGCTGGCTGGCGTAATCTTCCAGGTCGAACTTGCCCCGCGCCATCTTGGCGGCGAGCTTCTCGGCCTCGTCCTGGTCGACCGTTTCCGACACTTTTTCGACCAGGCCGAGGATGTCGCCCATGCCGAGGATGCGGCCGGCGACGCGCTCGGGATGGAAATCGTCCAGCGCGTCCTGCTTCTCGCCGATACCGATCAGCTTGATCGGGGCGCCCGTGATGGCGCGCATCGACAGCGCCGCGCCGCCGCGGGCATCGCCGTCCATGCGGGTCAGCACCACGCCGGTGATGGTCAGCGCGTCGTGGAACGCCTTGGCGGTGTTCACCGCGTCCTGGCCGGTCATCGCATCGACCACCAGAAGCGTTTCCGCCGGGTTGGCCTCGGCGCGGATCTGCCTAACCTCGTCCATCAGCTCCTGGTTGATCGACAGGCGGCCGGCGGTGTCCAGGATGACGACGTCGAAGCCCTCGCGCCGGCCGGTGTCCATGGCGCGGCGGGCGATCTGCACCGGCGTTTGCCCGGCGACGATCGGCAGCGACGGCACCCCCGCTTGCTCAGCGAGCTGGGCGAGTTGGAGCTGGGCGGCGGGGCGTTGGGTGTCCAGCGACGCCAGCAGCACGCGGCGGCGCAGGCGGTCTTTCAGGCGCAGTGCGATCTTCCCGGCGGTGGTAGTCTTGCCGGAGCCTTGCAGGCCGACCATCAGGATCGGCACCGGCGGCGCGGCGTTCAGGTTCAGGGGCACGGCCCCCTCGCCGCCGAGCGCCTCGATCAGCGCGTCGTTGACGATCTTCACGATCTGCTGGCCGGGGGTGACCGAGGACAGCACCTCCGAGCCGATGGCGCGGTCGCGCACCTTGGCGATGAAGTCGCGCACCACCGGCAGGGCCACGTCGGCGTCGAGCAAGGCGACGCGGACCTCGCGCAGGGCCTCGCCCACGTCGGTTTCGGACAGCGCGCCGCGGCGGCGCAGCTTGTCGAATACCCCGGACAGCTTGTCTGACAGCGCTTCGAACATCACGCGATACCCTCGGGCGGCACTCCGGAACGGCAAAAACGCCGCTGCGCGAGCCTTCGCGGAGCGGCGGAGCCCCCGCGTGCGGCGGGGACCGGGTGTGGTCGGGTGACCCGGATGGCGGGGTTATGGGAGGGCGAGGGGGCTTGTGTCAACGGCGCGGCGGGGCCTGGACAGGGTGAGCGCATTTGAGCAGCCGGGTGGCGTCGTGCTGAAAAAGCCGCCGCGGCCCGTGCCAAGCCGTGGCGTTTGGCTGTCAGGCCGGCCAGTAATCCGGTCGCCATGACCAGGGGTTCGCGATCCGGCGACCGTATCAACAAATGCCGGACTAAGGACACGAAATGCCGGACTAAGGACACGACGCGGAATAAACGAATCGGCTGGAGCGGCGCACCGACCCCTCTGCGTCATGGTGCGCGAAGGCGCACCATCCACGACTTGCAGTGCCGGCCTCGGCACAGTCGTGGATGGCGGGCCTTCGCCCGCCATGACG
>DASRSH010000113.1:0-3881 GCA_035656575.1 Opitutaceae bacterium
GGGGAGCCCGTCCAAGGAGTCCCTGTCCGCGGCGCTGGCCCACCTTTGCGATCTGGCTTCTCCGAACGAGGAGATGGCGACGGCTTAGCCCCCGGCTTCGTGCCGAGCCACTACGCCGGGCGGGGCGGTAATTAGGGGCGAGGGCAGGCTTGGAGATTCTCGCGTTGGCTGCGGGGGGAGGCGTGTTGGCGTGCTACGGTGTGGGAAGAGCCGTCTTCGCGTGCTGCGGTACGGGGGACCCGCCTTCGCGCGTTGCGCTACGGCGGGTTTGTTTCGCATTGCGAAACAAACAACCCGCCGCAGGCTGCTACTGCGGCGGGTGACACACCTACCCCTGACAAAGACGGAGAGGAGATTTAGCTCGAAGGCGCCGAGGCGGGGGGCTGCGGAGGGGGCGGGGGCGGCTGGCCTTGGTCGTCGCTTGGCGGCGGGCGGTGGTGATGCATCATCTTCTTCACGGCGGCGTCGTATTGCGCCTGCTGGGGCGGCGTCAGCAGCGCGCGAATCTGCTGCCCGGTCTGCATCATGATCTGGCGCATGTTCTCGCGGCGGTCGTCATCGTCCGGCAGCGCCTCGATCTGCTCGCGCGCCGATTTCTGGAGAGCCTTGATCTTGGTCTTTTGGTCGTCGGTCAGCCCCGTCACCGCGCTGACCGGGTCGCGAAAGTGGTGATGGCCCTGCCACTGCCCGGGCGGCGGCGGCTGGGGCGGCGGCGCCTGATCGTCCGATTGGGCCCTGACAGCCAGGGCGGAGGCGAGCAATAACGCGCTGAGCGCGGGAACCAGGACTTTGGAATTGAGCTTCATAGGTGGTAAAAAGACCTCGTGCGCCACTGCTAGCCAAGACGGGGCTCCCGCTCGGCGGTTGCACAAAAAGTTGGGATTTGCTCCGGACGGGCCGCCGTCCCAACCTTGCTGCCCCACGCCCAGCCCGCCCACGAAATGATTGAGGTAGCGAATCTTAACAAGCGTTACGGAGAATTCGTCGCGGTGCGTGACCTCTCGTTCTCGGTCGCGCCCGGACAGGTCCTGGGCCTGGTCGGGCCCAACGGCGCCGGCAAAACCACCACGCTTCGGTGCCTGGCCGGCATCATCCCCTGCACCTCCGGCCTGGTCACCATCGCCGGGCGGAATCTGGCTTCCGATCCGGTGGCCGCCAAACGGGAGCTGGCCTTTTTTCCCGACGAGCCGCGGCTGTTCGACTACCTGACGGTGCGCCAGCACCTCGCCTTCATCGCGCGCATCTACGGCGTCCCGGATGCCGAGTCCCGCGCCGCCCCCCTCCTGGAGGAATTGGAACTGGCGGACAAGGCCGACCTGCTGCCGAACGAGCTTTCCCGCGGCATGAAGCAGAAGCTCGTCATCGCCTGCGGGCTGCTGCACGGCCCCCGGGTGATGTTCTTCGACGAGCCCCTGACCGGCCTCGATCCGCTGGGGATCCGCCGGATGAAGGATTCGATCGTCCGGCGGGCGCGCGCCGGCGCCGCCATCGTGCTCAGCTCGCACCTGCTCCATCTGCTCGAGGAGGTGTGCACGCACGTCCTGATCCTCAAGCAGGGGGAAAAGATCGCCGACGGCACGCTCGCCGAAGTCTCCGCCCGCTTCAGCCGCGGCGAGGCCGGCGTCAGCCTGGAGGAGATCTTCCTGCGCGCCACCTCTGACGAGCCGCCGCCGCCGCCGGCCCCCGAGCCGGCGACGCTCCAGGATCCTCCGCTGCTCCCGTGATCGGCGCCCTCCTGTACTGGCGGCTGCATTCCCTGCGCAACCGCGTCGTCGCCTGGGTCGTCCGCCTGCGCCAGCCGAAATACCTCGCGTCGTTTCTGGCCGGCGCGGCCTACATTTACTTCATTTTCCTGCGCCGGGTGCACTTCGGCGGGGGGCCGGCCCACACCCTCACCGCGCCCTCGCTGAACGGCCGCACGGTCACGGTTTCCCTCGCCCTGCCGGCCGCCCTGATCAGCGAAGTCGGCGGGTTCCTGCTGCTCGCCTACTTGTTCGGCAACGCCTTCTTCATCTGGAGCGCGGCGGCGCCCGAGGCGCGGTTGAAGTTCACCGAGGCGGAGATCGCCTTTCTGTTTCCCGCGCCGCTGAGCCGGCGGCGGCTGATTCATTTCAACCTGATCAGCACGGAGCTGACGGTGCTGATCTCCTCGCTGTTTCTCACCCTGATCACCGACCGGGGCAGCTTCCTCGGCGGCAACGCCCTGACCCACGCGGTCGGCTGGTGGATCATCCTCTCCTCGGTCTCGCTCTACCAAAACGCGCTGACGTTCGTCGCCTCGCGCGCGGTCGAACGCTTCGGCCCGCGGGCCAAGCGCAACGCGCTGGTTCTGCTCACGCTCGGGGCGCTGTACGCGGTCCGCGCGCTGTGGCTGACCGCGCGCGCGCCCTCGGCCATCGATCCCCGGGTTCTGACCTCGACCTTCGTCTATCTGACCGACTGGCTGCGGACCGGCCTCGGGGCCGGCCTCGTCCGGCCCTTCGCGTGGGTGATCGCGCCCTTTGCCGCGCCCACCTTCGGCGCCTTCCTCCTCGCCCTCGGCCCGGCCCTGCTTTTTCCCGCCCTCTGCTATGCGGTGATTCTCGGCCTGCAGGTCCCCTTCCGCGACGGATCGATCGCCGCGGCCGGCCGCCGCGCGCAGCAGCGCGCCGCGCAGCGCGCGATCGGCACCCCGCGGGGCGTCCGCGCCTACCGCCCGCGCCGCTCGCCCTTTGCGCTGAAGCCCGGCGGCCGCCCGGAGGTAGCCTTCCTGTGGAAGAACCTGATCGGCATCCAATCCTGGTTCAACCTGCGCGTCGTCCTCGTCATCCTGATCGCGGGCGCGCTGGTGATGGTCAACGTCAGCCATGCCGGCCGCTCGCATTCGAATCTGGCCACGGCGACCGTCGTGCTCACCGTGGCGGCGATCGCCGGCTTCTACGTCATGCTGCTCGGCCCCCAGCTGATCCGCCAGGATCTGCGCAGCGACCTGCCCAATGCCGACGTCCTCAAGGTCTATCCCCTGCGCGGCTGGCAAATCGTCAGCGGCCAGATGCTGACCCCCGCGCTGCTGCTGTCCCTGCTGATGTGGCTCACGGCCCTGGTGGCCGGCTGGGCCTTCCTGAGCACGGCCCAGCCGGGCTCCCCCATCACCTTCGGGATGCGGCTGGCCGGGCTCATTTGCGTGTGCGCCGTCATCCCCGCCGTCACCCTGCTGCAGCTGGTGATCCCGAACGCGGCCGCCCTGCTCTTTCCCGGCTGGCACCAGGCGGTCCGCACCCGCGGCGGCGGCATCGAGGCCATCGGGCAGCGCCTGCTCTTCACCTTCGGCCAGTTCCTGGGCGTTCTGGTGGCGCTGCTGCCCGCCGCGCTCACCGCCCCCCTGATCGTCGTGTCGGCGGTGGGGTGGGGCCTGGGGGTCATTCCCGGCCTCGCAGCCGCGACCTTGTTTGCACTTGCGGTCATCCTGGGCGAGGTATGGGTCGGCCTATGGTGGCTGGGCGAACGGTTCGAACGGCTGGATATCGCCTTGGAATTGAAGCCGTGAAGTGGCAGGTTTGATCTCTCATCGCATGAAAGCAAAGCTCGTGTCCCTGATCCTCCTTGCCTGCCTCGCCGTGCCTTGCGCGGTCCAGGCCCGCGAAGATCGCTCCGACGCCGTCACCCAGGTTGAATCCTGCGAGGCGATTCTCCGCCAATTCATGGCGGTTCCGTCCGACGCGATTCCCGCCCAGGTGCTGCACCAGGCGCGCGGCATCCTCATCACCAACCAATTCAAGGCGGGATTTATTTTCGGCGTCAAAGGCGGCTACGGGGTGGTCATGGTCCGGCAGCCCTCGGGCGACTGGAGCATCCCCGTGATCGTCCGGGCCGACGAAGCCAGCTTCGGCCTGCAGGCCGGG
>DASRSH010000114.1:0-15832 GCA_035656575.1 Opitutaceae bacterium
GTAGGCGAGGGGCACGCCATCGAGGGTGTCGCCATTGACGCCATCGGCGCCCACCTCCGCCAGTTCGCGGGCAATGCCTTCCCAGAGGGGCTCGCCGGTCCGGCGGGTGCCCTGATCCCAGGCATACATCGGATACAGGACCCGGACATGCCGGCGGTGAAAGTCCGCGATCATCCGGCGCACCCCCGCGATCCCGCCCGGCTGGTCGGCGAAGAGGTCGAACTGGTTGCGGTTGTCGATGCCGATGTTCGGATATCCGTGCCAGATGAGGACGCTGTCGATTCGGCCATAGCGGCGTTCCAGATCGCCCAGGTAGCGATCGACCGTGTATGCGCGACGCGCCGGATCGTAGAAGCACCGGTCGTGAATCATCATCTGCGGCTGAACGAAGCTGGACTGGGCCCACTTCAGTTCGGGGCGGGCGTATTCGCGGTCGCTCAGCCCATACCGGTCCCGCGCGTCCACTCTCAGCTCCGCGATGGCGGCATGCCAGGCGGCCGTGGCCGACGCATCGGCCGGCCCCGGAATCGTCTCGCTCTCCGCGTCCAGAATGGACCAGTCCACCGCGCCCGCCTGCGCCAGCGCCGCCGCAGAGGCCAGGAAAAAGAACCCCGCCACGAAAGCCGGCCGCGAGAGATGCATGGGGCGCAGTCTAGAGGCCGGGCGATCGCGGAGGCAATTTTTGAGGAAGGTTCGCCAAGAGCTGCGTGGTCGGCCCTCCAAATTGGACCGATGTGAAAGCTGGAGATCCTTTCCCAATGAATGCCCTCATCCCACTCCGGCGGCTGCGCTGCGCGGTCACCGCCGCCGTCGCCATCTCAGGAGCCATTCTGGGCGGAGCGGAGCAGGGTCCGGCATCGCCGCGCGCAGGCGCGGCTGCGCCCGCGGCGGCCGCACCCGCAATGTCGGATCCCATGTCCACCGGCCGGGTGATCACGCAGTCCGAGCTGGCGATCACAATTCCGGGCGCCCGGATGACGGATGCCGTTTTCGCCGAAGTCAGCAGCCAGTGGCTGAAGCGGTTTTATCCGCGCTTTCGCAAGGAGCTTTCGAGGGCCGGAGTGTCCCGTTGGAACGATCGGTTCAATTGCAGGCAGTTTACCGGCTTCTACGTCGATCTCGCGCAGTCCTCCCATTCTTCCGCCTGCTGGGACCATCTGCTGCCGGCCCGCCCGCTCGCGCTCGGGGAGGTCTGGTACCAGCGGGACAAGGACTGCGGCCGGCACGCCGTGGTGGTCGCGCTGACCGAACGGGGGCGGATTTTCGTCGAACCGCAGACCGGCCAGGAATTGCACCTCAGCCAGAAGGAGCTGGCGTCCATCTATCTGGCCGTCTTCTAGCCCTGGATCCGCACCGAGCGCCATGAACTCCGCTTTCCAGCACATGGGCCACGAAGTGGCGGTGCTGATATCCCTCAATCCGCTGAAAGCCTACTGCGCGGCCTTTTTTGGCAGCTCGCTGCTGCTCGGCGCGGCCTTCGCCTGGATGCATCGGATGACGGCATTTCCGGCGCCGGGTGGACGCTGCCGGGTGCCGGCGGGGGCCGCCCCGCCCGGAGGCAAGGGTCACCCCGCGCTGGCGGGCCGCCTTTCGGCGAAGAACAGGCCGACGTAAATCCGCAGGTCCACGATGGCCCCGCCGCGGCGGCGGGAATCGAGCCAGTCCGCGGCCTGCCCGAGGGGGAGGGCATACACGGCCCGGATGCGCTCGCCCTCCCCGTGATTTCCGGTCGAGACATCCAAGCGCAGGCCGTCGGCGGCGAAGGGGCCGTGGCGGCGGACATCGGCGTGGAAAAACTCGTTGATCTCGTCGGTCACCCCGGGGAGCAGCGGGCCGCGGGCCAGCAGCCGCAGCGAGCCGAACTCGACGCCCGTCTCTTCCGCCAGCTCCCGCCCGGCGGCCGCGCGGGTGTTGCCCAGCTCGTCGACCTCGACCAGGCCCGAAGGCAGCTCCAGGACGTAGTCGCGCAGCGGCCAGCGGAACTGGTCGATCAGGATGATGCGGCCGTCGGCCGTGACGGGAACCAGGGTGACGCCGGTGCGGCCATGGGGCCGGCGCACGTACTCCCAGTGCCGGCCGGGGTGGGCGGGGTCGGTCCTGACATCGAAGAAATTCAGGAATTCGCCGCCGCGGAGCAGGACCGGTTCAGGCAAGGCCGTCACGTCCCGACTGGTGACACGGCGGCTGTCCTGAGTCGAGACGCGACCCGCCCCGCCTTGCCGGATTGCGGCTTGATTGGCGGCCGGTCGCGGCGACAGGCTAACAGCCTGTCCCCCCTTGGGGGCTTGCGCTTGAAAGCATCCGACTTTTTCACCCTTCCCCCGTCGCTGGAGGCGTTTGCGCCCTATTTTTCGCCGGAAGCAAAGCCGTGGGAGTGGCTCCCGGCGATCGCGAAGGCCCTGGCCGCCGTGGATTTTCCCGGCGAGGGCGTCCGCCCCGAATCGCCGGGGCCGCTGCTCATCGAGGGCAAGGTTTACGTTCATCCCAGCGTCAAGTTGCCGCCCTTCGGCACGATTCTGGGGCCGGCATGGATCGGGGCGAATGTGCTCATCCGGCCGGGGGTGTTCGTGCGCGGCAATGTCATCGTCGGCGCCGGCTCGGTCCTGGGCAACGCGTGCGAATACAAGAACTGTCTGCTCATGGAGCGGGTGGAGACTCCCCACTACAATTATGTCGGCGACTCCATTCTGGGCAGCCGCAGCCACCTCGCGGCCGGGGCGATCTGCTCGAATCTGCGGCTGGACCAGAAGCCCGTCATGATCCGCGGCGCGACGGAGACCTTCGACACGGGACTGCGCAAGCTGGGCGCCATCCTGGGCGAGCAGGCCGAGGTGGGCTGCAACTCCGTGCTCAATCCCGGAACCGTCCTGGGGCGCCGCTCGCTCGTCATGCCGGCCATCGCCTTCGGCGGCGTCCTGGAGTCGGGGATGATCGCCGGCCGGCGAGGTCCCGTGACGGTCCTGCCCCGCCGGGACTAGGCGGCCGCTTCCACGTTGCCAGCGGACCCGCTGCCGGGCAGACCTGAGGGTTCACATGCGCACCCTGACGGGCATCACCCCGTCCGGCACCCTCCATGTCGGCAACTACTTTGGCGCCATGCGTCCGGCCATCGAGGCGCAGGCGCACGGCGAGTGCTTCTATTTCATCGCGGATTATCACTCGATGACCGCGTTGTTCGACGCCGGGGAGCGGCGCAAGAACACCCTGGGAATCGCGGTCGACTGGCTCGCCTGCGGCCTGGATCCGTCCCGCAGCGTCTTCTGGCGCCAAAGCGACGTCCCGGAGGTGTGCGAGCTGACCTGGCTGATCGGCAGCCTCGCGCCGATGGGACTCCTGGAGCGGGCCCACAGCTACAAGGACAAGATCGCCAAGGGCCTTTCGCCGAACTTCGGGCTGTTCGCCTATCCGGTGCTGATGGCGGCCGACATCCTCCTGTACGACACGCAGGTTGTCCCCGTCGGCCAGGACCAGCGGCAGCATTTGGAAATGACCCGCGATATCGCGATCAAGTTCAACCAGACCTACGGCGAGACCTTCGTCGTGCCGGAAGCGGACATCCGCGACAGCGTGGCCGTCGTGCCCGGCCTCGACGGCCAGAAGATGAGCAAGAGCTACGGCAACACCCTGGAGATCTTCGGGGACGAGAAGGCGCTGCGCAAAAAGGTCATGTCGATCGTGATGGACAGCCGGCCGCCCGCCGAGCCCAAGCCGGACGCGGACCGCAACCTGGCCATCCAGCTGCTCAAGCTTGTGGCGCCCGCCGACGTCGCCGCGGATTTCGAATCGCGGCTGCGCGCCGGCGGCCTGGGCTACGGCGATCTCAAGAAGGCCCTGTTCGAGCGCTACTGGGATTACTTCGCCGCCGCCCGCGCGCGCCGGGCCGAGCTGCTCAACGATCTCGGGCAGGTGGAGCGCATCCTCCGGGAGGGCGCGGAGCGCGCCCGCGCGGTGGCCGGAAAGGTCCTGCACCGCGCCCGGGTCAACTGCGGTTTGGAAGGCCCGGGCTAGAGGTGTTTAAATTGAACTGTTGCCGCTGCGCCGTCGGGCCGCGCGGCGTGCCGACCGCCGGCAACCGGCTCCCGTCTTACTCCATCCCGAGCTTCTTGCGCTTGCGGTAGAGGGTCGCCTGGTCGATCCCGAGGATTTCCGCCGCCTGGATCAGGCTCGCGGCCCGTTCGAGCACCCGGCGGATGTGAATCTCCTCGAGCTTGTCCAGCGTGATGAGGGCGCCCGCCTCGAAGGACGAGCCGTTGAGGTTGGCGCCGCTTGGATCGCGCGCGGCCCGGATCTCGGCCGGCAGGTCGGAGGCGGCGACGCGGTCGCCCTGGGCCAGGATCACGGCCCGTTCGATGACGTTGCGCAATTCCCGCAGGTTCCCCGGCCAGGGATAGAACCGGATGCATTCGGAAGCCTCGTCCGTGAAGCCCGCCACCTTGCGTCCGCACTGGTCGGCGAAATGGCGCAGATAATGGGCGGCGAACCGGACCACGTCCTCGGGACGGGACCGCAGCGGCGGCATTTCGACCGAGATCACGTTGAGCCGGTAAAACAGGTCCTCGCGAAAGGCGCCCTCCGCGACGCGCTTCTTGAGATCGCGATTGGTCGCGGCGACCACCCGCACGTCGGCCCGGCGCGTGACGTTCTCCCCGACGCGCTCGTACTCCCGCTCCTGCAGCAGCCGCAGCAGCTTGGGCTGGATTTCCAGCGGCAAGTCGCCGATCTCGTCGAGGAACAGCGTGCCTCCCGAGGCGGCCTTGACCTTGCCCCAGTGGTCCTTCATCGCCCCGGTGAACGAGCCTCGCACGTGGCCGAAAAGCTGGCTCTCCAGCAGTTCCTTCGACAGCGACGGGCAGCTCACGGTCACGAACGTCTTGTCCTTGACCAGGCTTTGGTCGTGGAGGGCGCGCGCGGCCACGCTCTTGCCCGTCCCGCTCTCGCCGAGGATCAGCACCGACGCGGAGGTCTGCGCCGCCCGCCCCAGGACATCCTTGATCGCCTTCATGGCCGGCGTCTCGAAATCGAACAGCGGTTCGGGGCTCTGCGCCTGGCGGTCCTTGACCTCCTGCTCCAGCTTCTCGATCTGGCGCCCCATCTGCGAGAACCGCTGCAGGCGCGCCAGCACGGCGTGGAACTGGGCGCGCGTGAACGGCTTTTCCAGAAAATCGACCGCTCCCAAGTGGAGGGCCTGGACCGCGCTCTTCACGGTTCCCTGGGCCGAAAACATCACCACCGGCAAGTTGGGGCGCAGCTTCAGGAGCTCGGGAATCAGCGCCAGACCGTTGTCCCGGCCCAGGTTCAGGTCGAGCAGCACCGCGTCGAACTTGTCTTCGCGCAGCAAGGCCAGCCCCACGTCGGCGTTGGCCGCGCCCTGGGCGTAATGGCCTTCGTCCTCGATCAGGAGGATCGAGGCTTCGCGAAACACCTTGTCGTCGTCGATGACGAGAAAATCCATGGGCAGTCGGAGCGGAACCGAAGTTAGGTTGAAGGCGGAGCGGCGGGAAAGGTGATGGTGAACGTGGCGCCTTCGCCCGGCGTGCTGTCGCACGCCAGGGTTCCGCGCATGCCCTCCATCAGTTTCTTCACAATACTGAGGCCCAGGCCCGTGGAAGGTTCCCCCCCGGTCGGGCGGGCGCTCAGCCGGCGGTAGCGCCGGAACATCAGGGCCTTGTCCTCGGCAGTGAAGCCCGGCCCCTCGTCCTTGATCCGGCACAGCCCTCCGCCCAAGGGGGCCGGCTCCGCCGTGACCCAGACATGCTTCCCCGAGGGGGAGAACTTGAGGGCGTTCGAGATGAGATTGCCGAGCACCTGATCGAGGGCGGCGCGGTCCGCGCCGATGATCACCGGCGCGAAGCCCGACTCGTAAGCGAGGGTGATCTCCTTGCGCTGCGCCGTCTCCTGGTATTGCGCCACCGCCGCCTTGGCGATGTCGCTCAGGCACAGCGCCTCGACCTTGAGCGTGAGGTTCCGATCGGCGGAACTGTTGGCCAAGAACTCCTGCACGAAGGACGACATCTGGGTCGTGGCATTGAGGATGTTCGCCGCCATCCGCGCCAGGCGCGGGTCGGAAAGCAGCGTCGCGCGGTCGTTGAGGAGCTGCGCGCTCATCTGCATGCCGCCGAGGTGATTCTTGAGATCGTGGGCGAGAATGCCCAGCAGCTCGTCCTTGTCCTCGGCCAGCCGCTGCAGGCGGTCGCGGGCGCCCTTGAGCGCCAGATGGGTGCGCACCCGCGTGGTCAGCTCGGAGGGATTGAACGGCTTGGTCACATAATCCACGCCGCCGGCCTCCAGCGCCCGAACCACGGAATTCTTGTCGTCGTCCGCGGAGAGGAAGATCACGGGCAGTTCGCCTCCGCCCGGGAGCTCCCGGATCCGCCGGCAGACCTCCAGCCCGTCCATGCCCGGCATCAGCAGGTCGAGCAGCACCAGGTCGGGCGGCCGCGCCGCCAGCCGCCGCAGGGCCTGTTCGCCCGTGGTGGCCGCCATGATCTCGAACCCGAGCCCGCCGAGAATATTGCCGACCACCTGCACATTGCTCTCCTGATCGTCGACCACGAGGATGCGCGCGGCCGGCGGCTGGGGTTGGCTCATCCGGCCGCCGCCGGGGAGGCGGCGCGCGCGGCAATGGACTCGATCAGCGCGGGAAACGATTGCAGCCGGGCTTCCAGCCGGACCACGGCGTAGGCGCGCGCGTCCGCCAGCAGGTCGGACGCGTAGGACCGCAGCAGCGAACAGGCAGCCCGCTGGCCCAAGTCGTCGAGCCGCTGGGCGAACTCCTTCGTCTCGTTGATCGCTCCGCCATCCCGCACGGCCGGCCAGACCGAATGCTCGATTTCGCGCAGGGCCGTCACCAGGTCGGCCCAGCGGGCGGGCGCGTCCGCCACCGCGGGCCCGGGGCCGGGCGCGGCGGGCGCGACGCCGCGGTGGCGCGGAAGAAATTCCGCCATCTCCCGAAAGAGCGCGTGACGGGTGAAGGGCTTGCGCACGTAGCCGGCGAACAGCCCGCGGATGATGTGCTCGTCATTGAGCAGACTCGAGGCGGTCACGGCGATGATGGGCAGGATCTCCGAGCCGGGCAGCTTGTGGATTTCCTGCAGCGCCGTGCGGCCGTCCATCTCCGGCATGCGGATGTCCATCAGGATGAGATCCGGCCGCCGCTGGCGCACCGACTCGAGCGCCTCGCGGCCATTGGTGGCAAAGCGCAGCTCGTGATGGCTGCCCTCGAACAGCCCGGCGAGCAGCTCGCGATTGGTGGCATTGTCGTCGACCACCAGGATCGCGGCGGGAGAGAGCTGGTTGAAATCCGCCGGCTCGTCCCAGTCCGACCGCGCCGCGGCGGGCAGCCGGGCCGACACCGCGACCCCCGTCAGCCGGACGCGAAACGTGCTGCCCCGGCCCGGCGCGCTGACGAGATCGAGGGTCCCGCCCATGCGCTCGACCAGCCGCTTGACGATGCTCAGGCCCAAGCCGGTGCCTTCCTGTTCCGCCGGCCGCGAAGGATCGACCTGGGAGAATGGCTCGAAGATATCCTGCTGCCGGTCGGCCGGTATCCCCGTCCCCGTGTCCTCCACCTCGAAGGCGAGCGTCCCGCGGCTGCGCGAATCGGCCGGCGTCGTCCAGCGGCTGCGCACCGTGACGGCGCCCCGCTCCGTGAACTTGATCGCGTTGCCGATCAGGTTGACGAGGACCTGGCGCAGCCGGGACCGGTCGAACAGCAGCGCGGGCGGCAGGTCCGGCGACGTGTCGAAGACGAGCTGCAATCCCTTGCGCGCCGCCTGCTGCATGAAGACCGTGCGCAGGAATTCCAGCAGTTCGAGGACGCTGGCGGGCTCGACGTGCAGCTCGATCATCCCCGCTTCCACCTTGGACAAATCAAGCACGTCGTTGATCAGCTGCAGCAGCGACTGGGAGCTTTCGCGGATGGATTGGGCATAACGGCGGGCCCGGCCGCCCGCGGGCAGGTCGGCGGCGAGCAGGTCGCTGAAGCCCAGAATCGCGTTCATCGGCGTGCGAATCTCGTGGCTCATGTTCGCGAGAAAGCGGCTCTTTTCCTGCGCCGTGCGCTCCGAACGCAGCGCCTGCTCGGCCAGCCTGCGCTCATTGCGCTCCTTGACCAGGGCGACGCGCAGGCAGACCACGGCCAGGGCGCCTGCGCCGAGGGCCAGCAGCGCGGCCAAAATCGTGGTCAGCAGCGCCCGGCGCAATTCCGCCTGCACGGTGGCGTAGCCGGGCTGCCGGTTCAGGAGCTCCAAATTGGACAGCAGCCGGCGCACGTAAATCGCGTCCGGCGCCGACGCCAGCTGCGCCGCGGCCGCATCCGAACCGGCGGTGCGGCGCAATTCGGCGGTGCGGCGCAGGTCGTCCATCCAGTGATCGGTGTCGGACCGCAGCGAAAACACCATTTCCCGCCCCAGCGGATCGCCCGCGATGCCGGCCAGCGCGGCAAAGGCCGCCGGAATCTGCGCCTGGACGTCCGCGAAGGCCTGCTGCTCCCGCGGGTCGCCAGTCAGCAGATAGGTTCGCTCGTGCGCCACGGCCCGATCCAGCAGCGAGCGAATCCGCTCCACGGCGTAGGACGTATCCTGCTCGCGGGCCGTCTCGATGAACGTGCGCTCCAGGCCCCACCAGACGCGCAAGCCGACCAGGAACCCTCCCAAAGAGAGAACCAGCCAGATCGCGACCAATCGGGTGTAAATCCTGGAATTGGCGGCCCACATGCGGCGGCCAGATGGTTTGCCAGGGAGGGCGGGGAGTCAACCAGCCCCCGCCTTCGCCCCCGGGGGGGCTACGGCGGGCCGGAGGGCCGCCCTAGCTCCGCAAGGCGGAGCGGGGAGGAGCCAGGCCTTTCAGCAAAACTGGAAGACGGCGGGGGCCGCCATCGTCTCGAATGGGACGCCGCCGCGGCCGGCATCGAGCAGCCAGAGCTGGCGTTCCAGGTCGCGCAGCAGGTGGAAAACCAAGTCGGCGGTCTGCCCGTCGGCCGCTTCGCGGGCTTCGCATTGGGCCAGGCACAGGCGCCGGCCGCAGCGGCGATAGACCTGGATCAGCGCGTTGACGGTGACCTCGCCCGGGAGGGCCGCCAGCGCCGCGCCGGCTTCCAGCTTGTCGGCTCCCAGGGCGGCCAAACGCTCCCGCAACCGGCGGCGGCCGTTTCGCGCCAGCCGTGCGAGAGCCGTCAGCGCCTGAGGGGACAGGTCGCTCTTGCGCGCAGTTTTGGCCAGGAGGCCCTGCGCCTCCCCGGCCAGCGTGGCAAGGTCGTCTCCCACCTTCAAAAGGATCGCGATGAGCTTCCTGCGATTGCGCGGGGCGGATCGAAGCGGGGGAAAAGCGACCATGGAATGGGCCAAGTACTTAGCTAAAAGCGTTCCACAAAACTCTTCCCACGCCGAACGCCCTGTCCGGACAATTACTTAGCCTAACGAATTCCTCGTTATTCCCGAGTTATTCACGGTTGCATCCTGCAAGGAATCGGCATTTTCCGCCGCTATTCCTTGCGCGATGCAAGGGTCAGATCACCGGACGCTGAGGCTCGCTCAATGCGCCGATGGCCGCCATGATGCGCTGCGCCGCCCGCTCGTAGCGCTCCCTGCCGTCCTCAGGGTGATCGTAATCGGCGGGGAACAGGGGCCGCCCGTAAACCACGTCGACCGGCGAGCCGAGCCGCAGTGTCTGCCCCCGGCCGAAGGCGGCGAACGAGCCAAACACCCGCGCTGGAATCACCGGGCGCCCTGTCCGGCAGGCGATCATACCGACCCCCGCCTTCGCGGGCTGCAGCGTCCCGTCCGGCGAACGCGTCCCCTCGGGAAACAGGATGATGCTCTTGCCCGCCTGCAGCGTTGCGATGACCCGCTTGATGGCGGCGATGTCGGCGGCGCCGTCCCGGTCGACCGGGATCGTGCCGACCGCGTCGAGCCACCAGGAGGCGATGCCCGGCTTCCACAGCGTCTTGCGGGCGAAAAAACTCACTTGCTGCGACAAATGCAGCCCGACAATCGGAGGATCGAGATGGCTGGCGTGATTGGCGGCGACGATATAACCGCCCTGATTCGGCAGATTTTCCAGGCCCTCGATGTCGCCGCGGAAGGCGGTGGAGTACAGCCAGCGGATCAGCGCGTGGCAGAACCCATAAATGGGCTCCATCTCCAGCATGGGGTGGCGGCGGCTCATCGCGCGGCGGACCCGCCCTCGATCGCCGCGACCATCAGCGCCACGACTTCCGCCAGGGAGCGCTGCGTCGTGTCGATGGACAGCGCGCCGTCGGGACAGGCCAGGGGCGCGGTCGTGCGCGAAGAGTCCAGCCGGTCGCGCTCGGCGACCGCGTCCGCCTGGCCCTCGCTGGCCCGCCGGCGCGCCCTCTCGGCCGGATCGGCGTGAAGAAAGAAGCGGTGGTCGGCGTCCGGAAAGATCACGGTGCCGATATCGCGCCCGTCCATCACCAGCCCCGCGAACCCGTGCCGCCGGGCGACTTCGGCCTGGCTGCGCTCGTAATCGGCCAGCAGCGCCCGCAGTTCGGGAATCGCGGCGAAATGCGACACAGCCGCGTTCACCCGGTGACTGCGAATCTCGTCGCCGGGCGGCTGGCCGCCGATCGCCACGACCGCCGAGCGGCCGGCGATCCGGGTTTCCAGCCGCAGCTCGCCCAAGGCGGCGCGCACGGCAGCGTCGTCGCCGGGCTGGACGCCCCGGCGCAGCAGCTCGGCGGTCACCGCCCGGAAATACGATCCGGTGTCGGCATGCAGCAGGTGAAAGCGTTCGCTGAGGGCGCGGGCCGACGACGACTTGCCGGAGGCGGCGCCGCCATCGATCGCGACGATGATAAAAGGGCGGTCCACGGAATGGGCTAAAGGGTCCGAGACGATCTGAGCCGGAGCTTTTCCAGCAACGCAAAAAAGTCCGGAAAGGTTTTCGCGCAGCAGCCGGGATCGCGGATCGTGAGCCAGGGCCGGCCGTCGCCCCGCACATCGCGGCAGCCGAGGATGGCGAAGCTCATGGCAAAGCGGTGATCGCCGTAGGTCTCGACGGTCTGGCCTTCCCGCAGGGGCCGCGGGTGGATTTCCAACGCGTCCTCGGTTTCGCGCACCTCCTGGCCCAGCCGCTGCAATTCGCGGGCGGCGCCCGCGACGCGGTCCGTTTCCTGCCGGCGGGTGTGCGTGATGCCGGTGATGCGCGTCGGACCCTCCAGCAGCGGCGCAATCGCGGCCAAGGTGAGAAACGTGTCCGAATAGCCGGAGAAGTCGCGGCTGAGGCCACTGAGCGGAGTGCCGCTGCGGCAGCGGGCGATGAGGCCGCCGGGATGCTCGGCCAGGGAGACCCCGGCGTCGCGCAGGACGGCGGCGAAGGCGACGTCGCCCTGCAGCAGATCCAGCCCGACGTTGCGCACCTGAAGCGATCCGTACGCGGCCACCGGCAGCGCCAGAAAATAGCTCGCGGCCGTCGCGTCCGGCTCAATGGCGAACCGCCGCAGGTCGCCGGCCGGCGCCGCCGCAAATCGGCGCATCAGTTCGCGCGTCAGCCGGACAAAGGGTTCGCGCACCGGCGCGGCAAGGGTGATGTTCACCTCCGATCGGGCGAGAGGCGCGACCAGCAGCAGCGCGGACAGCATTTGGCTGCTTTCGCTGGCGTCGATGGCCACGGGTCCTCCGTTCAGGCCCCGCGCATGGATCTCGAGCGGAAGATGAAAGTCCTCCCCCGGGCAGCGGATGTCGGCGCCCAAGGCCCGCAGCGCCTCGATCAGTCCGCGCATGGGGCGTTTGCGCATCTGCGCCGTTCCATCCAGGCGGAAGCGGCCGCGCGGGGCGGCGGCGCACAGCGCGGTCAGAAAGCGGGCGGCGGTTCCGGCCAGGCCGACAAAAAGGTCGGCCTCGGCGGCGGGGATTTCGCCGCCGCGCCCTTCAATGGTCAAGGTATGGGATTCCGGATCGGCCTCGATCGCAAAGCCGAGGCGGCGCAGCGCTTCGGTCATGACGGCCGTATCGTCGCTGAAGAGCGCGCCGGTCAGCTGCGTGCGGCCCTGCGCGAGGGCGGCCAGGAGCAGGGCGCGGTTGGTCAGGCTCTTCGATCCGGGCACGCTCACCTCGCCGGATGCCGGCTGGACAAACGGGGCGATGGGAAGAAGTTCGGGCAGCGCCATGGCCTACAGCCGCCGGCGGAAGTCCCGCCCGCGGGCGAGCAGGGAGGCGAACGCCCGGTCGTCGCCCGCAGCCAGCGCCCGCTCGGCCGCGGCCAGGTCTTCCTGCCAGGAGCGAACCGCTTCCAGGATGGCTTTGCGGTTGGCGGCAAAAATCGCGGTCCAAAGCTCGGGGTCGCTGGCGGCGATGCGCGTGGTGTCGCGCAGCCCATTGCCGGCGTAAGCGCCCCACGCCGGGTGCGTGCGCTCCAGGAACGCGGCGAGGGTCGAGGCCGCAAGCTGCGGCAGGTGGCTGATGTGGGCGACGATCCGGTCGTGCTCCTCCGGCGCCACCCGGACGGGCTTGGCGCCGAGGCTGGTCCAGAAGGCTTCCACGGCCGGGGCGGCCGCGCCGTCGGCCTCCGTCACCGGCGTGACAAAGCAGGTGCGGTCCTGAAACAGCGCTCCGGACCCGTGCTCCCAGCCGGTCTTTTCCGATCCGGCCATGGGATGGGAGCCGATGAACGTCGCGCGGCCGCCGCTCAGGCGCGCCACCGCCGGCCCGGCGTCCCGGCAAATGGCCGCCTTCACGCTGCCCACGTCCGTCACGAGCGCGCGATCGGCGAGATGCGGCGCAATCTGGGCCGCGAGCGGTGCAATCCGGTCAACGGGGGCCGCGATGACCACGAGTGCGGCGCCCGCGGCGGCTGTTTCCGGCGTTTCCGCCGCGCGGTCGCACCAGGGCTGGGCGGCCAGCGCCGAACGCGCTTCGGGCCGGCGCGCCCACAGCACGATTTCGCGCGCCAGCCCGCGCTCGCGCGCCCCGCGGGCAACCGATGCGCCGAGCAGTCCCGGCGCCAATATCGCCAGCCGGTCGATCATGCGGCGGATGGCTTTCTGGCGGCCAGCGCCAGGATTCGGTCGTATTCCGCCGGAGCGACAGGCATGACGGACAGCCGGCTTTGCCGCAGCAGGGGGAGCTTGGCCAGCGCCTTGTCCGATTTGATTTCAGAGAGGGCGACGGGGCGGGGCAGCGCCGCCCCCGCCTTCAATTCGACCGCCACCCAGCCGGGCTCGTCGGCCGAGGCATCCGGGAACGCCGCGCGGGCGACCGTTGCCGTGCCCACGACCGACTTCGGGCCGCCGCTCGCGTAAAAGAGGACGCGATCGCCTTTTTTCATCCCGTTAAGGTGCAATCGGGCCGCGTAGTTGCGCACGCCGTCCCAGACGGTCCGCCCGTCGCGGGCAAAGTCGTCCCACGAATAGCTCTCCGGCTCCTGCTTGACCAGCCAGCACTGTGACTTCATGGCAAGGGATCATCCTATGCCCTTGACGGACGCTGAAAAGACCAAAGCCCGGCGCGCGACGCTGATTCTGTACACCGTCATGATCGTGATGGTGGCGCTCCCGCTGGTCCTGTACGCGATATTTGGCGCCCACCGCAAGTGACGGCGGCCGCGGGGCCGTGCGCGGCAAAGTCTGCGTCGATGATACGCCGGACCCAGGCTGGGTTGGGACATATGGCCTTGGACGCCGGCTGCAGCGGCGGGAGCGTATAAACGCGGTTGCCCCAGTCGATCAACCCTGTTCCGCCGGCCTGGACGCCGAGGAGCTCGCCATCGAGGGTGCAGACCGGGCTGCCGCTGTCGCCGGGGTGGCCCGGGGCCGTGTTGGTCAGCGTGAATTCCGCGGCCGTGGGGCCGTTCAGCCTGGACCACGAGAGGACTTGGCCGGCCGCGGGGACGAAGAAGAAGGAGGCTCCCTTGGCTTGCGTGTAGGCCAGCCCGTACGTGAGGACGGTGATATTTGCCGGCCGCTGCCGCGCCCAGCTGAACACGCGGTCGATCCGGCGGGGAATGGCCACGATCGCAAAGTCGAAATGCCGGGCAAAGGGCCAGACATCGGGCCCGGGGCTGCCTTTCCAGACGACCCGCACCGGCGCTGAAAAGTACCGGCCCTGCGCATCCACGCCCAGGAGCGTGAGGGGCGCATTCCGAAGGCAGTGGGCGCACGTGGCATAATAGCCCCGGCGGTCGATGGCGGCGGCCGAACCGCACGTGAAGCTCCGATTGCCGCCCGCGAATCGAAAATGGCCGTCGGAGGAAAGGTCGACGCGAAAGCCGGCCAGCAGCATCGCGCAGCGCGCGCTCAGGTAATCTTCAGCCCGTTCGCCGGCGATCGTGGCTGGGCCGTAGCGCCGAAACGAAGCCCGCTGCGCCTCGGCCCCGCCGATTTCGCGGCAGCCGGCGCAGAAGCACAGCAGCACTGCTGCCGCGGCGAGACGCTTTAGGGTGGGGGGGCGGGGGCGCACCGGAAAGGCAATTCACAGCCGCCGAACGAAGCAGTCAATCCGCCGTGAACCGCTCTTGTCGCAGGTGAACTTGCCGGGGTCCGATTAATGAACGCGCGGCTTGAGGAGCAGAACCAGATGGCTTCGTTCCAGGACGACGTCCGCTGCCGGGATGCCGGCTTCGGCCAGGTGTTCAATGGCCTTTCCGATGAGGATGTAGCCCGGCCCGGGTCTGGAGAGATCCTCTGGCCCCAGCTTCACCCGAAGTCGAACCTTGCTGCCTCGACCGAGGTGCTCCTTTGCGAAGAGGAGTTGCGCGCCCACATCCTCTTTCGTCATGTTGGGCCTGAGCGTGATGTCGCGAATGTCCGGAGGCATTCGCCCGGTGAATGCCGCCCGCATGGCGCGCGGACCGATTGTCGCGTGCGGCAACCGGCCGTCTGCCGCGTGCCGCAAGATCACTGGGGCTGCCGTGATCGGAACGAGATCCCGTGCGGCTCCTTCATCCGTCGCGGCGCACTCCGCGCAGAGGTGCCGTTCCCGGATGCGGCCAAACACGACGACCGTAAAGTGAACGGTCGCTGCCTTCTGGCCGCATCGTTGGCACAGGATTGACTCCCGGCTGCCCTTCGGAAGTTGTGACGCTGTGACGGCGCGCGCCAGGTCGGACCACTTGGCGAAGCCGTATTCTTTCGCGACGCGGTGCTGAGCGACTGCAAGCTTCAAGGCGGACCGCTTCGCAAGCTGCTTCGCCTGCTTCCTCAAATGCTCGAGGCTGGGATGTGAAGGCAGCCGGCGCTGCGGGAATGTGTCGTCCATGCGAACCCTTTCTCATGCGCCCGGCGTCCGCAGTTTCGGGCAAGAAACGGTTCAGTGAAGGAAGGGTGAACCCATCAAGGTGGGTTGAACCCTTTCCGCGGACCGGATGCGCCCTTTTTGCGCGACACCCAGGTTTGCCAAGTTACGGGCCGCGTCAAGGTTGCGTCGAAAGGGCGGCCGCGGGGTCGGCCGATCAGAAAAAGGGTGGACTTGGCGTCCGCCGTTTTGCATTACCTTCCTTTCCACGGGCCCGTAGCTCAGTTGATAGAGCGCTTCGTTCGCAACGAAGAGGTCGTCGGTTTGATCCCGATCGGGTCCACCATTTCGCAATGCGAAATGGTGTCCGCCGTAGCCAACGGCGAAGGCGGACGGCCTCGTCCAAAAGGGAACCAACGAGCCCGCAACGAGAAATGGTACCGGATGTGGCTGCTGGCCGTCTCCGAAAGCCTTGGTGAAAAGTTGGCCAAATTATTTAGTCGATTTGCACTTGACGTCACATGGGACTGACATTTCTGTACGATCCGAAACAATGAAACTGACACCCATCATGAGCAAATTCATCCTCCATTGGGGGGAGATGGGCACCAAGTGGGGCATCAACCGCTCGGTGGCGCAGATTC
>DASRSH010000115.1:0-5903 GCA_035656575.1 Opitutaceae bacterium
GGGCCTGCTGCTGCTCGATACCCACGCGGGACGCGGCGATTATGACCTGGCGGCGGCCGGACCCGCGCCGCCGGACCGAAGCCTGGACGATACGCTGGCGGTCTTTCGCCGGGTCGCCGCGCGGATTCCGCAGCGCCACCAATCCGAACGCAACGCGGCCCGCTATCTCTTCCGGCTCGGGCGCGATCTTCTGTCTCCGCCCTGGCGGAGCCTGAGCATCTTCGAAGCCTGGCGTTCGTTCCCGCACCGGGCCTGGCGCCTGGCTGAAGCGTACCGACTCCAGGCGAAGGTCATCATCGCCGGCCACATCCACTGGTCGGGCATCTGGCGCCGGCGGCAGGGGCCGACGGTCGTCAACACGGGCGCCTTTTGCCGGCCTTTCCACGCCCTGGCGGTCGATTGGCGCGGCGACACGCTGCTGGTTCGCCGGGTCGCGGAACGCGGTGGGCTCTTTTATCCGGGGCCGGCGGTTGCGGAGTTGCACCTGGACGCAGCCAGCCGGTAGAGTGGCCGGTTCATGAGCACGGAGTTCGGCTGGTGGAATCGCGATCCTGACCAAGGAAAGTTCCAGGTCCGGGCGACCGTGCACGGGGGAAACCTCGAATGGCGGCGCAAGCAGGGCCATCACACGGCCTGGGAGCCGCACGCGCCGTCGCCCCAGGATTGGGAGCGGCTGGAGGCGGAAGCCGGCCGCCGGGTCCCCCGCCGGCTGCTCTCCCCCAAGCAGTTCGAGGAAATCCGGCGCCTGCGCGCGCAGGGAGAGGTTCGCCCGGCATGAAGCTGACCGACTTGAACCGCGACGGCGGCATCGGAGCCAATTCGATGTTCCTGCAAATCGGGGGCCTCAATCTGCTCATCGACTGCGGGCTGCACCCCAAGAAGACCGGCCGGGCGGCCACCCCGGACCTGAGCCGGCTGCGCGGCGTCCGCCTCGACCTCATCATCATCACCCACTGCCACCTGGATCATATCGGCTCGCTGCCGGTCGCGATGCGGGAGCATCCCACGACGCCGGTCATCATGTCGCTGTCCAGCCGGATGCTGATCGAGCGGATGCTGCACAACTCCGCCAACGTGATGATGCGCCAGCGCGAGGAGGAATCCATTCCCGACTATCCCCTGTTCACGCACGAGGAGATCGAGCGCTGCGCCCGGCGGCTGACCGGCCTGCCCTTCGGCCACGCCAAGCGGTTCCGCGGGGCCGCCGATGAGGTCGAGATCGTCTTTCATCCCGCCGGGCACGTGGCCGGCGCGGCGGGGGTGGAGCTGCGCCACAAGCACCGCGGCATCTTCGTCACGGGCGACGTCCTGTTCGACGATCAGCGCACGCTGGCCGGCGCGCGCTTTCCGTCCGGCCGCTTCGACACGCTGATCACGGAAACCACGCGGGGCGACACCGAGCGTCCGGCCGGGCGCCACCGCGCCGCCGAAATGGCCCGGCTGGTCTCCTGCATCAACGACACGATCCGCCGCGGGGGCTCGTTTCTGGTCCCCGTGTTCGCCCTCGGGCGCATGCAGGAGGTCCTCTCCATCGTTCACGACGCGCGCCGGTTCGGCCGCCTGGCGGAGTGCCCGATCTTCGGCTCAGGGCTCGGCCTCGATCTGGTCGACTACTTTGACGAGATCGCGCGCAAGACGAAGCAGGTGCAGTTCAGCCGCAGCATCGTGAAGGAACTCAAGATCCGTCCGCTGCCGCGCAAGCTGATCGCAGGCGAGGATCCCGGGCAGAACGGGCTTTACGTCGTCAGTTCGGGGATGATGGTCGAAAAGACCCCCAGCTACACCCTGGCGTCGGGGCTTCTCGGGCACGCCCGCAACACGATCGGCTTCGTCGGCTATTGCGATCCGGACACGCCGGGCGGCACGCTTCTGCAGTCGAAACCCGGCGACACGTTCGTCTTCGAAAGCGCGCACGTCCAAACCCGCGTGAAGGCCCGGATCGAACGCTTCGAACTGAGCGGGCACGCCGACCGCAACGAGCTGCTCGCCTTCGCGGCGCAGACCAAAGCCCGCTCCATTGTGCTGACCCACGGCGATCCGCCGGCCCGGGCCTGGTTCAAGCGCCAGCTGGAAGCGCAGCTCCCTTCGGCGAGCATCCTCGACCCCATTCCCCTCCAGACGTATCAAGTCTGAGGGTGAGAACGCCTCGTCCGGGGGTCGGGAACGCGGCGTTTCGCCGCTTCCCTCAGGCGGCGGGGGGCGACGCGGCTTGCACCGAATTGCGAATCGAGATGCGATCCCGGCTCAGGCCGTCAAGCGCCCCAGGGCGTCGCACATGGCCGCCGAGCCCGCGATGTAGGCGATCCGCGCCATGCGCAGGTCGAACTGGCGGACGGGAATCTGCGGGCCGTTCAGAAAGCGCACCTCGCCCCCGGCCGCCAGGCACAGCGGGATCGCGCCGGCCAGGTCCCAGATCTTCACGTTGTAATCGACCGCCCCGTCCAGCAGTCCGGCTGCGACATAAGCTAGGTGCAGGGTCGCGCTGCCCAACCCGCGGATCTTGAATTGGCTCAGCACCCCCTTGGCATGCTCGACCAGGCTCTTGTCATACGGGCTGTGGAAGCCGATCAGGCTGTCCCGCCGGGGCTCGGCCGGGGAAACCTGGCAGGGGCGATCGCCATCCCACGCGCCGAACCCCGGGCCGCCATGCAGGAGCGTCCGCCGGCTGAGATCGTAGATGGCGCCATAGATCGGGCGCCCGTGCTCGATCAGCCCCAGGGAAATCGCACAGTGCGGTATTCCCAGGGCGTAATTGTTCGTGCCGTCGATCGGGTCCAGGATCCAGGCAAAGCGCGCGCGCACGGGAATCGGCGCGCCCGCATCCGCCAGCTCCTCGCTGAACAGCTGGTCGTCGGGAAAGCGCCGCGCCAAGTCGGCGAAAATGCCTTCGGAGATCGCGAGGTCGGCCGGAGTCACGCGGGTGCCGTCGCTTTTCCACCGGCTCTCCACGCGCCCCAGATGGGCGTGCAGATATGCGGTCTGCGCCAGCACCGCTTCCCGCGCCGCGGCCGCGCGGGCCTGCGCGTCGGCCGAGATCCCCGCGCCGGACGCGGGACTATTCGTAGTCATAGAGTTTCGGATCGCGCACGGCGGGACCCCGCCGCGAAGGCGCGCGGCGGGGCTTTCGCTCCGCCTCGGGCCCGGTTGCCGCCGCCACGTCGGGCCCCGCGCCGAAGCCTTCCTCCCCGCCTTCGGCTTCGCCGCCGCCCAGCTGCTCTTCCAGGGACTCCGGGTCGGCGCCCTCCTCCAGCTTGCGGACGACCTCCTCCATCTCGCCGCCCAAAGGTTCGCCCGTCAGCTCGGACATGCGGCGCATCATGCGCCCCATCGCGCGCGGGTCGTTCTCGTCGACCCCCTCGAACTCCCGTTCCATCGCCGACATCGCGGCGTCCATCTGCGAATCGTCGCCCCCTTCGCCTGCCGGACCGCCTCCCGCCTCCGCCGCCGGCTCCTTGCGCGAACCCGTGACGGAAAAGCCGGACAGGAGCTTGACCATGCGGAAGCCGGGATTGTCCGGGCACTTGGGCGTCCGCTGGCCCTGGGCGAGCGTCTTCGCGTAAAACTGATAAATCCGGTGATTGTCCGGGCAGTAGTACTCGTAGATGGGCATGGCGAGAGTCGGACCGCTACGTTAACCGCCCGGCTCGGCGCTGCGCAAGCCACCCCAGGACCCCGTCGAGAGGACGGGTGTTGATCACATCGTCCGCGGTCAGCCAGCCCTTGCGCGCGATGTTGATTCCGGCACGGACGTACCCGAGCGCGGCGGTCTCGTGCGCGTCGGGATTGATCGTGCAGCGCAGCCCCTTGCCGGCTGCCTTGCGCCAGTGGCGCCAGTCCAGCTCCAGTCTTTCCGGACTGGCATTGAGCTCGATGGCGACGCCGCATGCGATGGCGGCGTCGATCACCTTGTCCAGATCCAGCCGGCTGCTCTCGCGGCGCAGGAGCAGGCGGCCCGTGGCGTGGCCCAGGATGGTGGTGCGCGGATGCTCCACGGCCCGAATGACCCGGGCGGTCATCGTCGCCTCGTCCTGGCCCAGGACGCTGTGCACGGAAGCGACCACGTAATCGAGCGCCGCCAGGACCCCATCGTCGAAATCGAGCCGGCCGTCGGGCAGGATGTCGCACTCGACGCCCGCCAGCAGGCGGGGCTTCGCCCCCGGGCGCGCATTGAAGGCGCGGATCAGGTCGAGCTGGGCCGCCAGGCGCTCTTCCGTCAGACCCCGGGCCTGCACGCTCGACTTGGAGTGATCGGCCAGTCCGAGGTACTCCCAGCCGAGCGCGGCAGCGGCGGCGGCCATCTCTTCGAGCGTATTGTGGCCGTCCGAAGCCGTCGTATGGTTGTGAAACGCCCCCTTCAGGTCGGACGGCTCGATCAGGCGGGGAAGCTTTCCCGCCTCGGCCGCCTCGATTTCACCGCGCCCTTCGCGCAGTTCCGGCGGAATGAATGGCAGGCCCAAGGCGGCGAACAGTTCCTCCTCGGAATGGATCGTGGGCGGGGGCGCGCCGGCGACCTTCTCCTTGACGCGGCCCTCGCCTTCGGCGGGCGCCAGGCCCCATTCGCTGAGGCTCAGGCCGCGGGCCAGCGCCCGCTGGCGCATCTGGACGTTGTGGTCCTTGGAGCCCGTAAAATGATGCAGGGCGAAGGGAAACTGCTCCTCGGGCAAAATGCGCAGATCCGCCTGCAGGCCGGAGCCGAAACGAACGCTCGCCTTGGTCTCGCCGCGGCCGGTGACCTCCCTGACTCCGGGCAGCGCGACGAACCAGTCCATGATCGCGCCCGCGTCCGCCGGCCGGGCCGCCGCCAGAAAGTCCAGGTCGCCCACGGTCTCCATCCCCCGGCGCAGGCTCCCGGCGGACTCGGCGCGCTGCACTTGCGGGAGCGCCCGCAGTCCGCGGAGGATCGGCTCCGCCGTTTCGGCGGCGTCCCACCAAAGGTGGCGCCGGCTGTAGGCCTCGCGGTTGCGGATGCCGGCCAGGATTTTCTCCTGGGTCTTCTCGCCGAAGCCGTCGAGCGCCGCGACGCGCCCGTCCCGGCAGGCGGCGCTCAACCCGGCGATATCGGTGATGCCCAGCCGGTCGCGGAGAGCCCGAATTTTCTTCGGCCCCAGCCCGGGAATCTGGAGCATTTCGATCAGGCCGGGCTCGACCGCCGCCCGCTGCTTTTCGTGGAAGGCCAGCCGGCCGGTGGTGCGCAGTTCGGTGATCTTTTGCGCCAGGGCCTCGCCAATCCCCTTGACGGTCTGCAGCTCGCCGGCCTCGACCAGCCGGTCGAGGGTGGCTTCCTCCATGCCTTCGAGCACCCGGGCGCCGGCCTGGTATGCCCGCACCTTGAAGGGATTCTCTCCCTGCAATTCCAGCAGCACCCCGATTTCATCCAGGATGCCGGCAATCTCTTTCTTGCTCATCGCGGCAGGCATAAGCAGCAATAGCGTATGGAGTTTTCCTGGGTCCGCACGATTCATTTTGGGGACACCGACGCGGCCGGAGTCGTCTATTTTGCCCACTACCTCCGCATCTGCCATGACGCCTACGAGGAGGCCCTGGCGGCGGCCGGCATCGACCTGGGGCGGTTTTTCGCCGACACCGGCAGCATCGTCCCCATCTCCAAGAGCGAGGTGGACTACCTGCGCCCGCTGCGCACCGGGGACCAGGTGTCGGTCGCCGTTTCACCCCGCCGTCTGTCGGATAGCAGCTTCGAGCTGCGCTTCGAATTGACCCGCCTCGGCCCCCCCCGGAAGCGCGTCGCCACCGCCCGCACCGAGCACGTCTGCATCCGCTCCGACACCCGCGAGCGCCTCGCCCTCCCCCCCGCCCTGGCCCAGTGGGTCGACGGCGCCTAAGGGGTCACGTACCAAATCCCAACAAACCGGGCACAGCCTCTCGCTCTGGCGGGGGACCCAGGC
>DASRSH010000116.1:0-1706 GCA_035656575.1 Opitutaceae bacterium
GGACGGCGGGCACGGACCCCAGCCAGCCGTCCATTTCGACCGGGCTGCCGGCGATCAGGACAACGGCCAGACGGGGGTTGACCCGGGCCAGTTGGGCAATCAGTTCCGCCTGATGGGCCGGCAGCGAGAGGTCCTTGCGGTCGGTGCCTTCGTCGTCGAGATAGGCCTGGTGCACCAGTCCGCCGACAAAGACGACCAGGTCGGCTGACTTGGCCGCGGCCACCGCCCGGTCGGCCAGCGTGCGCTGCTCGTCGGCGGTCATTTCGGTGATTTCCATGTGGCGGACGCCGGCCACGTCGGTGCCATAAATCCACTGGGCCTTCGGCTGGCGGTAGCCTTCCGAATAGATCACGTTCATGCCCGCGCCGGCGCGGGCGAGGATGCCGTCCAGGGCCGTCGTCTCGTGGAACGCCTTCACCCCGGCGGAGTTTCCGCCGGCGGCAAAGGTCCGGACCGCATTTTCGCCGATGACGGCAATGGTGTGGTATTTCGCCGGGTCGATGGGCAGGAGCCCGCCGTCATTCTTGAGCAGCACGATGCCCTCCTGCGCGGCGCGGCGCGCGACGTCGAGATGCTCGGGCGTGTTGAGCGAACCCGCGGCGCGGTGATCCATCGCGCCGCTCGCATACAGCAGGCGCAGATCGCGGCGCACCTTGTCGTCCAGGAGCGCCACCGGATAAAGACCCGACTTGATGCCGGCCTCGAAATTGCCGGCCAGATAGTACTGATCGAACGGCCCGCGGCTGCCCATTTCCAGATCCAGGCCGTTGAACACCGCCTCGCGGGTGTCGTGGGTCGCTCCCCAATCGGAAATCACGGCGCCGGGAAAGCCCCACTCCTTCTTCAGCACCTGGTTGAGCAGGTAGCCGTTCTCGGCGCAATGCACGCCGCGAAAGCGGTTGTAAGCCCCCATGATCGCCAGGGCGCCGCCCTCGCGGATGCTGGCCTCGAAGGCGGGCAGATAGATTTCGCGCAGCGTGCGCTCGTCCATCTCAACGTCGATGGTCCCGCGGTCGACTTCCTGGTTGTTGGCCGCGAAGTGCTTGACGCACGCCACGGTCTGCCGGGACTGCATGCCGCGGATGTAGCCGACCGCGATCCGCCCGGAGAGCCAGGGGTCCTCGCCGTAATAATCGTAATTGCGCCCGCAGAGCGGAGTGCGCGCGATGTTGATGCCGGGCGCGAGCATGACGTTCTTGCCGCGGGCGCAGGCCTCCTCGCCGATCGCGCGGCCGACCGCTTCGGCCAGTGCGGGGTCCCACGTCGCGGCGATCGTGGCGCCGGGCGGCATCGCGGTGGCATAGTCGTCGGTCCGGCCGGCCGGACCCCCGGAGGTGATGCTGACCTCCTCGCGCACGCCCTGCGGCCCGTCGTCGGTCCACAGGGCCGGAACGCCCAGGCGGGGCACGCCGCCGCTGCGGAAGGTGCCGTTCGCATGAACGATCGCAATCTTCTCGTCGAGCGTCAGCCGCGACAGCAGGTCGTCGATCCGCGCCTCAACGGGCAGCGCCGGGTCTTGATAGGGAGGGAGGCCGGCGGCAATGGTCCGGAGGGACGCCAAGGCAAAAGCCGCGCCGATCGCGAGGGTGATTTTGGGGGAAGTCACGCCCCGTCATTCAAGACGGCCAGCGCATCGCGGGCGACAACTAATGTCGTCCCGAGCCCCCTACGCCCTCATCACGCGGCAGCGGGACTCGACGAACTCG
>DASRSH010000117.1:0-7444 GCA_035656575.1 Opitutaceae bacterium
GCGCCTGTGGAAAACGGATGATCCGGCCCTGCGACGCGAACTGCGGGCAACCTTTTCCGAAGCCGACGCGGTCCGCTTTCGCCGGCCGATCGCTCTGTCGGTGCGCGGGTCGCTCGGCTCGCCGCTGCAGCTTCAACTCGCCGACGATCAGGGCCGCGCGGTGACCGTCGCCTCGGCCGTCCTCCTGGAAGCGGCGGTCAGCCAGCCCCTCACCGAGGAACGCCTGCGCGAACAGCTGGGCCGGCTGGGCGGCACGCCCTTCCGGCTCGGCGAATTTCGGAGTTCTTTGCCCCCCGGCCTCATCCTCCCCGTCAGGGAGCTCAACCGGGTGCGACGCGAAGGGGTCGAACGGCTGCTGGCGCTGCGCGCGCGCCCGCCGCAATGGCGTCTGAATGCAGGCCCCCTCCTCGCCGCCCCGCCGATTGCGCCGGAACCGGGCGCGCCGTCGCCCGATCTGATCGCCGTCATCCGGCTGCCGGAACAGCTGGCGCCGGCCTGGCACGCCGGGGCGCGGACGATCTACTGCGAGTTCGAGAATCCCAAACGTTATCGCGACGCGGTGGGCGAGTTCCGCGCCCTGGCCTCGGACAGCGCCGGCGCTTCGATCTGGGTGGCTCCGCCCCGGATTTTTCTGCCCGGCGAGGAGTGGATCCTTCGCCAGGTGGAATCCTGCGCGCCCGACGGATTTCTGGCCCGCAACTACGACCATTTGCGGTTCTTTGCCGGCCGGCGCCTGCGGGGGGATTTCTCCCTCAACGTCGCCAATCCCTGGAGCGCCGGACATTTCCTGGGCCGCTGCGGACTCGAACGGGTGACCGCGAGCTACGACTTGAACCTGGGCCAGCTGGAGGCGCTGCTGCGCCGCACGCCCGGCAGCCGCATCGACATCACAGTGCACCAGCACATGCCGATGTTTCACATGAACCATTGCGTGTTCTGCGCCTTCCTTTCCACGGGCCGGGACTACCGCGACTGCGGACGCCCGTGCGAGAGCCACCGGGTCAGCCTGCGGGACCGGGTGGGCGCCGACCTTCCGCTCAAGGCCGACGCGGGCTGCCGCAACACGGTGTACAACAACCGGGCCCAGACGGGAGCCGAGTACCTGGGCCGGCTGAAGGACGCGGGCGCGGTTCATTTCCGCATCGAGTTCGTGAATGAGGGCCCCGAAGAGGTCGCCCGCACCCTCGACCGCTACCGGCGCCTGCTGGCCGGAGAGATCACGGGCCCGGAGCTGTGGAAGGAGCTGCGCCTGCTCCACCAGCTCGGCGTCACCCGCGGCCAGATGGACGGCTGAGCGGACCGCGCCGGCAGCGTTTCGAGCAGGCCCGCCACGCCGATGACCAGAAATCCGGCGGCATAAAGCAGCAGGAATGGGCCGATGAACAGCTTCCCCTGCGCGAGGTACACGCCGAGGCTGGCCGCGCAATACACGCCGAGCGCGACTTCGATCCACGGCTGCACCGTTCCGCGCACCCGGTAGCGCTTCGCCGCGCGGTCGCCGCGCTTGGGCGTGCGCACAAACGCGCTGCGCTTGCCCGCCAGCGCCTCGAGGACGCCCCGCGAATTGGAAACGCCAATGCCGATGCCCACGCAGGTCAGCGCCGGCAGCCACAGCAGGCGGCGCCGCCAGTCCCGGTGCAGCGCGCGCTGGCTGGCCAGGTAGAGCGAATTCGGGGCGACGATGGCCGCCAGCATGAGCGCCACGAGCGCAGCCAGCTCGGCGGGCGAAAGCACGCGCGAGAGCGTCAGCAGGGCCGGCAGGGCCAGCAGCGCCACCGTCAGCATGAGCGGATGGACGCAGTAATGGGTGAGATGCAGGAAAGCCTGCAGCTTGACCCACGGGGAAAGCCGGCTGCGCAGGATCGACGGCAGCAGCTTGCGCGCCGTCTGGATCGATCCCTTGGCCCAGCGGAACTGCTGGCTCTTGAAGGCGGTCACGCTGGCCGGGAGCTCGCCGGGCACGGCCAGGTCGGCGACAAAGTGGGTGCCCCAGCCGGCGAGCTGCGCCCGGTAGGACAGGTCGAGATCCTCCGTGAGGGTGTCGTGCGCCCAGCCGCCCGCGCCCTCGATCGCGCGGCGGCGCCAGAGGCCGGCCGTGCCATTGAAATTCATCAGCAGCCCGCCGAACGTCCGCGCCGACTGCTCGACCATGAAATGGCCGTCGATGCCCATGGCCTGGGCCCGGGTGAGCGGCGACTCGCGATCATTGAGATGCCCCCAGCGGGCCTGGACCAGGCCCAGGCGGGCGTCGCGAAAGAAGAAGGGCAGCGTCCAACGCAGAAAGTGCGGCGGCGGCACGAAATCGGCGTCGAAGATGGCGATGTATTCGCCCCGCGCCGCCGCGAGCCCCGCGGCGAGCGCGCCGGCCTTGAACCCGTCCCGGCGCCGCCGGCGCAGGACGACGATCCGGGTGCCGCGCGCGCGAAGTTCGGCGGCGACGCGCCGGACGATGTCCCGGGTTTCGTCGGTGGAATCGTCCAAGACCTGGATCTCGTGCCGGCTGGCCGGATACGCGATCGCCGCCGCCGCCCGCAGGGCCCGCTCCACGACATTGGCCTCGTTGTAGACGGGAATCTGGGTGGTGACCCACGGCAGCGAGTCGGGTTCGGCAAACCGCGGGCGCGCGGCTCGGATGACTGCGGTGTTGTCGCGCCGCGCCGCCGACCGCGTGCGCAGAAACAGCGCCACCAGGACGTAGCAGTTCGCCCCATAGGCCAGCAGGCCCGCCGACGCTGCGACGTAGAGGGCAAACAGCAAGTCGTTGACCATAACGCAGTCGGACGAGACAGTTTTTGTCCCGGTTGGTTCGCGGGTGTTCGATCGCCCGGCACCTTTTGCACCGGAACGGGGTCCAACGCGCATGCGCCGATCCACGCGCCGGTTGCTGATTGTCGTCGTGGTGCTGGTGGTGCTGCTCCTGGTCGGGCGGCTCCTCCTGCCGGGATTTCTTCGCCACGAGATCAATGTGCGGCTCAGCCACATCCCCGGCTATACCGGCCATGTGGACTCCGTGGGCGTCCATCTGTGGGACGGGGGCTACAGCATGCAGAAGTTCGTGATCCAAAAGCGCGGCGCCGGCCCGAATGAAGAGCCCTTTGTCGCCGCGGACAACATCGACTTTTCCATCGCCTACCGAAAGCTGATCCACGGACAGTTCGTCAGCGACGTCGTCATCGACCGCGGCCAGATCAATTTCGTCAATGCGCCGGCGCCCCAGGAAAAGCAGAATCTGGGATTGCAAACCCAGCCCAAAGGGCAGGCGCCCAAGCCCGACCAGCGCTGGCAAAACGTCGTCCAGGACCTTTTCCCGATCGACATCACGCACCTGGCCTTGCACGACAGCCGAATTCATTTCGTCGACCAGTCCGCGCACCCGCGCGTCGACCTCGCGATCGACCACCTCGACGTGGAGGCCACCGGCCTGCGGGACCGCGTCGAGCGGGGCGGCCCTCCCCTCCCCGCCCGGATCACCCTGCATGGGGTGACGATCGGCCGCGGGACGCTGGCCCTGTTCATCCAGGCCGAGCCGCTGGCGCTGCAGCCCCACTTTCAGCTCAAGCTGAGCCTCCAGAAGGTCGACCTGACCGCGCTCAACGCCTTTCTCCTCGCCTACGCCGATGTCGACGTCGGCAAGGGCTCATTCTCCATCTACGGAGAGGTCAGCGGCGCCCACGGATCGTTCCACGGGTACGTGAAGCCCTTCTTCACCGACCTGAACTTCAAGACGCGCAGCGACGAGAAGAAGAACGTCCTGCAGCTGCTGTGGAAGGACCTGGTCGCCGCCACGGCGCGCCTGCTGCGCGACAAGCAGCACAAGCAGGTCGCCACCATCGTCCCCTTCTCGGGGAAGTTTGAGGCCCAGACCAACGTCCGCGTTCTGACCACCATCGGGAACCTGCTGCGCAACGGATTCATCCAGGCGCTGCGCCGCGGCCTGGAGGGCAGCCCATCGGTCACAACGGAAAAGGCCCAGCCCCCAGCGCCCCCGGCGCCCGTCCACTCCGGCTGACGCGGCCGCCTGGCTCCGGCATGAAAACGCTCCGGGATCGACGCAGCGACGAAGGGTGCCGGGGCGGCCCCGTCCCTCAAGATCGGGCCGATCTCCAAGTAATATTGGGGTGGGATCGAGGCTAGGCTCGACGGCTCGGTCCCGTTGCCATCGAATCGGGCCCGTCCGCTTCATGAACCCCCCCGTGATCCTGGTGGTCGAGGACAGCCCCGACGACGTGTTCTTCCTGCAACGCGCCCTCAGGCACGCGCATGTCGACGCCGAACTGCGGGTGGTGACGAACGGCAAGGAGGCCCAAGACTACCTGGCCGGACAGGGACCGCACTCCAACCGGCGCAAGAGCCCGTTCCCCTGGATGGTCCTATTGGACCTGCGCCTGCCGTTGATCAGCGGCCTGGAAGTCCTGGCCTGGATGCGGGCCCGGTCCGACTTGAAGGATCTGCCGGTCATCGTGCTCACCTCTTCGCTGGAGGACAGCGACATGCGCCGGACCTTTGAACTGGGCGTCACCTCCTACCTGGTGAAGCCGCCGACGGCCGAAATGGTCGAAAAGGCCTTCCGCTTCGTGCGAACGACTCATGGCGGCGAATTGGCCGAAGGGGTGGCGGTCGGGGCGCACGGCGGCGACTCCGCCCTGTCCCCGCTGGCCACCCGCATCGTGTTCGCGGTCACCGTCCTCGCCGTGATCCTCGCCGCCGGCGCGTTCATTGCGATCCTGCTGACGAAATAGGGTAACTTTCGACGGACGCGGCGGCGATGCCCGCCGGTCCGGCCGGCCCGCGCACGAGATAGACCGCGACCGAGTTGCTTCCCGCACGCAGCCAGCACGCCGGCAGATAATACCGCCGCTGCGGCCCCGCCTCCCAATAGCGTCCCAGCGGGTGGCCGTTGAGGAAGAGCTCGCCGTCGCCGGAAGCGTCCAAACGCAGGTTCAGAGGGGTCGGGCGCGCCGCTTTCTCGAGGTTGAAGTCCGCGCGGTAACCCGCCACCAGTCCGGCCGCAGCGGGATCCCCCCGCCACGACGGCAGGTCCACGGGGCGGATCGTCAGGTCCGTGAGCGGCACGTCGCCAACGAAGGCCGCCCGCAGGCCGGGTTCGTCCTCGATTCCCGGCCCAAAATTCGGCTCGCCCTTCTGGTAGTAAAGCAGGCGGATGCTATTCCGCCCGGGCCGCAGCAGCCCGGCAATCGGCAGCGAATCGGAGCCCGAAGGGTTGGACTCCCCGGCGATGACGCGGCCATTGATCTGGGCGACGATCCGGTCGTCCGAGTAAACCTGCGCCCGCAGCACCGAGGCGGCCGCCTGGGCGGCGGTCAGGACCGGCTCCGCCGTGTAGATGACCGGGCGCGCATCGAAAACGCCCAGCTCGGGCAGGAGCTTGCCCGGAGGCGCCGCCATCAGGATGTCGGCGTGCGCGCCCCCGACCTGGGGCGGGATCGGCGCGAATTGCAGCGGAATCGGGGCCGGCGACGCCGGGGAGCCTGCGGGCGCCTCCAGCTGCGGAAACCATTCGCCGTCGGACGCGTCCGCAGAGGTCGGTGGCAGCCGCAGGGCCTTGGCTTCGAAAGGCCCGAGGTCGTAGTTGATTCCAAGCTCCCCCGCCTTTTCCGACCAGACGACCGCCCGGCCCCGCCGGCGCTCCGTCAGCGAACGATTGCCGAAGAAGATCCAAACCGCGCCGCTGCGCTCCACGCGGATGCCCACCACGACATCAGGGCTGCCGGATTGCACGGGCCAGGGCGCCGGCCGCGCCCGGGCCAGCGCCGGGCCGTACTGGCGCAGCATGCGCCCGAGCGCGGCAAAAACGCGGAACTTCGCGCCCCCGGCGCCCCATTCGCGAACCGGCGCGTCGTAATCGTAGGTCGTGGTCTGCCCGCGCGCCGCCCACCGCCCGAAATTCGTGCCGCCCACGGCCATGTAAGTGTTGATCGCCGTCGCCCCGCACTGCAGCGCCAGCAGAAAATGCGCCTGCAGCTGCGCGGGCGTCAGCCCCGGCTGGTCGGCGCTAAGCGTGCCGCCGACCGTGCTGAACCAACCGCCCTGAAGCTCCGAGACCATGGCCGGAGCGTCGGGCTGTGCCGACTCCAAGGCCGCCAGGTCGTCGGCCGTCTGCTGGATCCGGTAACGGGGGTAGGCGTTGATCGCATCGAACACGCGTCCGAGCTCCGGATCGTCGCTGTCGCGGCACTCCCGCGTCCAGCAGGTGAACAGCGGAACCTCGATGCCCGCCTGCCGGGCGTCCCGGTACAAGGCGCGCAGCGCCGCGGCCCGCGTGGCGGGCGAGATGCCTTCATCGAGATCGTACTCGTTCTCCAGTTGCATCAGGATGATGCCGCCGGTGCCGGGCGCGCGCCGCGTGACCTGCTCGGGCGCGATGGCGGCGCAAACGGCGCGGTACCAATGCCGCGACCAGGCCAGAAATGAGGGATCGGCCGTCCTCAGCCAGCGCCCCGCGGCTCCCGCCGGTCGCCGGGCCAGCAGCCAGCGGGGAAACCCGCCCCCATCCCATTCGGCGCACATGTACGGCCCAGGCCGCACGATCGTGTAGAAGCCGAATTCATCGTGGGCCATCCGCAGCCAGGCCCGCAGGTCGGAGAAATCCAGCGTCGCATCGGCGGCGGCCGATGCCGGCGGCGTCCGCTCATAGAGGTTCCAGGGCACGACCGTGGTGACCACGTTGACCCCGGCCTCCTTGAGCCGGCGGAAGCGTTCGCGCCACAGCTCCGGCGGGCACCGGAAGTAGTGGAACGATCCGCCAAAGAGGAACGTGTCCTGCCCGTCGATCGTGAAGCACTGGCCGTCGTAGCGCACCCGGTCGGGACGGGGAAAATCGTGCTCGGCGCCGCGCGCCGCCAGGACGCAGAACCCGGCCGCGAGCCAAAGCGCCGCCCGTTTCATGCAAACGAGCGGCGGCCGTCGAGCGCGCTGCGCAAGGTCACGGCATCCGCGTAAACCACTCCGCCTCCGCTCGGGAGGCCGAAGCCGATGCGGGTCACCCGCACACGTCCGTCGGCCGGCAGATGCTCGGTGATATAATGGCACGTGGCCTCCCCCTCGACGTCGTTGGCCAGGGCCAGGATGATCTCCTCAACCGTTCCTTGGTCGATGCGGGCAAAGAGCGCAGCCAGATTGAGGTCCGAAGGGCCCACACCCTGCAGGGGCGACAGTCGGCCGAACAGCACGTGATACACGCCCGTCCAGGCGCCGCTGCGCTCCATCGCCATCAAGTCCGGCACATGCTCGACCACGCATACCTGGGCGTGATTGCGCCGGGAATCCGCGCAGATCGCGCACAAGTCGCCCTCGGCCAGGTTGCCGCACCGCGAACACCGCCGCGTCGCCTGGGCCGCGGCCTGCAGCGCCGTCACCAGCCCGGGGAGGCGCTCGGGCTTCTCCAGCAGCAGGTGCAGGGCGATGCGCTCGGCCGAGCGGTAGC
>DASRSH010000118.1:0-5026 GCA_035656575.1 Opitutaceae bacterium
GCGCGGCTTCGGGACGGTCGCCGGCGACGGCGGCCAGGTGGCCGAGCTCCCCCGCGGCATGCACCTGCGGATGGCTGGCCAGGATCTGCTCGATCAGCGAGCTGCCCGAGCGTGGCATCCCGACGACAAAGATCAGCTGCGCCGAGGGATGGCCGTAGCCCTTGAGCCGCTCGAACGCCGCGCGGTCAAAGCCGGCCGCGCTCTGGCGCAGACCGGCCAGCAGCGGCTTTTCGTCGTAGGCGACCTGCGCGCGCTTGAGCGCGTTGCCCTGGCGCCAATGCGCGAACGCCCGCGCGTGGTCCCCGATGTCGTCGCGCGCCTTGCCCAGCGCGAAGTGGAGGTGGATCGTGTCCCGGGGCGGGAGGTCGGGGCGGCCGACCAGGGCATCCATGGCGGCCAGCTCCGGGTCCCCCAGCCGGAACCGCTTGATCTCCGCGCGCAGAAAATGCGCGTCGGCCTGCTGGGGGCGCAGCGCGATGGCCTCGCCGTAGGCGGCCACCGCCTCGTCGAGCCGCCCCAGATCGCGCAGCAGAATGCCCAGATTGACCCGCAGGATCGGATCCGACGGCACAAGCGCGATGGCCTGCTCGATGTGCGCGAGCGCCTCATCGATGCGGTCCTGCGCCCGCAGGCGGACGGCGAGGGAACAATGATCTTGGGCGTTCAGGAGCGCGCAGGGATGCTGGAGGTCTCGACCGCGGCGTCAAGGGCGAGGCGCACCTCCCGCAGCATGGCGTCGGCCGAATAGGGTTTGGGCAGGAAGTAACGGGCCCCGGCCCGGGCCGCCCGGTCGCGCTGATCCTCCGCCGACAGGCCGCTCGCGGCGATGATGGGCACCGGGCCGTTGATCTGGCGCAGGGTGGCGATGAGGGTGGGCCCGTCCATGCCGGGCATCATCATGTCGCTGATGATCGCCTTGACGCGATGCTTGTTGGCGGCGTAGGCCCGGACCGCTTCTTCCCCGGAGCCGGCCAGCAGCGCCTGGTAGCCGAAGGCTTCCAGCGCGCGGCCCGCGACCCGCAGGATCGCGGCTTCGTCGTCCACCACCAGCACGCACTCGCCGCGGCCGCTCCGCGCCGCCGCCGGGCCGGCCCCCGCCTGCTCGGGTGCGGCTCCGACTCCCTCGATCAGGGCGGGCAGGCAGACCTTGAAGCACGAGCCGCGGCCGGGCGTGCTGGTCACGCTCAGCGTTCCTCCATGGCTGCGCACGATGCCGAGGGCCGTCGACAGGCCCAGGCCCGTGCCCTTGCCTTGCTCCTTCGTGGTGAAAAAGGGCTCGAAAATCCGATCGATGTTCTCGGCGGGAATGCCGCCGCCGGTGTCGGAGACCTCGATCTGCACGCCGGCCGGCTCGGCCGAGACCGCATTGCGCGCGGCGAGGGCAAGTTCGCCGCCGTCGGGCATCGCGTCGCGCGCATTGACGCACAGGTTGAGCAGCACCTGCTGAAGCTGGGTGCCGTCGCCCAGGACCCGGTGCAGGTCGGGAGCGCAGCGCACCTCGATATGGATGTTCTTGGGCAGCGTGCTGGTGATGATGGATTGCACCTCATGCACGATTCCGGCCAGGTCCACCCGGACGCGGGCGCCGTCGACGCCGCGGGCAAAGGAGAGCACCTGCTTGACCAGGTGCGCGCCGCGGGTTGCGCTCTGCTCGATGCTGGCGATCACCTCCAGATTGGCCGGGGAGGTCTCCTCGAGCCGGAGGAGTCCCACCCCCATCGTGATCGGCGCGAGCAGGTTGTTGAGATCGTGGGCGATCCCGCCGGCCAGCGTGCCCAGGCTCTCCAGGCGCTGGGCGCGCAGGAATTGCTGCTCGAGTTTCTTGCGCTCGGTGATGTCGGCGTCGAAGGCCAGGATCGACTTGGGGGCGCCCAAGGTGTCGCGCACCAGGGTCCAGCGCGATTCCACGGGAATCGTCCGCCCGTCTTTGGTCCGCTTGGCCATCTCCCCCGCCCAGGCGCCGCGCTCCGCCAACCGGGCCATCGCCGCGTCCATCCCGGACGCGGGCACGCCAAAGAGCTCTCCGTCGTTGCGGCCCAGAGCCTCCGCGGGCGACCAGCCATAGGTTCGCTCCGCCCCCTTGTTCCAGTACACGATCCGGCCGCCCATATCCTTGACGAGGATCGCCTCGTAGGCGGCGTCGAGCAGGTCGGCCTGCTCGCGCAGTTTCTCTTCGGCCCGCCGGCGTTCGGCGATGTCCCGAAAGCACACCACGGCGCCGGTGATCGCCTCGCGCTCGTCGCGCAGCGGCGAGCAGACGTATTCGACCGGAAAGGCGGTGCCGTCCGGACGAAAAAAGACGCCCTCCTCCACGCGCCGCGTGACGCCGTCGCGCAGGGTGAGGCAAATGGGGCACGCCGCAGCCGCGAGACCGGGATTGTCCGCGTGATGGTGGCGCGAGACGCCCGGGCCCGCGGCGGGACGGCCGAACATGGCCGCGGCGGCGGGATTTTCGAAGATGACCCTCCCCCCGGCGTCCAGCCCATGAATGCCCTCGCCCATCGAGCGCAGGATGAGGTCCTGCTGCCGCTGGGCATCGGCCAGCGCCGCCTCGGTCCGGCGGCGCTTTTCCTCCAGCGCCGCGGCCTCGATGGCGAATGCCAGGTCATTCTGCACCGCCAGGAGCAGGTCGATCTCGTCCGCCTGGAAGTAGTCCGTTTCGGCCGCGAAGAGCACGAACAGGCCCAGCAGGCGCCGCCCCTCGAAGATGGGAAAGGACGCCGCCGAGCGGAACTCGTGCGCGGCGGCCTGCTCCCAGCAGGGGCGCATGCGCGGGTCGGCCGCGATGTGATTGCACACGTCGTATCGCTGCGTGCGCACGGCCGGGCCCATGGTGCCGCCATTGCGCGCCGGGTCGTGGATGTTGACGCCCAGCGCGCGCAGGTAGTCTTCGCCTTCGCCCGCGTGCGCCAGCGGACGCAGGTCGCCGGTCGCCTCGTCCAGGCCCATCACCGCCGCCAGCCGGAACTTCCCCTGCGCGACCGCCACCCGGCAGATGGTCTCGAAAAGCTGGGCCCGGCGCGGACGGCGCGCGATGCACTCGTCGACGCGGCTGAGCACGGCGTAGAGCCGGTTGATGCGCGCCAGGCGCTCCTCGGTCCGCTTCTGGTCGGTGATATCCTGGATCGCGCCGTGGATTTCGGCGACCTGGCGGGCGTCGTCGCGGATCGCCTCGCCGATGGTGCGCACCCAGATGGTCGCGCCGAGCCGGGTGCGCAGCTGCGCCTCGACCTCGAAGCGGGCGCCTTGCTCGATGCAATTCCTGAACGCCGACCGGAGCGCGGGGCGCCAGGCCGGCTCGTAGTAGTCCAGGGCGCGCTCGTAACTGGGGCTGAAGCCGGCCGGCTCGCCGTGGATCGCGGCGGTCTCGTCGGACCAGCGCAGTTCAAATCCCGGCACGCTCAGCGACCAGCCGCCCAGCTTGGCTGTCTGCCCGGCGATGCGCAGCAGATCGCGGTTGCGCGCCAGCGCCCGCTCGCGCCGCTCGCGCTCCATGGCCAGGGCGACCAGGCGGGCCGTCCGTTCCACCCCGGCGCGTTCCTCGGGCGTCGGCGGGCGGCTCTCGCGAAAGTAAACCGCGATGCTGGCCATCGGGCTGCCGTTGGCCGCCAGGACCGGGGTGGACCAGCACGCGCGATAGCCCTGGGCCAGCGCGGCCGCCCGCGGAATCTCCCACAGCGGATCGGTCGCGATGTCCTCCACGATGACCGGTTCGCGCCGGAAGATGGCGGTGCCGCAGGAGCCGGCGCACGGGCCGACCGGCACGTGCTGCATGGCCGCGGCGTATTCGGGGGCCAGGCTGGGGCCGGCGCCAAAGCGCAGGGACTGCCCGCCCTCGTTGACCAGCAGCAGGGAGGCGCAGCCCCCCGACACCAGCTGCTCGACGCCGCGCACGGCGATTTCCAGCAGGTCGAGCACGGGGCGGCCGGCCGCCGCGGCCTCCATGACAGCCCACTCCGTCGCCTGCATGCACTGCAGGCGCTGACGGGCGGCCTCGTCCAAAGTCATCACCTTGGTTATATCGTCACCCGGCGGGCGCTCCGAAGCGGGTTGTGAGGTTGAGATTACGTAGGGGACGCCGGGGAACCGCCGCCCCACCCGGCGGGGCCCAGCCGGAATGGAATCCGCATCTCGCTGATGGCCAAAGGCCTCTCGCGCGGGGCGCGCGGCGGGCGCGACCGCGCGGGCCCTGGCCCGGATCACCGGCTCCCGGCCGGCGCCCGGTCGCGGCGGCGCAGGAGGGCAAGCGCCGCCGGCACATCCGCCGCCTGCTTCAGCGGCAGATGCGCGTATTGAATCAGGTAATACTCGGTCAGCCGCGGGGTGATATGGGGCGCGAGCCGGATGAAGCCGGACCAGTCGCCCCGGTCCCGGCCGACGACGGCCGCATGCTTGACGTCCTCGTCGTAGGCCCCGCCGACCTGATGGGGGTAAACGTTGAAATAATTCCGGTAGAAGCCTGCGGCAAAGGCCGCCGCCACCAGGGCGGTCGCGGCGGCCGTCCAGCACCAGCGCGCATCCGCCCGCTCCAGGATGCACCCGGAAATCAAGGCCATGAACGGCCAGCAGCAGCAACTGCGCAGGGCGTGCGGGATCCCTTCCATGGTGATGGCGGCCGGCAGGGTGCCGATGACGAAACCCGCCAGGCAGAGGAGGAAAAACGGCTCCACCCGCAGGCGGCCCCGGCGCCAGATCGTCCGCGCCATCAGGAGCAGGCCCAGCACCAGCGCGGCATCGTCGATCCAGCTGAGTTCCCCCACCCATCCGGTGGAGTGCCGCGGATTGTGGTCGCCGTGAACGAAGAGGTAGCCGGCGGTCAAATGCGCTCCGATGTTGGCCAGCACGGCGTCGGCAATCTCCCACCAGGTATGCAGCCCGTGCGCATCCCGATAGCCCTGCGTCAGCATCCCCACTTCCTCGTAGCGTCCGGTCAGCGTGTGCCGGAGGGCGCCGATCAGGATCGGAAGGCAGAGCACGGCGCCCACGCCCAGCATCACGGCAACGAAGGGCCAGCGGAAGCGATGCC
>DASRSH010000119.1:0-4397 GCA_035656575.1 Opitutaceae bacterium
CCGAATCCACGGCGCCAGGCGGCCCAATCGGGCGAGGACCAGGTGAATGAATTCCCGGCGCAGGACCAGGGCGGTGTCGCCGCTGTCGCCGGCTGCGAGCAGGTCGGGATCCAGATCGATGACGATCGAGGCCAGTTCGCGGTCCTGAACCGATATGCTCAGGAACGTATCCACTCCGGACGGGGTGCCGGGCGGAATGAAAGGCGCCGCGCGGCGCTCGTCGCCGCAGAGAATCAGCATGACCGGCACGGCGGCGTGCATCCGCTCCAGGGGCCAGACGGCGGCCATCGCGCGGTGGAACCGAAGAAAGTCGGTGGCTAGCGCCAGCGATTGCCCAAGGTCGGCGGAAGTGAGGACCTCAAGGCCGGGGCCGGCAGCGTAGTCCCAGCGCTGCGGGGGCGGCAGAATGCGGTCGTCCTTGACGACATAGGTCGGCAACCGCACCACTGGGCCTCCAGGGAGGGGAGGCGCCACCGCAAGCAGCAAGGCCCAGAACATCGGCTTTTTTCCTTGGGTCACGCTCGCCCGATCGGCACCATTTGCAACGGAACTTGTCCAAACGCAACCGCATCAGCGCTTTGCTTCCGCTTTCATGACGCTTTCCATCGGCAACAAGATCGGCGCCGGCTTTGCCGTCGCCCTGGCGGCGCTGGTCGCAGTGGGGGTCTCGACTTCGCGCAACCTCCGCGAGCTCGACGAGGATTCCTTCTGGGTTCGGCATACGATCGAGGTCAAGTCGCACGTGACGGCGTTCATCGCCTCGCTGCTGCGGGCCGAAAGCTATGGCCGCGGCTACGAACTGGCGCCGGACCCCGAGACCAAGGTCCAGTTCACGCGGTCGGCCGCCCAGGCCGAAGAAGAAATTCGGACGTTGCGGTCGCTGACTCAGGACAACCCGGCGGAAGTCGACAATCTGGCGCGCCTGTCGCCCCTGCTGGATTCCCGGCTCGCCGTTCTCCGGCAGATGATCCAGTTGCGCGACGAGCAGCGGGGCTTGTCGTTTCTCGGCGGCGGCCGTGTGACCGCCCTGGTGCAGCGCGGCCGGGAGGAGATGACGCAAATAGATCGTCTCACCGCGGCCATGAACGCCGAGGAGGACCGACTGCTGGCGCAGCGGCAGGAGCGCGCTGCGAGCATGCGCACCCTGACCAGCAATGTGACCGTGTTTGGCACCCTGGGAGCGTTCGGGTTGGTCTTGCTGGCCGGGTATCTGGTGACGCGGAGCATCGTTCAGCCGCTGCGCGTCCTCGGCCAGGGGGCGAATCGGATCGGCGGCGGCGAGTATGGGCATCGGGTCCAGGTACGGGCCCGGGACGAGACGGGCCGGCTGGCCGAGCTTTTCAACCGCATGGCGGGTCAGGTGCAGCAGCGCCAGGAGACCTTGGCCCAACAGGACTGGCTGAAGGGCGCGCTGGCCCGGTTCTCGGCGATCTTCCAGGGCCAGCGCGACCTGCGGCGGTTGTGCGAGGAAGTGCTGGCGGAACTCGCCGGGCTGCTCGACGCGCGGCAGTCGGCCATTTACGTGGCCCGCGAGACGGAAGGCGGCGCCAGCCTGCGCCTCATGGCCGCCTATGCTTCCGAGAACCTGCCGGAGTGGGTGCGACCCGGGGAGGGGTTGATCGGCCAGGCCCTGGCTGACGGGCGCCGGGTGGTGCTGACCGATGTGCCCGCGGACTACCTCCGCATCCGGTCGGCCTTGGGCGAACGCGCCCCGGCCGCCGTCGCGGTCCTGCCCGCGCGCTTCGAGGACCGGGTCAAGGCCGTGGTGGAACTGGCGGCGTGGAAACCCTTCACCGCGGTGCAGCTCGACATGCTCGAGCAGTTTTCCGCGAGCCTCGGCATCGTCCTCAACACGATCGAGGGCACCCTGCGCACGGAGGAATTGCTGCGCCAGTCCCAGCAATTGGCGGAGAGCCTGCGCACCTCCGAGCTCGAATTGCAGGAGCAGCAGGAGGAGCTGAAGCAGACCAACGAGGAGCTCGAGCAGACCAACGAGGAGATGCAGCAGACGAACGAGGAGATGGAGGAAAAGGTCCACCTGCTCGCCGAGCAGAAGAAGGAATTGGAGCGGGCCAACGAGGAGATCGGCCGGGCGCGGGAGAAACTGGAGGAGCAGGCCCGGCAGGTGAATCAGGCTTCCAAGTACAAATCCGACTTCCTCGCCAGCATGTCCCATGAGCTGCGCACGCCGCTCAACAGCATGCTGATCCTGTCGCGGATGCTGGCGGACAACGGCGACGGGGCGCTTTCACCGAAGCAGGTGCAGTACGCCGAGACGATCTACAGCTCGGGCAACGATCTGCTGGAGCTGATCAACGAGATCCTCGACCTGTCCAAGATCGAATCGGGTAATGTCGAGGTGGAGACCCAGGCCGTCCCCCTGCCGGCGCTCCGGCGGTTCCTCTTGGACGGGTTTCAGCCGGTGGCGGACGCCAAGCGGCTGGAGTTCAGGATCGACCTGGACCCCGGCCTGCCGGAGGCGATCCGGACGGACGAGCGGCGCATCCAGCAGATCCTGAAAAATCTGCTCTCGAACGCTTTCAAGTTCACGGACCACGGGTCGGTCGTGCTCACCGTCGCGCCGGTCTCGGCCGGCTGGGACCGCTCGGTCGCCTCGCTCAATGCCGCTTCGGCGGTGATCGCCTTTACCGTCAAGGACTCGGGCATCGGCATCGCTCCGGAGAAGCAGCAGCTCATTTTCGAAGCCTTTCAGCAGGCCGACGCCGGCACGGCGCGCCGCTACGGGGGCACCGGCCTGGGACTGTCCATCAGCCGGGAATTGGCCTGGCTGCTCGGCGGCGCCATTGCGCTCACCAGCGAGCCGGGGCTGGGAAGCGCCTTCACGCTTTATCTGCCTTCCGCGCCCCCGGCCGGAGGCGCGGAGCGCGGAAGGCACCAGCCGTCGGCCGAAGTCCCGGCGGCCGCCCGCGGGGAAGCCGCGCCCCTGGAGCCCGATCCCGAGGGCATCCCTGACGACCGCGGCAGCCTGGCGCCGGGAGACCTGGTCCTGCTCATCATCGAGGACGACCCCCAGTTTGCCCGGATCCTGGCGGATTTCGCGCGCGAGAAGCGCTTCAAGGTGCTCGCCGCGCGCACGGCGAGCCGGGGGCTCGCCCTGGCGCGCCAACTGCGGCCCTCGGCCATCACCCTCGACCTGAAGCTGCCCGACAGCGAAGGGTGGGTCGTCCTCGACCGGCTGAAGCATGACCCGGCCACGCGCCAAATTCCGGTGCATCTCATTTCGGCCGATCCGGGCGGCGAGCCCCATGGCTTGGCCCGCGGCGCCGTGTCCTATGTCCGCAAGCCCGTCACCCGCGAGTCGCTCGACGCCGCCTTCAGCCAGACGATCGAATTCCTGCACCGGCCGATCAAGCGGCTGCTCATCGTGGAGGACGATGCCGTCCAGCGGCAGGCGCTGGCCGAGCTGGTCGGCGGGGCGGACGTGCAGATCACCGCCGTCTCCTCGGGCGCCGAAGCGCTGGCCGCCCTCGGGGGCGAACGCTGCGACTGCGTCGTCTTGGATCTGGGCCTGCCGGACCTGCCCGGGCTCGACCTCATCCGCGAGATCCAGCGCCGGCTCGCCCCGCATCCGCCGCCGGTCATCGTGTACACGGGCAAGGAGCTGTCGCGGGAGGAGGAGACGCAGCTGCGGCTCGTGTCCGATTCCATCGTGGTCAAGAGCGCCCGCTCGCCCGAACGCCTGCTCGACGAAACGGCGCTCTTCCTGCACCGCGTGCAGTCCAAATTGCCCGAAAGCGGACGGCGGATGATCGAGCAGTCGCAGCGCAACGACTCGATCCTGGCCGGCCGGAAGGTCCTGGTCGTGGACGACGACGTGCGCAATATCTTCGCCATCACCTCCGCCTTGGAGGCGTCGCACATGGACGTCCGTTACGCCGAGAGCGGCCAGGCGGGAATCGACCTGTTGACGAACGAACCCGGCATCGAAGCTGTCCTGATGGATGTGATGATGCCCGAAATGGACGGCTTCGAGGCGATCCGCCGCATCCGCCGGATCGACCGGTTCAAGAAGCTCCCGATCATTTCCGTGACCGCGAAGGCGATGAAGGGGGATCGGGAAAAATGCCTGGAAGCAGGAGCGTCCGATTACATCACCAAGCCGGTGGAGATGGATCAGCTGCGCTCCCTGCTCCGGGTCTGGCTCTACCGGTGACGGCTTCCCCCGATCCGGCCGAGCTGGAGCCGCTTTTGACCACGATCCTGGAGCGCACGGGTCTCGATTTCCGGGATTATGCCCGGTCTTCGCTGCGCCGGCGGGTGGCCCGGCAGCGCTCGCTCGAGGGACTGGCCACCGTGGCCGAATTGCGCGAGCGGGTGGCGGCGGACCCGGAGGCCTTGGGGCGCCTCGTCAGCGGCATCACGGTCCACGTCACGGC
>DASRSH010000120.1:0-4168 GCA_035656575.1 Opitutaceae bacterium
GCGGCCCGACGCCACCGAGCGGCTGGTCGCGCTCGCCGACACGATCAAGGCGCGCGACGCGGGAGCGGGCCCGGGGGGCAAGGCCGAGGCGCGCGAAGACCTGGCCTGGCGCCAAAAGCCGGTTGAGGAACGCCTGGCGCACGCCCTGGTGAAGGGCATCGACGCCTTTGTCGAGGCGGACACCGAGGAGGCCCGCCGCGACACGGTCAAATACGCCCGCCCGCTGGCAATCATCGAAGGGCCCCTGATGGACGGCATGCGCGTCGTCGGCGACCTGTTCGGCGCCGGCAAGATGTTCCTGCCCCAGGTGGTGAAATCCGCGCGCGTGATGAAGCGCGCGGTCGCCTACCTGACGCCGTTCATGGAGGAGGAGAAGCGGCAGATGGCCGCCGCGGGCAAGGAAACGCGCGCCAACGGGCGGATCGTCATGGCGACCGTCAAGGGCGACGTCCACGACATCGGCAAGAACATCGTCGGCGTCGTGCTGGCCTGCAACAATTACGAGGTGATCGACCTGGGCGTGATGGTGCCGGCGGACAGGATCCTGGCCGCGGCCCGCGAACGGCAGGCCGACGCGATCGGGCTTTCCGGACTGATCACACCGTCGCTCGACGAGATGGTCCATGTGGCCAAGGAAATGAAGCGCGAGGGCTTTTCCGTGCCCCTGCTGATCGGCGGGGCGACCACCAGCGCCGCGCACACCGCGGTCAAGGTGGCGCCGGAATATCCGCACGGCGTGGTCCACGTGCTCGACGCCTCGCGGGTGGTCAACGTCGTGAGCGCGCTGCTCTCGCCGGAGCAGAAAACGGCCTACCTCGCCGACGTGGCCGCGCGCCAGGAGCGCCAGCGCGAGGAATTCGGGGCGCGCCGGTCGCGCCGGCCCCTGATTTCACTGGCCGAAGCGCGCCGGCGCCGGCCGGCCTTCGACTGGGCGTCGATCGACATTCCCCGGCCTGAATTCCTGGGCCCGAGGGTCTTCAGCGACGTGCCGCTGGCGGAAGTGGTCCCTTACATCGACTGGGGTCCGTTCTTCAGCGCCTGGGAGCTGGCGGGCCGCTTTCCCGACATCCTCACGGATCCGGTCGTGGGCGCCGAAGCGACCCGGGTGTACGAGGACGGCCGCCGGCTGCTGGAACGGATCGTGGCGGAAAAGCGCTTCACCGCGAAGGCCGTGATCGGCTTCTGGCCCTGCCAGAGCCGGGGCGACGACATGGTCGTCTTCGCCGACGAGCGCCGCAGCCGCGAACTCGCCACCTTTCACACGCTCCGCCAGCAGCTCGACAAGCCGGCGGGGCAGTGCAACGACGCCCTCGCCGATTACATCGCGCCGGAAGCGTCCGGCCGGATGGACTACCTGGGGGGATTCGCCGTCACGGCCGGCCACGGCGTCGAGGAATTCGCGGCGGAGTTCCGCGCCCGGCATGACGATTACACCGCCATCATGGCCCAGGCGATCGGCGACCGGCTGGCCGAGGCCATGGCGGAGAAATTCCATCGTCACGCGCGCGAAGCCTGCGGCTTCGGCCGCGACGAGAAGCTGAGCTACGCGGACATGATCCGCGAGCGGTACCGCGGCATCCGGCCGGCCCCCGGCTATCCCGCCTGCCCCGATCACACGGAAAAGCCGCCCCTCTTCGCCCTGCTCGGCGCCGAAGCCGCCACCGGCATCCGCCTGACGGAAAACTGCGCCATGCACCCGGCGAGCAGCGTGAGCGGCTGGTATTTCAACCACCCCGACGCGAAGTATTTCGGCGTGGGCAAGCTGGGCCGCGACCAGATCGAGGACTACGCGGCCCGCAAAGGCTGGGACGTGCCCACCGCGGAAAAGTGGCTGGGCCCCTACCTCGACTACTGACCACCATGGAAGCGGCGTCCCGCCGCTTCGGCCCTGTGCTCGGGGAACAATCGGCGCTTGCTTATTACTACATGTGTAGTATTTAAACCTACAGCATAAGGAGACCCCATGAACAAAGACATCCTGATTGCCGGCACCGCCTCCCTCCTCCTCCATGGCGCCGTCGCCCTGTACAGCCTCGCGCTCGGGCATGCCCCCGCCGCGGCGCCAGCCGCCGCGCGCGATACCCCCGTCATCTTTCAGCTTCCCCCGCCGCCGGCGGACCCGGTGTACGATGACGACTCCGGGGGCGATTCCGGAGCCAAACCGTCGACCGCGGCTCCCGCCGCTCCGTCCCTGCCCGACATCGTTTCGGATGTCCCGAGCCCGATCCTCGAGAAGCTGCAACCCACGCTTCCGCCCGCTCCGATCGATCCGGCGAGCATCCCGCAATACCCGGGCCCGGGCGGCAGCGGAGATGGGCCGCCCATCTTTGCCCCGGGGGAACTTTCCCGCGCCCCCGTCGCCCAGGTCCAGGTTCCGCCGAACTATCCGTACAACCTCAAGCGCCAGGGCATCGCGGGCCAGGTGGTGGTGTCCTTCATCGTCGACGCCCGGGGCACGGTCCATCATGCTTTTGCCGTGCAGAGCGAATACCCCGAATTCGCGGCCGCGGCGGTGGCGGCCGTGTTCCAGTGGCATTTCCAGCCGGGCATCAAGGACGGAAGAGCCGTCGCCACGCGCATGCAGGTGCCGATTGTGTTCAACCTGAATTCCGCCGAATGAAGCCCTTCAAGCCGACGCGTTTCGAACTGGAGCTGCTCGAGCGCCTGTGGACGCTGGGCTCGGCCTCGATCCGGGAACTGCAGGAAAGCCTGCCCGAGGCCGACCGGCCCGAGTACACCACGGTGCAGACCATCGTCTACCGGCTGGAACAAAAGGGCGCGGTCGAGCGCGTGAAGAAGATCGGCAATGCCCACATCTTCCGGCCGCTCGTCTCGCGCCGCTCGACGCTCGGGGCGCTGGTGGATGACTTCCTCGGCGTCTTCGGCGGCTCGACGCACACCCTGATGTCGCACCTGGCCGAATCGGGCAAAATCTCCCTGCGCGATCTGAAGGCCCTGGAAAAGCATTTGAAGAAGTGAGCGCCGCCTGGGCACATTTCGGGCCGGCCTTGATCGACCATCTCTGGCAGTCGACGGTGGTCGGGATCCTGGCTCTTCTGGCTCTGGCGGCGTTTCGCCCGCTGGTTTCGGCGCGGACGCGCCGCACCGTGCTGTGGCTCGCCCTCGCCAAGTTCGCGATCCCCAGTGCCGCGCTTTTTCCGCAGATTCCCACCCCTGCGCTCGCGCTATTTCCTGTGGCCGCGCCCGCACGCTGGGCGGGCACCGCGCAAGCATCCCTTGGGCCCACGCCATCTCCGCTATTATCCCTGTGGGCCGCAGGAGCCCTGATCGTCGTCATCGCAACCCTGCTCGGCCGCCGGCGAGCTGGCATGGCGGCGGAAGCCGCCGACGACGCCACCTGGGACCCCTGGGAGCGGTATTCCTTGCTCACGGCCCTGGCCCAAGCCGCTGCAGCCACCGGCCTGCGATCGCCCCCCGCCCTGCGCCGGGTATCCGCCTCGGCCGGACCTGCGATCGCCGGATTCTCCCCCACCCTGCTTTTTCCTGCCGGGCTGGAATACAGCCTGTCCCCCTTCGAATTGCGCGCCGTCCTCCTGCACGAATGCGAGCACGCCCGCCGCCGCGACAACCTCTGGGCGGCGTTTCAGGTGCCGTTTGTGGCCGCGCTTTGGTTTCACCCGCTCGTATGGGTGTTGAGCCGGCGGATCGCCCTGGAGTCGGAGATGGCCTGCGACGAGGCCGTGCTGGCCCATGGCGTCGACGCGCACACCTATGTGTCGGCGCTGGCCAAAACAGTCCGCCACGCCATCGGCTTGCTTCCGCCGGGGGCGGCGGCCGCCGGGGCGACGCCGCTTGGCCTCAGGCTCAGCAACATCCTCACCTATCGACCGTCTCCGCCGTGGCGCCGGGTGGCGGTCTCCGTTCCCCTGCTGCTGGGGCTGGCGGCGAGCGTCGGCCTCAGCAGCTACGCCGGCTCCCTGACCAGACCCGCGCCGCTCGGGACCGCCGGGATGCCGCCCCTCGGCAATTCGCAGCTTGGGTCCCTGCCTGCGGAGCCGGAGCACTCCCTCGTCCTTCAACTCGTCTCCCCCCCAAGCGATCTCTCCGAGCCCTTCCCGCTCGACCGGCCGGCGCCCCGCTATCCTGCCCTGCTGCGGCGGGCCGGCGTGTCCGGCCAAGCCGTCGTCGGATTCACGGTCACGGCCGA
>DASRSH010000121.1:0-14345 GCA_035656575.1 Opitutaceae bacterium
CATCGGGCCGGCGGCGTCCATCTACACCTTTGCCGCCCCCGGCTCGGGGGGATACCTGGTGAATCTTTCGGCCCGGGGCATGTCGGGCAACGCCATGCAGCTGCTCGACGCCGGCTTCGTGGTCAAGGGGCCGGGCAGCAAGCAGTTCATGATCCGCGGGGTCGGCCCGACCCTGGCGAATTTCGGCGTGGCGGACTGCCTGACCGACACCGACCTGCAGCTCATGAACGCCTCCGGCGCGGTGATCGCCGCCAACGAGCATTGGGGCTCGGGCACCCAGGCCGCGCAGCTGCAGGCGGCGGCCACCGCCTGCGGCGCCTTCGCCCTGCCCGAGGGCAGCCTGGACTCGGCGCTCCTCGCCAGCGTGTCCGCCGGCATACAGACGGCGAGCGTCACGCCGGCCACGAGCGCCCCGGCCATCGGCCTGGCCGAAATCTACGATCTGGAGCCGGGCGTCCAGCCGCATCTGGCCAACATTTCGGCGCGCGCCCAGGTCGAGGCCGCGCCCTCGAATCTGGTGGGCGGCTTTGTGATCGGCGGCAACGGCCCCGTGCGCGTGCTCATCCGGGCGATCGGCCCGACCCTGTCCCAATACGGCGTGACCGGCGTCCTCGACGATCCCTTCCTGACCCTTTACGACGTGAACGGAAACGTCCTCGCGACCAACAACGACTGGGGCTCGCAGAACGACACTCCCGGCCCGGACGGCGACTCCATCGCCGCCGAATCCCAGCTCGTCGGGGCGTTTTCGCTTCCGACCGGCAGCAAGGATTCCGCCCTCCTCATCACCCTCGCGCCCGGCAACTACACGGCGCAGGTGACGAGCAACGATGGGACGACGGGGATCGCCCTGCTCGAAATCTGGCTGGCGCCCTGAGTCATTCCCGGGCCGACAGGTCGTTGAAGGCGTCCGCCCAATGGAAGCGGCTGCGCTGCTCGGCCGTCAGGGCCCCGATCTGCTCCTTCATCTTCGCCACCCGCGTATCCAGCAGCTTGGCCTCGTCGCCCAGGTGGAACGGGATCAGCCCCAGCTGCAGCTCGCACATTTCATCGGTGGAGTTGGGCCCGAACTGAACCGGCCGCGCCGGCGAATGGGGATTGGCCGGGTTGCCGGCGCTGTTGTCGAACACCCACTCGCAGTCCACGCGGGTGCCGGCGGGCAGCAGGAACGGCTCGCGATAAAAGTAGCGGTCATGCCACTGGAAATTCCAGCGCGGCACGTCGATCAGCAGCCGCTCCGTGCCGTCCGGGAAGCGCGCCGTCGCCCGCACCTGGCGGCCCAGCAGATGCATGTGCGGGAAAACCGACATGAGGATGCAGTCGCACGGGACGACCACGCTGTCCCGCCGCACGAAGTGGGCGTCCCCGGCCGGGATGTCCATGGAGAAGCTGCGCAGGAACAGCGCGTCCATGATGCGCCGGGCCGGTTCGCGCAGCAGATAGATGCCGACTTCGCTTTGGTCCTGCTCGATCCGGCCCGTCGCGTGGTAGTGGATCTGCAGCGCGATGTCGCCGGAGAGCGGCATCACGCTGGCGGCGATGCCGTGGGGCAGGACGCGGGGCTCCATCCCGGGAACGCGGCCGCCCAGATAGGCCGCCGGGACGAAGCCGGGCGTGCCAAAGCTGTCGTAGCCGTTGCCGCCGTTTTCCGCGTCGAGCCGCCGCGCCGCCCCGGAGGTGTCGACGAAGACGTCGGCATGGTGCAGGGCGCGGGGATTGCCGGCGCGCACCTCGATGGCGGCGACCGCGACCACGTCCGAGTCGGGGATGCGCGCGGCGGCCAGGATCGACGGCGGGAGGTCCGCCAGCGTGTAGGGCATCACGAACACGTGGTAGGTGTCGTCGGGCCCGGCGGGGACGGAAAACGGCCGCCGCACCCGGACGATCAGGTCCGGCGGACCCAAGGCCCATTCGGCCGAGGAGGGGGGCGGAGGAGGCGGCGCGGAGGCCAGGTCGCCCGGCGCCGCGCCCTCCGCCGCCCAGCGGTTCACCGCGGCGATTTCGTCGGCCGTCAGACGCCTTTCGCCCAGGAACGCGCCGGGCGGGCCTGCGGGCGACCAGGGGGGCATCCGCCGGGAGGAAACCACCCGGGCGATGAAACGGGCCCGCTTGGCCGCGTCGGCGTAGGTCAGCAGGGAAAACGGCGCGATTTGCCCGGGGCGGTGGCAGGCCACGCAATTCGCCATGAAGATCGGGGCGACGTCGCGGGCCCAAGTCGTCCCTTCGTTGCCGCCGGAAGGGACATCGGGCAGCGCGCAGCCGAAGCCGGGATGATCGGGAAACGGCCCCGCCGCTCCGCCCGCGAGCGCGGCCAGAACGTCGCGCAGATCGTCCCGGGTCGAGGCCGGGCGCGAGACGCTGCCGTCCAAGGCGACCCGGTCGTCGATCCGCCCGAGATAGAGCCGGTCCCCGGCGGCGGAGAAGACGGCCGCTTCCGGCGTGTAGGTGGCGCCGGCCAGGCGCGCGAGAGCCTGCCTGCGGTCGTCCAAAGTTGGAAACCGGATGGCGTAGTCGCTGGCGTGCCCGCGGAGCGTGGCGGCCGAAGCCGTCGGATCCACATAGGCGCCGTAAAGAGCAATGCCCCGGCCCGCAAACTCCGCCGCCAGCCGATTGAGCGTGGGAATGGAAGCGTTGGAAAGGGGGCACTCCTGCCCGAGAAAAACGACGGCCACCGCGCGGGTTTCCGGCGAAAGCTCGACCGTCCGGCCGGACATGTCCCGGGGCGCGAGCCCGTTCCACCAGGCCGGGGCCGCCGCCGCGGCGGCGTTCAGGACGATCAGGGCAAGGCCGGCCTCCAGGGCCCGCCGGGGGTACCACGACATGCCCCGCTGAATGGCAGCATGAACCGGCGCATGCAATCCAGGTCTTAGGTTTTCCATGAGGGCGGTGCGCATGCGGCGGAACGGAGGCCCGTCCGTGCTCAGGCTCGAAGAGGTGAAAGCGCCGCGGCCGGCCGCCCACGAGGTGCTGGTTGCCGTGAGCTATAGCGGCATCAATCCGGTCGACGCCAAGATTCGCGCGGGAAAGTTTCCCGCGTATGTGGCGCCGCTTCCCGCCATTCTCGGGCGAGACATCTCCGGAGTGGTTTGTTCGCCCGGCGCAGGCGGAAGGCGGCGGCCAAGACGCCTGGCTGAAGGGACCGCCGTGTTCGGAATGCTCGACTACGAGCGCGGAGCGTACGCGGAGTATGCCGTGGGCAGCGCGCGCGAACTGGCTCCCGTGCCCCCGGGGCTGGGACTGCGGGACGCGGGCGCGTTGCCCGCGGCGGCGCTGACGGCATGGCAGGGGCTCTTTACCCATGGGCGGCTGCGTCGCGGCCAGACCGTCGTGATCCTGGGGGCCGCCGGAGGCGTGGGTCATTTGGCGGTGCAATTCGCCCGAGTGCGCGGAGCCCGCGTCGTGGCTGTCGCCCGGCGCCGGGATCTCCGGTGGCTGCGCGGACTCGGGGCGGGCGAAGCGGTCGACGCCGCTGGCATTTCCCAGAGAAAAACCCCCCTGGAGGCAGACCTGATCTTCGATCTTGTCGGCGGCAAGCTTCGGGGCCAATGCGTCAAGGCGCTCCAGCGCCCCAGCCGGATTGTGGCGACCGTCGGCCCCCGGCACATGGTCGTGAAAGCGAACCGAAAGCAATTGGAGGAGATCGGGCGTCTGGTCGCCGCCCGCCAGGTGCGGGTGCGCATCGCGGCCGAGTTTCCGCTTGAGCGGGCGCGCGCCGCCCACGAGCGGCTGGCCGCCGGACGCAACCGGGGCAAGCTGGTCCTGTCGACCCGGGCGGCATCGCGCGCGTAGAAGCGGCGTCCCGCCGCTTTTCCCTCACGGCCGTCAGCCGAGTATCGCCCCCGAGCGCGAAGTATGGTCCACTGCGCCTGCATACGCATGACGACTTCGGCTGAAACCTTGAAACGGGGAGGGGAACGCCATGCCGCCGGCGATCTGGCGGGCGCCCGGGCGCATTATCTCCAGGTGCTGGGAGCCGAGCCAAAGTCCGCGCAGGCGCTTTTCCTGCTCGGAATCGTGGAGATGCAGGAGGGGAAGCTGGACGCGGCGCTCTGGCGCATCGAGCAGGCGATCGCCGCCGCGCCGGAAGTCACCCGGTATTGGTACGGCTGCGGCGAAGTGCTCACCCGGCTGGGCCGCTTCGCCGACGCTGCCGCGGCCTACCGACGCATTCTCGCGGCGGAGCCGGCGATGGCCGAAGCGCACTACGCCCTGGGCGTGGCGCTGCAGTCGCAGGGCGACCCGGGCGGGGCAGCCGCCGCCTTTCTCGAGGCCCTGAGGCTGCGGCCGGAATACCGCAACGACGCCGGCTATTCGGTCAACCTGGGCCTGGCCTACTGCGACCTGCGCCAGTTTGCCGAAGCGGTGGCCATGCTGGAGCAGGCCACCCGGCTGAATCCCCAGCTTCCCGAAGCTGCGTTCAACCTGGCCAATGCCCTGGCCGGCGCCGGCCGGACGCTCGAGGCCGCCGAGTGGTATGTCCGCGCGATCACGCTGCGGCCCAACTATGGCGCCGCGTTCAACAATCTCGGCAACGTCCTGCGCCAGGAGGGCGAATTCAAAGCCGCGCTCGAAGCGTTCGAACAGGCGGAGCGGGCCGAACCGGAAAGCACCGCGCCGGCCAACAATCTGGCCGGCTTGTACCGCCGCCTGGGTCGGCTGGATGAGGCTGAAACCGTGCTGGAGCGCGCCCTGAAGGCGCACCCCGGTTCGGCGGCCACTCTCAGCAACCTGGGCAACGTCCGGAAAGAGAACGCCGACATGACCGGAGCGATCGAGTGTTTCCGGCGGGCGGTCGCCCTGGCTCCCGCCGATTCCATCGCGCACGGAAACCTCGTGTATAGCCTGACTTTTGTTGCCGCCGACGCGGCGCCGGTCCTGGCCGAGGCGCGCCGGTGGAACGAGCGCCACGCCGCCCCGCTGCAGCCGAAGGCGCGCGCGCATCGGAACGACCGCACCCCCGGCCGGCGCCTGCGCGTGGGCTACGTGGCCGGCGACTTCCGCGAGCATTGCCAGTCGCTGTTCACGGTGCCGCTCTTCACCCATCACGACCGTGACGCGGTGGAGATATTCGCCTACTCGAGTGTCGAGCGCCCGGACGCCTTGACAGCGCGGCTGCGGGGCCTGGCCGGCACCTGGCGCGAGGTGCGGCACCTCAACGACGAGGAACTGGCCGCGCTCATCCGCCGCGACGAGGTCGATGTCCTCGTCGACCTGGAAATGCAGATGTCCAACGGCCGCCCCTTGGTGTTCGCCCGCAAGCCGGCGCCCGTCCAGATCGCCTGGCTGGCCTATCCCTCGACGACGGGCATGGACGCGATCGACGCCGTATTTTCGGACCCTCGCCTGGCGCCCCCCGGGGCCGAACGCGACTACGCGGAAAGGCTCGTGCGCCTGCCCGACACCTTCTGGTGCTATGACCCGCTGACAGACGGGCCGGCCGCGGGCGGCCTGCCGGCGGGTCCATCCGGCCCCGTGACGTTTGGGTGCCTCAATGCTCCGTACAAGATCACGGAGCACACGCTGCGGCTGTGGTGCGGCGTCCTGCGCTCCGTCCCGAATTCGCGGCTGGTCGTGCTGGGGCCGACCGGCCGGCACCAAGGGGATTTTCTCGCGCGGTTTGCTTCCGCCGGCATCGATCCCGCGCGGGTGACGGTGCAGGGTTTCCTCCCGCGCACGGAGTACCTGGAGTCCTACCGCCGGATCGACCTGGCGCTCGACACCTTTCCGTACAACGGCCACACGACGAGCCTGGACGCGTATTGGATGGGCGTGCCCGTCGTCACCCGAGTCGGGCCTGCCGCCGTCGGGCGGGCGGGCCTCAGCCAGCTCCATCACCTCGGCCTGCTCGACCTGGCCGCCGATTCGGACGAGGGGTTCGTGACGCAGGCGGTCGCCCTCGCGCACGACCGACCGCGCCTGGCGGACCTCCGCCAGGACCTGCGCGCACGAATGCAAAAATCCCCCCTCATGGACGCCCCGCGCTTCGCCCGCGGCGTGGAATCCGCCTACCGCGCTCTCTGGCGCGAGTGGTGCGCCAGCTGACTCAAGGGGAGGCGCTCCGCCGGCGGCTCATCCGATTCTCCGGCACCCACGTGTCGCCCTTCTTGAGCCCCTCCGGCACATATTCGACGAAAGTCATTCTCAGCCGCTGCAAGACGCGTTCGCTGCGGCGGTTCCAGAGCGTGCAGCACGCTTCGATCTCCTCCGCGCCCAGCGCCTCGAAGCCCAGGCGCATCACGGCCCGTCCGGCCTCCGTCATGTAGCCCCGGCCCTGATGGCGCGGACGCAGAAAGTAGCCGATATTCCACACGCCCGGCTTGCCCAGATTACGGATGGATATCCGGCCCAGGAATTCTCCGGTGGCCTTGTCTTCGATCGTAAAGGTGAACGACTGCCCCTGCCGCCAGCGCTCGAGATTTTGGCGCAGCGGTTCGCGCATCTCCTCCAGGGTCGCGGGCGGACTCCAGGCCATTCCGTCGCAAAATCCCGGCTCCCGCGAGGCTTCGAAGATCGCCGGAAGATCGCTTTCGCTCGGCGCGCGCAGCCGGCAGCGTTCAGTTTCCAACGTGTAGGTCAGGGGCAGCATGGATGCAGCAAACCCAAGGACCAGCCTACGCGGCCGCCGGCGACGCCACCTCGCGGGCGTGGCGTGTGGCCCTCCAGCAAAGCGGAATCGCCACGGCGATCAAAAGCGCGGCCTCGTAGAACGCGATGCCCGGTATCCGGAATTTCGCCGCCGGGGCGATGCACGCCCCGAAGCTCCACGAGGCGAGCAGCGGGGCAAATATATAGGCGAGGCTATAAAGACTGGAAACGGCGCCCTGCAGCTTGCCTTGCTCGTCGGCCGCGACCTGCCGCGTCATGAGCGCTTGGGCCGCCGGGCCGGCGATGCCCCCCAGCGAGCCGAAGACAATCACCAGGTACATCATCCAGCCTTGGGAAATGGAGCCATAAGCGGTCATTTCTATTGCTGAAATCCCCAGGCCCAGAATCAGCGCGCGCCTCTCCCCGGTGCGTGCGATGATCGGCTTCACCAGCACCGACTGGACGATGGCCATCGAAATGCCGACCATCGCCAGCGACGTGCCCACTTGCGCGGTGGACCATCCGAAGCGGTACCCGGTGTAGAGCACCCAGGTGGCCTGCAGCATCGAGCTGGCGAACGTGGTGATGAACAACGCCGACGCGAGCGGAAGCACCCCCCGAAAACGCCGCAGCGCGAGCAGACCTCCCACTGCGTTCGCGCGCTTCCACTGAAAGGGCCGCCGCCGCTCTACGGGAAGGGATTCGGGCAGCACCGCGGCGCCGTAGACCAGATTCAGCAGGACGCACCCGGCGGCGACGAAAAAAGGCAGGCGCAGATTGGCTTCGCCGAGCAATCCCCCCGGCACGGGACCGATCACGAAGCCCAACCCAAAGGCGGCATTGAGTAGCCCATAGCCCTGGGCCCGCTTCTCGGGGGGCATGATGTCGGCGATATAAGCGTTGCACGTCGCAATCGCGCCGGCCGTGGCGCCCGAGATCATCCGCCCGACGTACAGCCAGGCGATGCTGCGCGAAGCCCCCATGATGACGTAGTCGATGCTCAGGCCGGTCAGCGTGATCAGAAGCACCCGCCGGCGCCCGAACTGATCCGACAGCGCGCCCAGGATCGGCGAGCAGACGAACTGCATGAGGGCGAAGATGCCGATCAGGTTTCCATACGACCGCGATCCCGCTGCGATGCTGCCGCCCTCGAATTGCGTGACCAGGTTGGGCAGCACCGGAATGATGAGCCCGTACCCAAACATGAGCAGGACCATCGTCACGCAGATGAACCCCAAGGCGGGCTTTCGGGCAGAAGCGGACATTTCCCAGCCTAATACTTATGGCTCCTCCCAAGTCGATCCTGCTGTCGGCCGGGCCAAGCGAAAGGACGGGCGCGCAGGCGACGCTCGATCAGATTCCCGCGGAGTCCTGGCAGAGCCAGAGCCAGCCAGCGGTGTTCCGGCCCATGCCAGGTGGTGCTCGGTGTCAGGACGGGCGGCAAATAACTCCACCGTGCCCGCGGCTTGCCGAACGCAAACGGCCGCCGCTGCAGCCGCCGCGCCACGCCCAAAACGGAACGCGCTCAGGGAGAGTCATCCGCTACCAAGGCCACCCGGCGATCAAGCGTTTGGAAAGCGTAAGCCAGGCCGGGGAGAAATAGAGCGAGAGCGCGAGCATCTGCATGGAGAACATGTAGGCGGCCCCGGCCAAAAAGACGGGGTGCAGTCGCCGCCGGGTGGCGAGGTCATAGGCTCCGGCCAGGAGGACCAAGGCGATGGGCCCGCAGTAGAAGGCCACCCACAAATGCCAGTAGCTCGGGGGGAGCGAGCGCAGAATGGGGCCAGCCAGCCACCGGGCGAAGCCGGCGTCCGTGATGTAGAGCGTGCCAAGCAGAATCAGCCGCTTGTGGGCGGCGGCCCACTTGCGGAGCACAATCGCCGCTGCCGTCAGTCCGACAAAAGCCAGAATGTCCGTGAACTGGATGCTCAGGAAGGCCGGATCGGCCTTGGGGTCGCCCATCGCATGGTGCTGCACCGTCAGGGCGGTCGCCGGCCCGATGAGCGCCATGAGCCCCGCCAGCCAGATCATGGCGAAGCCCAGCGTCATGTGGACGGACAGCTTCCGCGAGCGCACGAGCAGGATCTGGACGGTGAACAGTACGAGCCAAAGAACGAAAACCGCGGCGTGAACGTGGACGATGATCGGAAAGGGCGCCGCGTGGTGCGCAACCCGATCGGCGATATCGCCGCCGAATCCTCGCACAATGCCAAGCCAAGCCAGCCCGGCCATCACGAGAAAGAAATTGCGATCCCAAGGATGACTGGCGGCGAAACTCCGGTTGGGAGCGCGACCGAGAACGATGGCCGGATTGGACATGAGGATGGATTGGGGGCTTTAGCCCGATGGCACGGAGGCGGGCCACCGGCTACGACACAAAGAGGACGTGTGCAGAGGATGTTTTGAGAGTCCGGCCTGGCAATAGTGAAAGCGGCGAGTCAGCGCTTCAGCCACTTGCTATCAGGGCCCGAACCCTGGGCTGCTGCAGTCGCCGGGTTATTTCCAGAACGGCGATTCCCCAAAAAGCATCCACTCCGGGCTGAGCCCGACGCGCAGCTTGGCTTCCCGCTACGGTCGGCCGTCTCTGGCGAGGCTGCGTTCGATGCAGCCCAGGATGTCGTCCCGCCCGGCGCGGGACTGCACCGAACTCGCAAACGCCTCGGGTCGATCGGACCGCCACTGTCCCAGCGCCTGAGTGACAGTCGCCAGAGTGGCTCGCCCCTTCTCGGATCGTTTGTCCGTCTTCGTGAAAATGAGCGCGAACGGAACCTCCTGCTCTTCCAGCCAACGCAGAAACTCCAGGTCGATCGCCTGCGGCGGCAGGCGCGAATCGAGGAGCACGAAAACGCGCTGGAGATTGGGGCGATCCGCCAGGTACCCGGCTACCGCCGCGTTGAATTCGTGGCGGCGACTTTTCGCCGCGGCGGCATAGCCGTAGCCGGGAAGATCGACCAGGCACCAGGCCTTGTTGACGACGTAGAAATTGATCAACTGGGTCTTGCCCGGAGTGTCGGAGACCCTGGCCAGGTTGCGGCGCTCGGTCAGCAGATTGACCAGCGAAGACTTGCCCACGTTGGAACGGCCGATCAGCGCAAATTCGGGCAACGTCCAATCGGGACATGAGCGCACGTCCGGGGCGCTGACCGCGAATTCGGCGGCTTTGATCTTCACGCGTTTCGCTGCTCCTCCCCGGGCCGGCGTTCTCGGGCGAGCGCTTTCAGGCAAAGAGGCGACGCCCGCTCAAAGGCGCGGCAAGCGGCCGGCCGGCGGTCGTAAATTCCGCACAGCCGGGTCACGGGGTCCAGGGCCATGCACATGCCATTGCCACGCTGTTCCATGCAGCGCACCCCGTCATGCTCGACGACCAGTTCCTCCGGCACATTGTCGCCGGGCAGAAGCTCGACCACGAGGTGGCAGCAACTCCCGCAGCCGGCGCAGGCCGGCAGATCGTCGAAGGTTTTGGACATGGGCAACCGGCCCATCATGCACAGCCGGGCGCCCGCGGCGATCTTTCGCCGCGATCGAGGCCGGGCGGGGGGGGGATGGGCGCAGCGCCTGGCCGGTGGCGCCCCGGTTTTTACTCGCTGGCCAGATTTGGCCGGAGCAGGCTCCGGAGCGATGTCCGGCGCGGTGTTTCTCAGCTACGCATCCCAGGACGCCGCAGTTGCGAAGCGTATCTGCGATGCCTTGCGCGCCTGCGGGATCGAAGTCTGGTTCGACCAGAGCGAGCTGCGCGGCGGCGACGCGTGGGACGCCAAGATCCGCAGGCAAATCAAGGACTGCGAGCTCTTCGTGCCGATCATCTCGGCAAACACGCAGGCACGTCCTGAGGGTTATTTCAGGCTGGAGTGGCATCTGGCCGAGCAGCGGTCGCATCTGATCGCGAGAGGAAAGCCGTTCATCGTGCCGGTGACGATCGACGGTACGACCGACAGCGAAGCCCTCGTGCCCGATGCATTTCTCACCGTGCAATGGATGCGGCTGCCCGCCGGCGAAGCCACGGCCGCCTTTTGCGACCGGGTGAAGAGTCTGCTCGGCGGAGGACCTGCGGCCGGTGAAGGGCGCCCGAAGCAGCCGTCCAACCCGAAAAGTGGATGGGGCCAGCCCGCTTCCCCACAGAAGCGGATCCCGCCCTGGCTTGGGGCGGTGATGGCCGGCTTTGCGGCGGCTGTTGCCCTGGCAATCTGGCAGCCATGGCATGAGCGGGCGGGGGCTCCGCTCGCAGAAGCCCCAACCACCGGCGTCCCACCCGCCACTCCAACCTCGGATAGCCGCCAACTCGTCGCCCAGGCGCGCGATTTGTTTGGGGCGCCCGACGCATCGCGCGACGACTACAAGCTCGCGGAAGACTTGCTGGTCCAGGCCAAGGCCAAGGACCCGAACGACGCCGAGGTGTGGGCAGCAATCGCCCAGTTGGACGGAATGTATGCGGCTCGCGGCTGGGACGTCTCGGATGCCCGTCGTGACGCGCAGCAGACCGCGACCCGGCGGGCACTCCGGTTCGATCCCCAGTCGTTTGAAGCGCGATTCGCCCAAGCGGTCCTCCTGGGCAATGGCGGCCACGAAGGCGAGGAGAAGACGAAGCTCCTGCGCCAACTCCGCCAGGAACGTCCCCACGATCGGCGCGTATTGCGCGCTCTGGCCACGACGCTCGGCCGCCGGGGGCAGCTGGAGGAGGCGATTGCACTCGATGACGAATCGGCGGCGTTGCCCGGCGGCGATCCCCTCGCGCTTTACAACAAGAGCCTGAGTCTTTGGTTTGCGGGCCGGACGGCCGCCGCCGAGGCCGCCATGCGGGCGGCGATTGCGCAAAGGCCGTTCTCGGGCGCGCTGCTGATGATAGTCTGGTATCAAACCGTGCTGCATGGAGATCTGGCCGGGGCGCGAGCGACGCTCGATCAGATTCCAGCCGAGTCGTTGCGGGAGGACCGCGGCGCCTTTTTTGCCTACTATGTCGATTACCTCCGGCGGGACGCGGATGCCGCGATCGGACGCTTGTGGGGGGTGCCGCGCGACTGGATCAACGACAGTTGGTACAGCGGCCCCAAAAGCGAATTGGTGGGGAGAGCGTTGCACGTGGCCGGACGCGCCGATGCCGCCGTGGAGCAGTGGCGGGAGGCGCTCAAACTGGTGGAGGCGCGCCTGGCCGCGAGTCCCGACAACGTTCGCCTGCATTACAACCGGATGTGGCTGCTGGCCAGCCTCGGAGAACGGGAGGAGGCGGAGCGTGAGTTTTCACTCCTGCTGCAGATAAATGGGATCGATCCCGCCCGCGCCACGATGGTGCCTTTCTGGGTGACGGAGGCTTGCGTCGTGCTCGGTCGGAAGGCCGAGGCGATTCAGTGGCTGACGACCGGCCTGCAGCAAAAGGGCCATGCCGTCGACTTCACGTCGTTCACCCTGCGGCTTGACCCCGAGTGGGACCCATTGCGCAGCGAGCCGGCGTTTCAAAAACTCATCACGTCGGCGGAGGCGCAGGAGAACGCAGAAGGCACCCCGTCGCCGCCGGCAAGGCTTTGATGCTTCACATCATCCTTGCCGCTAACCTTGGGGGCGTCGTTGCCCATGCTGCCGCATCAGTCGGAGAGGCCCCGAGTCCCCGGCTTGAGCTACGGGCAGGCTAAGATGCGGGAGGGATCCTTCAGGTCTTGCGAATGAATACGCCTTCGGGATTTGGCCTCCTGCCGAGATGGTCAGAGGCGTTCGCTGCGGTAAGGAACGCGTTCGAAGAAGCCCGGCGGAGAGTTGGGAATCCACAATAGGAGCAAAAGCCCCAATCCCGCAAAGATCGGCCCGAGAATGTAGCAAGCTAACGCATCGCCCGGCGTTGGCAAAGGCGAACCAAACTCGGGGCGAACAACTTTTGGAGGTTGAACCTCAGCTTATCGCGCCGATGTCACGCTTTACCGCGCAGACCAAGGTGGGCGGAAATCGGCAATTCTTCCGGGATGGGGCTGCCCGTGCTGCGTCTCAGTTGAGGAGCCCCTTGTGGGCCGCGACGGCTGGCCTTTGCTGGGGCAAAGCGAGATGCGCCCTGGCGAAAGTCGCCGTCTGGGCTTTGTGTTTTTGTCTGGCGCAGAGGCTGCCGCGGAAATGCGGAGAGCCAAGAAGTTCTACCTTTGGGAGGGGAAATTTATTGGGGAGGCGGCGGTCGCGCTTTGAAGTACTCTCCCGTGGCATTGCCTTAGAGCGGCTTCCGTTGAACTTGCCCGCCGCGCCAAAAGCGCCACATTGAATTGCTGTGAGCACCGTCCAGGAGATTAAGACTGCCATCGAACACCTTCCTCTCGAGCAGCGGGCGGAGTTGATCGCTGAGCTTTGCGGCTGGACGGATGACGATTGGGACCGGCAAATGAAAGCGGACGCTAAGGCGGGAAAATTTGACGCGATGAATCGACAGGCGGACCAAGCCGACCGGCAAGGCCAGACCCGTCCGTTGTCGGATTTGCTCGGCGAGTCGTGACCATAAAGAGCCGGGGAACTCCTGCCTTTTGGGAGCTCTATGGTGCCCTTCCCGTCGAAGTGAAGGCGATTGCCCGCAAGAATTAGCAACTGTGGGCGGCGAATCCGTTCCACCCTTCACTCCATTTCAAGCCGCTGCAGAAGCCCAATTGGTCGGTACGAGTGGGCGACCACTATCGGGCGGTTGGAAAGTTTTCCGATGACACGTTCATTTGGATGTGGATCGGTTCGCACGGTGATTATGCCAAGCGTTTTTGAAGGCGTATCTGATCCGTGATCCGATCGATAACAGTGGCTCATTTCCGGACGGCTCCTTTCGCCTTGCGAACCCAACTCGGCGGTTTTAACTGGTCGATTTCTGTCCCGCTAAACAGGGCGCGGTAGCCAAGTGGTAAGGCCGAGGTCTGCAAATTCGATCGGGCGTTATTGGCCTGTATCTGCTAACCTGATCCAGAGTTATCCCGGCCTACAGAGCCAGCGACTTACGATCATTTGATGTTTGCTGGCGTTATCCGGAATCGTCTTAAATTTCGGTGACAGGTGACAACAAGGGTGACAACACGAACTGCCGTCGCCCGATGGCGTCCTGGCTGCTACAAATCAGAAGTCAGAAGGTATTTCAGAAGTCTTTCGATGAAGCAGCAAGAGCAGACCGAGGGGAATGGCGCTCATTAGCCCGGGAAATCTCTCTGGCACCGGGGTCAGCAAAAATGACTCATATTGCCCAGAGCCACCGGGTAGTTCAAACGCGCCATTCGCGAGGATTTGTCCGGAATCGTTGATAGCGGTGGCTTCTTCTAGTACAAAATCCGCTGGTAAGTTGGTTACAAGTGAGTTGAGGTCCGTCATTTGGCCATCATCCTCAATAAAAGCGCGGTCGTCGTTCCAGCCTGACGTCGTGCTATCCCCAACGATTACACCGTTGTCATTGATGGCTTCCGCTCGGCTCTCCAATCCCCCTAAAGTGCCGAGGTCGGTCAAGGTTCCACCTATGTCTTCAAAGGCGTGATCTGCAGCGTCATTAACAGTCCAGCTGTCACCGACGATGATGCCATTATTGTTGATGGCGAGTGCTTCACTGTCGTCGCCGCCCAATGATCCAAGCGGAACGACGGAGCCATTTGTATAGCTGACGGCAACTTGGTGCTGGTCGCCAACTATTTGGCTTCGTCCTACGATCAGACCTGAGTCGTTAATCGCAAAGGCATAGCTTACTGTTCCGCCAAGTGAACCCAAGTCGACCATTACGCCGTTGCTGTATTCGAATGCATGCGACTCGGGTCCGTAGGGAGAAAAAG
>DASRSH010000122.1:0-19622 GCA_035656575.1 Opitutaceae bacterium
GGCCAGGTCCCGGCTCACCTCGGGATAGATTTCCGAATAGGTGCCTTCCAGGTACGTGTTCGCCACCAGCGCCGGGCCGCCGTGGCCCGGCCCGGAAATGTAGATCATGTCCAGGTCGTCCTCGCGGATCAGCCGGTTCAGGTGCACGTAGATGAAATTCTGGCCGGGCGTCGTGCCCCAATGGCCGAGGAGCATCTTCTTCACGTGCTCCAGCTTGAGCGGTTCGCGCAGCAGGGGATTGTCCCAGAGGTAAATCTGGCCGACCGACAGGTAGTTGGCGGCGCGCCAGTAGGCGTCCATGCGGTGAAGCAGCTCGCCGCTCAGCGGCGCGGCGGCAGGAGGATGGTCGAGTGGATTCATGGTCGGGAGAGGGCTGGGGCCGCGGGGTCATTCGGCCCGGGAATGGGCTGAGGGTGGAGCGGCGTCTTGATCCGATCCAGGAAATGGCGATGCCTCCGGCCGCCGAACTCGAGATGCCGGTAGACCTGGCACTTGAGCCAGTCCTCGATGAAGACCCAGGCGAGGCAATAGGCCCAGACGAAGCCGACATATTTCCAGGGAATCGGCGTCACCAGCCAGCCGAAGCCGACGATCAGGGCGGCGATGGCCTGCGTCCCGAGGATGGCCACGAGCAGGATCGGCGCCGGATGCGGCGGGGCGAGGAAGGGCCGGCGCGTGCGCGCGACGAAGAGCGTCAGGTGGCCGGCCACGGCCAGCTTGAGGTAGATGAACGATTGGATCTGGGCCTCGGTCAGGCGGAAGCCCAGCCGGGCGATGACCAGGATGCCGAAGGTTTCGAGGACCCCGATCAGCCCCAGCACCGTCGCGACCGTCAGCACGCGGCGCATGTTCCAGCGCACCGGCTTGGGGTCCAGCCACGTGCGGTCGTACGCGATGGTCAGGATCGGCAGGTCGTTGAGCAGCGCCAAAAGGATGATCATCACGGTCGTGATCGGATAGAACTTGAAGACGATCATCGCCAGGGCGACGAAGCACATGATGCGGATCGTCTCCGTGATGCGGTAGATGGCGTAGCTGTTCATCCGCTCGAAGATGATCCGCGCCTGTTCGACCGCGCGCACGATGGTCGACAGCCCGGGGGCGGTCAGAACGAGCGCGGCGGCCGCCCGGGCGGCGTCGGTCGCACCGCTCACCGCGATACCCGTGTCGGCCTGCTTGAGCGCCGCGGCGTCGTTCACGCCGTCGCCGGTCATGCCGACGATGTGGCCGCGCGCCTGCAGCGCCTTGACGATCCTGTACTTGTGCTCCGGGAAAACCTGGGCGAAGCCATCCGCCGCCTCGATCTTGGCCGCCGCTTCGTCCGACAGGGCGGCGCCCTCCGCATCGGGAAAGAATTCCCCCGCCAGGCGGATATTGGTCCCGAGACCGAGCTGCCCTGAAATCTGGCGGGCGATGGCGACATTGTCCCCGGTCACCATCTTGACCTCGATGCCGTGCGCGGCCGCCTGGCGGATCGTTTCGGCGGAATCCGCCCGCGGCGGATCGGACAGGGGGAGCAGGCCCAGGAACCGCCACTGGGCCCCCGCGTCGCAGCGGGCGATTCCCAGCGTGCGATAGCCTTTCTGACCAAATTCCTCCACGGCCGCTTGAATGCGGGCCGCCGCGTCGGGCGCCGGGCGGCACAGGTCGATCATGACCTGCGGCGCTCCCTTGGCGACCTGGAAGGCGGCGCCATCCGGCCCGGTCACGTCGGCCTCCGTGCGCTTGCGAATCGGATCGAACGGGACGAAGCGCGCCTGGCGGTAGCCCGCGGTGAGCGGGGCCAGTCCCGGCGCCGCGAACACGGCGTCATCGATCGCGTCGCGGTTTTCCGCCTTGGAGGCCAGCGCGGCCGCGAGAAGGATCTCCGGCTCCGTGACCCCCGGCGACGGCGCGGGCGGCCCGAGGCTGAGCTGGTTTTTGGTCAGGGTTCCCGTCTTGTCCGAGCAGAGGATGTCCATGCCGGCCATCTCCTCGATCGACTCCAGCCGGGTCACGATGGCCTTCATCCGGGCCAGGCCGGCCGCTCCGATTGCCAGCGTCACGGAAAGGACGGCCGGCATGGCTACGGGAATCGCGGCGACGACGAGGATGAGCGCGAATTGAAAGAGCGTCAGCACCGGCGCTCCGCGCAGGATCATCGTGAGGATGAGGACGGCGGCGAGGCCGACGCTGATGTAAATGAGGTAGTCTCCGATCGCCAGGACGGCCTTTTGAAAATGGGAGACCGACTTGGCCGAGGCGACCAGCTTGGCGGTCCGGCCGAAGAAGGTTGCCCCGCCCGTCGCCGCGACGAGGGCCGACATCTCGCCCTGGCGGGCGATCGAGCCGGCATAGGCCGCGTCGCCGGCCTTCTTGTCCACCGGCAACGACTCGCCGGTCAGCGCGGATTGGTCGACCGAGAGATATTCGCCTTCCAGCAGCTTCAGGTCGGCGGGAATCACGTCCCCCAGGCGGACACGCACCACGTCGCCGGGCACGAGCTGCGTCGCGTCGATGTCCCGCCAGGCCCCGTCGCGGCGCACCCGGGCGCGGAGGGCGAGCTGCTTCTTGAGGGCCTCGACGGCGTTGGCCGCCTGGTGTTCCTGCCAGAATCCGACCACCGCGTTGAACACGAGCAGAATGACGATGATGGCCAGGTCGACCCAATGGCCGACCACGCCGGAGAGGATCGCGGCCACCTCGATCATCCAGGGTATCGGCCCCCAGAAGTTGCGCAGGAATTTCAGCAGCGCGCTCTCGCGCCCGGATTCCAGGGCGTTGGGCCCGTACCGGACCAGGCGCGATGCGGCTTCCGTCGACGACAGTCCGTCCGGGCCGGCCTTCAGTTCCGCATAGAGCGTCTCGAGGCCCTGAATTGGAAGCGGGTCGTTCGGCGCGGCTGAGGGCAGGGTGGGCATGGAGCCTGCGGCAGAGCCGGACCTCAGAGCGCGGTCGCGCTGCGCCGGGCCGGCGGGGCGGTCTCCTCGAGCAATTCGGCGGTGCGCTCTTCCAACTCGTCGGCATCTTCGGAGGCCTCCGCCCGGCGGCGCGCGCGCGCCGTGCCGGAGGCTCCCGCCTTGAGGGAGCGCTCGGCCTCAAGCCATATGGCCTGGTCCTGGCCCTCCGGACAGCCGCGGCTTTGCCAGATCCGGTAGGCTATCGGCGCAATTTCAGTCTGGGACGGCGCGCGCGGGGCCGCCGTGGCGGAGGTGATTTGATTTTTTTTCATGGGAGTGTCGTTGGCGCTCATCTTATCGCGCCGGCAGCGTCCGCACCATCGGAGTCCCTGCCGGTATTCGCTAAGGAAAGTCTTTAGACCCAATTTTTCACGGACCTCGCTTCAGTCTCGAGGGAAGACACCGGGCGACTACCGGCCGGAACCTTCCCGCGATGGGCTGAGAGCCCGCCTCGGCGGTTTCGGTCGATGCTCGCGCGGCGCTTCGTCGATCTCGAAGCGTTTTCATGAAAATTTGAGTTAGGAATCATTCCCGATCTGTCATCGCTGCCACAGAATGTGGCCGGCCTCCAACGGCACGCGGACGCCGGAGCAGCGCGGGACGAGGCGCGGCGTGTAGTCGCTGGCCGGCCGCGCCGCGGGCGCCTGGGCCCCGTAAAGCGTCGCGCCGCCCGGGCCGGTCGCATGATCCCCCGCCGACATTTCCCGCGGCTCCGCTTCGCCCTCGGCGTAGAGCTCGACGCGCACGCTGGCGGGGTCCGCGTCCCCCAGGAACACCTCGACCTCAAATTCGTGGCTGGAACCGGCCGTCCGGACGCTGAGCTTGCCGAAGCGAAAATTCGGCCAGTGACGGTCCAGACCCTCGCGCCAGCGCGCGATCCGGCTGCCGCCCTCGCCGTTTTCGGCGGCGCGCTCCCGATAGGCGCGCGCCGCCGGCAGATAATAGGTTTCGCAGTATTCCTGCACGGTCCTGGCCGCCGAGAAGCGCGGAGTCAGCCGCGCCATGCTGGCGCGCACGCGCTCGACCCAAGCGGCCGGCAGGCCGGCCGCGTCGCGGGCATAAAACTCCGGCACCACCTCGCGCTCCAGGATTCGGTACAGCTGGTCGGCCTCGGCGGCGTCCCAAGCGGCATCCTCGCCGTGCTCGTTTCCATCGCCGACCGCCCAGCCCACCGCCGGATCGTCGGCCTCGGCCCACCAGCCATCGAGCTCGGACAGGTTGAGCCCGCCATTGACCAGCACCTTCATGCCGCTGGTGCCGCTCGCTTCCCACGGCCGGCGCGGGGTGTTGAGCCAGACGTCCACCCCCTGGACCAGCTGTTCGGTGAGCAGCATGTCGTAATCGGCGAGGAACACGACCCGCGCCCGGGCCTCCGTTCCGCGGATGAAGCGGATCCACTCGCGGATCATCTCCTGGCCCGGCTCGTCGGCCGGATGGGCCTTGCCGGCGATGACGAGCTGCACCGGGCGCTCAGGGTCGGCCAGCAGGCGCAGCAGCCGCCCCGGATCGCGCAGCAGGAGGTTGGGGCGCTTGTAGGTGGCGAAGCGGCGGGCAAAGCCCAGGGTGAGGGCGTTGGGGTCGAACACGTGGCGCGCGCTCTCGACCTCGTCGCCCGCCGCGCCGCCGAGCGCCAGTTCGCGGGCCAGCCGGTCGCGGACAAAGCCCACGAGGGCCTTGCGATTGGTCGTGCGCAGGTCCCACAGCGCGGCCGCCGGCGCCGCCGTGATGCCGCTTTCCAGGCGGCTGTTCACGCCGAGCCAGGGCCGCGCTCCGCAGGCGGCGGTCCAGACGGCGTCCGCCGCTTGCGAGTCCCAGCTGGGCATGTGCACCCCGTTGGTGACGTGCCCAACGGGCACCTCGGCCTCGGGCCAGCGGGGAAACAGCGGAGCGAAGATGCGGCGGCTCACCTGACCATGCAGGCGGCTGACGCCGTTCGCGGCCCCGCTGCCCCGCAGGGCGAGGTAGGCCATGTTGAAGGCTTCGCCCGCGTCGTCGGCGTTCCGCCGCCCCAGGGCGAGCAGGTCGCGCGCGGACAGGCCGAGCTCGCGCGCGTACCCGCCCAGATAGTGTTCGACCATCTCCGGCGGAAACCGGTCAAAGCCGGCCGGCACGGCCGTGTGGGTGGTGAACAGGTTTCCCGCCCGGGTGGCGGCGAGCGCCGCCGGAAACGGCTGGCCCGTCGCCGCCATGAATTCGCGCGCCCGCTCCAGGACCGCGAACGCGGCATGGCCTTCGTTGAGATGGCAGACTTCCGGCCGGAAGCCGGCCGCGCGCAGCAGCCGCCAGCCGCCGAGGCCCAGGGCCAATTCCTGCTTGAGGCGCAGCTCCGGCCCTCCGCCGTACAGTTCGCCGGTGATGCCGCGGTGCGCGGGGAGGTTGGCGGCATCGTTCGTGTCGAGCAGGAGTAGGCGCACGCGGCCCACGCGCACCTGCCAGGCGCGCAGCCACGCCGCATAGCCGGGCAGCTTGAGCTCGATGCGTATCCATTCGCCTGAGGCGTCGCGCAGGGGGGTAATTGGCAGCTGGCCCGGATCGTTGTAGGGATAAAGCGCCTGCTGGCCGCCCGCACGGTCGATGATCTGGCGAAAATAGCCCTGCTGGTAGAGCAGGCCCACGCCGACCACCGGCACCCCCAGGTCGCTGGCCGCCTTGAGCTGGTCGCCGGCCACGTTGCCCAGGCCCCCGGAGTAGATCGGGAGCGCCTCGCTGAGCATGAACTCCATGCTGAAGTAGGCGACGGCGCCGAGGCCCGGCCGGGGATGGGCCTGCTGAAACCAGGCCGGGCCTTCGGCGGCGCGGCGCTTTTCCTCCAGCAGGGCGTCCACTTCGCGGCGCACGGCGGGCTGCGCCAGGGCGCGGCCCAGCCGCTCCTTCGACACCGTCTGCAGAATGACCCACGGATTGTGGGTGAGCTCCCACAGCGCGGGGTCCAGGTCGCGCCAAAGGTGGTCGGCGGCGTGGTTCCACGACCAGCGCAGATCGAGCGCCAGTTCGGCCAGGGCGTCGAACCCCTCGGGGGGAGAGCCGCCCGGGGCGGCGGCCTTGGGTGTCATGGCGCTCATGTCAGGCGGAGGGTTGGCCCGGCGCCGCCGGCGCGCCCGCTTCGGCCAGGGCGGTTTCGACCATCCGCCGGGCCTCCTCCTGGATGCGGCGCAGATGCCCGGCCCCTTGGAAGCTTTCGGCGTAGATTTTGTAGATGTCCTCCGTGCCCGAGGGACGGGCGGCGAACCAGCCGCTCGGGGCCACCACCTTGATCCCGCCGATCGGCGCGCCATTGGCGGGAGCCCGCGTGAGGATGCGCTCGATCTTCTCGCCGCCCAGTTCGGCCGTGCGGACCTGCTCCGGCGCCAGCCGGGCGAGGACCGCCCGTTGCGCCGGCGTGGCCGGACAATCGATGCGTTCGTAGGCCGGCGCGCCGAGCTCGTCCGCGAGCTCCGCGTAGATTTCGCCGGGGTCCCGGCCCAGGCGGCCCGTGATTTCACCCGCCAGCAGGGCCATGACGATTCCGTCCTTGTCGGTCGTCCAGACCGAGCCGTCTCGGCGCAGGAAGGTCGCGCCCGCGCTTTCCTCCCCCACGAAACCCAGGGAGCCGTCCGTCAGCCCGTCCACAAACCACTTGAATCCCACCGGGACTTCGCAGAGGGCCCGTCCGAGCTTGGCCGCGACCCGGTCGATGATGGAGCTGCTCACCAGGGTCTTGCCCACGGCCGCCGCCCGCGGCCATTGGGGGCGATGCTGGCAGAGGTAAAAGGCCGCCACCGCCAGGAAATGATTCGGGGGCAGCAGGCCGGCGCTGCGGGTGACGATCCCGTGGCGGTCGTGGTCCGTGTCGCAGGCCGCGCCGACGGGGAAGCGGTCCCGGAGCCCGATCAGCCGCCGCATGGCGAAGGGCGAGGAGGGATCCATGCGGATCTGTCCATCCCAATCCAAGGTCATGAAGCGGAAGGTCGGATCGACCTCCTCGCTCACCACGGTCAGGTCGATGGCGTAGCGCTCCGCGATGCGGTGCCAATAATGGACGCCGGCCCCGCCGAGAGGATCGATGCCCAGGGAAAGGCTCGCGCCGCGGATCGCCTCGAAGTCGACGATCGCGCCCAGGTCGGCCGTGTACGCCCCGATGAAATCGTGGCGGTGGGTCGTCGGCGCCTTGAGGGCTTGCGCGTACGGCACGCGCTTCACGCCCTGCAGGCCGGCTTCGAGCAGCGCATTCGCCTTCGCCTCGATCCCGCCGGTGACATCGGTTCCCGCCGGTCCTCCGCTCGGCGGGTTGTACTTGAAGCCGCCGTCCCGCGGCGGATTGTGCGAGGGAGTGATGATGATCCCGTCGGCGCGCCCCGCGGTCCGGCCGCGGTTGTGAACGAGGATGGCGTGGGACACGGCGGGAGTCGGGGTGTACTCGTCGTCGGCCGCCAGCATCGTGTCGACGCCGTTCGCGGCCAGCACCTCGAGCGCCGTCGCGGCGGCCGGGACGGACAGGGCGTGGGTGTCGATGCCCAGAAAGAGGGGGCCGTCGATGCCCTGTTCCCGGCGGTAGGCGCAGATGGCTTGGCTGATCGCCAGGATGTGCGCTTCGTTGAAGCTCCGGTCGAGCGAGGAGCCGCGGTGGCCCGACGTGCCGAAGGAAACCCGTTGCGCGGCGACCGCGGGGTCGGGAACCTCGCTGTAGTACGCCGTCACCAGCCGCGGAACGTCGACCAGCAGCCGAGACGTCGCGGGCTGGCCGGCCGCGGAACTCGAGCTCATGCCCACAAGGGACGCCGGTTCCGGGAAAGCCGCAAGCGAGGCCGGCGGATCTTCCGGCAGGCTGCAGTCGGCGCGAGGCGCGCCTGGCGGGATTAGCGGGCGGCCGCCCCGAGGCTGGGCTGCGCGAAGAGGGCGGCAATCACTTCTTCAAGCGGGACGTCCTCGATCGTGATGTCGGCCACGGGGCCGGCGGAAAGGATTTCCTGGGACACGGCGACGACGTCGGCGGTCGGCGCGCGCACGATGTATTTTCCCTCGCCGTCCCGGGTCGTGGCGCCGAAGCGCGAACGCCATTCGTTGGGGAAGGAGCGGCCGCTGGCATCGTTGGGGCTGGGCTGGAAAGTGATGACCTTGACCCGGCCCTCCGGCCCGGACTCGAGCCGGTCGAGCTGGCCGTCGTAGATCTTGCGGCCGCGGTGGATGACCACGACGCGCTCGCACAGCTCCTTGATGTCGCCCATGTAGTGGCTGGTGAGGAGGATCGTGACCTTGTAGCGGCGGTTGTAGTCGCGCAGGAAGTTGCGGACGGCCCTTTGGGAAAGGACATCGAGTCCGATCGTGGGCTCGTCGAGGAAGAGGACGCGCGGACGGTGCAGCAGGGCGGCGATGAGCTCCATCTTCATGCGCTCGCCCAGGGAGAGTTCGCGCACCATCACGTCGAGCTTGGGGCCGACGCCGAGCAGTTCGACGAGCTCGTCGAGCGTGGCGCGATACTGCTCGGCTGGCAGGGCGTAGATGGCCCGCAGCAGGATGAAGGACTCGCGCGCGGGCAGGTCCCACCACAATTGGTTCTTCTGGCCCATGACGAGGGCGAAGATGCGGCGGTAGGCGTTCTCGCGCAGGCTGGGATCGAAGCCGGCGACCCGCGCGCGCCCCGAGGTGGGCTGGATCAGCCCGGAGAGCATCTTGAGGGTCGTCGTCTTGCCGGCCCCGTTGGGTCCGAGAAAGCCGACGAATTCCCCCTCGGCGATCGAGAACGTGATGTCGCGGGCCGCGGCCACCTCCTCGAAATCGCGGTGCACCAGGCCGGTCACCCCGCCCCAGAAGCCCGGCCGCTTCTTATAGGTGCGGAAAATCCGCGTGAGGTTTTCGACCTCGATCATGGCGGCGGCACGCCCAGGCGCGTGAAGTCCAGAACGGTGTGGCTGATCAGGCCGGCCCGCAGCGCTTCACGGTCGGTGCGCAGGCCGGCCGGAGAGATGTCCTCGCCGACGCGGAAGATCAGCCGGTGAGTCCCGTCGTCCGCCTGCGGCGTGAAGAGCCGGGGCACCAGCATGTGCGCGGGCACGGTGCGCCGCACCGCGGTTTCCGCGCGGCACGGATAGGGGAAGTTCACGTTGTGCAGTAGGAATGGATGGCCGGCCGAAGCGGCAAGCAGCTCCGGCGCGAGCCGGGCGGCATGGCGGGCCGACGCGGCCAGCGTCACCGCGAGGTCGGGGTCGGGCTGGCCCCGGCTCGCCTTCAGTTCTTCATACACCTTTTCGGTGACGTCCTGGGAAAACGCGATCGCCGGCAGGCCGTGGAGGGCGCCTTCCCAGGCGCCGGCGACGGTGCCGCTGGCGATGATGAATCCGAGCGAGGCGTTCAGTCCGACATTGATCCCGCTAAGGACCCCGTCGGGCAGGCCGCCGAGGAGGTGGTCCAGGGCGATGTTGACGCAGTCGCTGGGCGTGCCGTCGACGATCCAGGTCGGGCAGCCCAAGCCGGCGTCGGCCGGCGTCGAGCGGACCGGCCGGCTGCGGGACTTGGCCGCGCCGACCCAGCTTTGCTCGTGCCGCGGCGCGACGACGCTCAGCTCGTGGCCGCCCGCGCGGAGCGTCTCCGCGAGGGCGCGCAGGAACGGCGAGTCGATGCCATCGTCGTTGGTGAGCAGCAGCTTCATTGGCGGCCGGATAACAAAAAGCCGGGGGCGGATGTCCCCCGGCTTGCCAGCGGTGCTGGGCTCAGCTCGCGGCGGCCGGTTCGGACGCCGGCGCGGGCTTCGCCTCCATCTCCTTCATCGCGGCCTTGCGCGACAGGCGGACCTTGCCGGTCTTCTCGTCGATCCCGATGCATTTCACCCAGATCATCTCGCCCATCTTCACCACGTCCTCGGTGCGGCGCACGCGGAAGTCCGCCAGCTCGGAGACGTGGCAGAGGCCTTCCTTGCCCGGCATGCATTCGACGAAGCAGCCGAACTCCTTGATGCCGGTGACGCGGCCATGGTAGAGCTTGCCGACCTCGATCTGGGCGCCGCCGCCGCAGAGGGAGTCGATTTCCTGGACGGCGCGGTTCATGGCGTCGGCGTTGTTGGAGTAGATGAACACCTTGCCGGAGTCGTCCTCGGCGATGTCGATCTGGGCGCCCGTGGTCTCGGTGATCCGGCGGATCGTCTTGCCGCCGGGCCCGATGAGCAGGCCGATCTTTTCCGGGTCGATCTGGATGGTTTGGATGCGGGGGGCGAACGTGGACAGGTTCGCGCGGGGCGCGGGCAGCGCGGCCAGCATCTTCTTGAGGATTTCGATGCGGGCGTCGCGCGCCTGGAAGATCGCGGTCTTGGCGATCTCGAAGGGCAGGCCGTTGATCTTGAGATCGAGCTGGAAGCCCGTGATGCCCTTGGTCGTGCCCGCGACCTTGAAGTCCATGTCGCCGAAGTGGTCTTCCTCGCCGAGAATGTCGGTGATGGTGACCCAGCGGGAAATCGAGCCGTCCGCGGCGTTGTCGGTCATCAGCCCGCAGGAGATGCCGGCGACAGGAGCGATGATCGGAACGCCGGCGTCCATGAGCGAGAGGCAGCCGCCGCAGATCGAGGCCATCGAGGTCGAGCCGTTCGAGGCCATGATCTCCGAGGTGACGCGGATCGAATAGGGGAACGCGTCCTCGGGGGGAAGGATCGGGACGAGCGAGCGCTCGGCCAGGGCCCCGTGGCCGATTTCGCGCCGGCCGGGCGCGCCGAAGCGGCCGGTTTCGCCGACCGTGAAGGGCGGCATGTTGTAATGCAGGATAAAGGACTTGGAGGTGGCGCCGCCGGTCAGGCCGTCCATGTCCTGCGCTTCCTTGGTCGGGCCCAGCGTCGTGATGACGAGGCCCTGGGTGTCGCCGCGCTGGAAGAGCGCGGAGCCGTGGACGCGGGGCAGCAGGCCGACTTCGCAGGTGATCGGGCGCAGCGACTTGGCGTCGCGGCCGTCGGCGCGCAGGCCGCGGTCCAGCACGGTGCGGCGGTAGGTCTTGTACTGCAGATCCTCGAAGGTGATGCCGATGTCGTGGTCGGCGAACTTGCCTTCGCCGAGTTCGGCGATGAGGGCGGCCTTGGCCTCCTCCTTGAGCGCCTTCACGTTGGCGGAGCGTTCGGCCTTCTCCTTGCCGTAGATCGCCGCCGAGATGCGGTCGCCGACCACCCGTTCGATGATGGCGCGGGCCTCGGGCTTGGCGGTGACCAATTCGATCTTGGCCTTGGGCTTGCCGGCCACGGCGACCAGTTCCTTGATCGCCTTGATCACGGGCTGCACGGCGTGGTGGGCGAATTCCAGGGCCTCGATGAACCGCTCCTCGGGCAGTTGGTCGGCCGAGCCTTCGATCATCAGCATATGCTGCTCGTTGCCGACGTAGATCAGGTCGAGCGTCGAGGAGAACATCTGCTCGATGGTCGGATTGACGACGAATTGTCCGTCGACCTGGCCGATGCGGACGGCGCCGATCGGGCCGTTCCACGGGATGTCGGAGATGGCGAGGGCGGCGCTGGCCCCGTTGACCATCGAAATGTCGGACTCGTGGCTCTGGTCGGCCGTCAGCAGCAGGCCGATGACCTGAACTTCGTTCAGGAAGCCTTCCGGAAAGAGGGGCCGGCAGGGGCGGTCGCACAGCCGCGAGGTCAGGATCTCCTTTTCGGAGGGACGGCCTTCGCGCTTGAAGTAGCCGCCGGGGAAGCGGCCGGCCGCGGCATATTTTTCGCGGTAGTCGACGGTCAGGGGGAAGAAATCCTGCCCGGGCTTGATATTCGCTGCGACCGTGGCGGACACGAAGACAATGGTCTCGCCGGTGGTGACCGTGACCGCGCCGTTCGCAAACTTGGCGAGGCTGCCGGTCGAGATGGTCACGCCGTATTCAGGTACGGTGACGGAATGTTTCTGATTCATGAGGTCTGTCCTGTCTTGATTATACCCCATTGCAGGCGGCGCGCACGCCAACCCGGGATGAGGTGGGAAACCGCTCGTCCGTCCCGAGAGATTTCGGAGGAGGCTCTCCGCTGAGCACCCTCCGAAATGTCCCGTTCTGGTCGCCGAGCCTCGGAATGAGGGAGGGCGGGCCCGCGGATCGGGTCCGCCCCCCGGTTCAAAGGTTACTTGCGGAGGTTGAGCTTTTGGAGCAACTCGTTGTAGGTCGGCAGGTTATGCCGCTTGAGGTAGTCGAGCAACTTGCGGCGGCGGCTGGCCATTTGCAGCAGGCCGCGGCGCGAGTGGAAATCCTTGCGGTGGGTCCGCAGGTGTTCGGTCAGATGGTTGATGCGCGCGGTCAGGAGCGCGATCTGCACTTCGCTCGATCCCGTATCCTTGTCGTGCGTTTTGTACTCTGCGATGATGTCAGGTTTGACTACGATTGCCATGGTGAACGGTTGGGTTTGCACGTCTGCCGAAGGCTTTGCAGCCTTCGTGCCACCCGCTTGCGCGGGCCAGTTGGCCCGGCTTGCCGGCGGCACCGTTTACTCCAGCGGGGTGCCGGAGGAGTCGTGGCGGGGCCCTTAACCGAACGGGTCCCACTAACGGAAGCGGTTAGCTTCCCAAATGCATACGGCACGGGCAAGCCGAAATTGAGGCTAACCGGCCCGCAGGTGCAAATCAGTGACAGAACCACACCCCGGGAGTTTTTTGACCCGTTCGACGATTTCGCGGCGGTGGAGGAAGAGTTCGTTGCGGACAACGGAATGGGTGGCTTGCACGATCAGGCGGCGCCCTTCGATGCGCAACGGGTGGGAGTACGCAGCGTTGGCGGGGCCGACCAGGTCGCTCCACGCTTCGCGCACCGCGTCTTCGGGCGCGGCGCGGCCGATGCGGTGCTTGACCCGAAGCTCTTCCATCACCTCCGCCAGATCCCGCGTGGGCCGGCGGCGCATCTTGTCCGGATCGCCCGTCCCCACGCGGCGGAATTCGCCAATGGCCTTTTCGGCGAGGCGGCTGAACGGCGTTCCCTTGCCCGGTCCCTGGGTCATGGCAGCTCCGACTCGTAGACCCGGGTGTAGCGCACCAGGGTTCCAAAGGCCGTCCCCCAGGCGATATAGAATCCGGGGTATCCGTCGAGAAAACCCGCCTTGATCACATAGCCGCGGAAGAACCGCCATCCGGGCCGAAACGCCGCCTGGACGGCCGAGAACCGGCGGCCGCGGCTGCGCTGCTGTTCCAGAAACAGTTCGGCGAAGGGCATCATCTTGGCCACGTGGCTGGCCAGGGTGGGGAACGAGTAATGGTGCAGATCCCCCTTCAGGGTGGCGACGGGTCCGTCGCAGATCATCTTCTCATGGACGATCGCGTCGCCGCCCCAACGGGCGCGCCCGGCGGCGACCAGCCGCACGTTGTAGTCCGGATACCAATCGCCGTGGGTGATCCACCGGCCCAGAAAATGCACCTTCCGCGGGAAGCGGGCGCCGGCAAAGCGGACGGCGTCGGGGCCGCGGAGGAAGGCGGCGATGGCTCCCTGCAGCGCGGCCGACACCTCCTCGTCCGCGTCGAGGCACAGCCGCCAGGGCTGCGTGGCCAGGTTCAGGGCCGCGTTCTTGGTGTCGCGAAATCCCTGCCAGGGCAGTTCGACGACGCGAGCGCCGGCGGCGGCGGCGACATCGCGGCTGGCGTCGGTCGTGCCATTCAGACCGACGACGATCTCGGCGGCCCAGCCGGAAACGCTCGCCAGGCAGCGACGCAGGTTCGTCTGCTCATTGCGGGCGATGATGACCACCGACAGGGGAAGCTGCTCAGGTTTTGCCACGGGCCGACCGCAGGATTTGATAGACGTAGCCGCAGGAACGCCAGCCTCGGACCAGCGCTTTCTTGGCCGCGCCCCGCCGCAGGCAGAGCGCGCAGGCCAGGGCCCAAAGCCCGCAGCCGAGCGCCTTCACCGCCTGGGCGGGCAGGCGCGAGAGGAGATAGGCGGCCGCCCCGGGACGGCCGGCGCGGTCGATCACGCGCGAGCGGGCGGAGTCGAACGCGTGGCGCGCGGCGTAGCGAAACGTGGTGCGGCTGGCCGGCATCTGGTGGCGGACGGCGGCGGCGGGGGCGAACCAGACGCCGTGGCCGGCGGCGCGGATGCGCCGGATCATCTCGGCGTCGCCGCCGGAGAAGTAGCTGTCGGCTGAGCGGTCGAGCGCGGTGTGGAACCGGCCCAGTTCGTCGAAGACGCGGCGGCGGATCGCCAGGTTGGCGCCCATCGGCGATTGGTGCCGTGCGAGCGGGCCGGCGTCGGGGCGGAAGGCGAGGGGGCCGTGCCAGTCCTTCACCCAGTCGGGCAGGCCGTCGGGGAAGACGGGAATGACCTCGCCGCCGACCGCGGCGATGGCGGGGTCGGCGGCGAAGGGGCGCGCAAGTTCGGCCAGCCAGTCGGGGCGGACCAGGATGTCGTCGTCGGCAAAGACGATGATGTCGCCGCGGGCTTCCGCGATGGCGCGATTGCGGGCGTGGTCCAGGCCCTGGCGGGTCTCCAGGATGCGCCGAGGCGCAGGGACGGCGGCGGCGAATTCGGCGACGACCGCGGCCGTGGCGTCGGGGGAATTGTTATCGATGACGAGGATCTCGAACTCTTCCGCGGGAAAGTCCTGCCGCGTCACGCCGGCCAGCGTTTCCCGCAGGCGGGCCGCCCGGTTGTAGGTGGGAATGGCGACCGTGATTTTCATGGCGCGGGGGCGGCGGGCCGGGCGCTCAGCTTGAGCCACTGCCAGACCCACCCGGCAGGGATCTGATGCCCGGGGATGCGGCCCAGGGCCAGGGCGCGGTCCAGCCCCGCGGGACGCTCCGGAAAGCGCGCGGCATAGCTGAGCGCGTTGCGGTAGGTGAAGAACCGCGCGAGCCAGCGGCCCAATTCGGGCCGTTGGCGAAACTGCTCGCGGGCGATGCGCAGGCGCAGCAGGTGGGCCAGCCGCAGCATCCGCACCCAGGCCCGTTCGGTCCACTGCCCGGGGGCGACGCGATAGAACGCGCCCACCTCGCGCACGACTTCCACGCGGCCGGCGCAGGCGAGCCGGTACCAGAACTCATAGTCGGCGAGCGGGCCCCATCGCTCGTCGAAGCCGCCGAGGGCGAGAGCGGCCGAGCGGCGGAGCATCACGCCCGGAAACGGGGTCGGGGAGCTTTTGAGGAAATAGGCCGGCGGATACGCCCACGCCTTGGGCGTGGCCGCGGAAGCGGACGGGGGGGGCGCTCCGGGGGAGGGACCCTGCCGGGTCCGGACCGCCACGGCGGCGACGGCTTCGCGCAGGCGAGGTGCGACGAGCTTGAAATAGCCGGGATAAAGCACGTCGTCCTCGTGCAGCACGGTCACCCACTCCCCGCGCGCCTCGCGCAAGCAACGGTTCCAGTTGCCGACCGCGCCCAGGGGAGGCTCGTTCGCCACATAGCGCACGGGCACGGCCGAGGTCTCGAGCGCCGCCTGCAAATCGCCGGGAATCGCCGCGGTGGAAGGCTGCGAATCCGCAGCGCCGCCCACCCGAACCAGGCGGCCGTCGTCGCAAACGACAATCTCCGCCGACCGGAGGCCGGCGAGCGCGTTGATGCTGGCCACGGCTTCGGCCAGCAGGGCTGGCCGATGGTAGGCGGGAATCGCAAAGCTGATGCGCGGAAGGTCGCTCATCGCGCGGCGGCGGCCCGCTCCCACTGGCGGCGGAGGGCGGCGTAGACCGTTTCCACCGAATTGCGCTGGACGCACAGGTTGTGATACGAGTCGAGGCGGACGCAGCGTTCGGGCGCGACGCACTCCGTGCACGGCAGGGATGGCTGCACCAGGATGTGGCCGTCGCCCGCCGGGCGGAAGAGGACCGCGTTCTGCGATCCGTAGAGGGCCACCACCGGCGTCCCGACCGCGGCCGCCACATGCATCGGTCCGCTGTCGTGGCAGAGCGCCACGGCCGACAGGCGGGCCAGCGCGGCGAATCGGGCCACGGAAAGCGGCTGCTCAAAGGCGAAGAGGTGCGACTTCGCGGCGGCGCGAATGGCGGCGATCTTTTCGCCGTCGCCCGGGCCGCCGGCCAGGACCACCTGCGCCCCGAGTTCGTCCTGGGCCAGGTCGCAGATCCGCGCGAACCGCTCCAGCGGCCACACGCGCCAGGCGCTGCGGCTGCCGGGATGCACCAGCAGCACGGGGCCGCCGGCGCCCACGAAGCGGCGGAGCCACGCCAGGTCGGCTTCCCGCGGCACCAGCCGCACCTCGCGGCTGGCGATGGGCACCCCGGCGGCGGGAAGGGCCTGCAGGTAGTATTCGGTGATGGGCCGCGACTCGTGCAGGTCGTTGGGATCGTTCACCGCGTGGGTGTAGCACCCCGCGAGCTTGAGCCGGTAGCCGCCATGATGCAGGCCCAGGCGGAACTTCGCTCCAGTCAGCCGCGCGAGGACGGCCGTGCCCTCCGTATTGTCGAAATTGAACACATGCGTGAAGCGCGCCCGGCGCAGTTGCCAGGCGAATCCCGGCCAGCGGGCGCCGCTCCGCGGCGGGCTCCGGACGGCGTTCACGTCGGGATTCAGCGCGAGGACTTCGGCGTAGGCGGCGTCCGCCAGCACCTGGATCTCGGCGTCCGGCCAATGCAGCCGCAGATTGCGCAAGAAGGCGCCGAGCAGGACCAGGTCCCCGAGGTACCGGCGCCGGATGACCAGAATGCGCGGAGCCACGTTACGCCGGGTGTTCGCGGCGCCGGCGGCGCCACAGGTTTTGCACCGGCTTGACGAGGCGGTGCCGGAGCCAGCAAAAGGCGTACCAGCCGCGGCCGAGCCGGCCGAGCAGGTCCCCCTCGGCCAGCGCCCCCTCGCGCGGCCGCCGTCCGGCCTTGCGCGCGTAATAGATCTGCCGGAAGAGGCGGCGCCGGTAGGGCCAGGTGTGGGGCACGAGCCCTTCCGGCCCGATCAGGTGCCCGTGATAGCGGGCGACCATGATGAGAAAATCCACCGAGGCCCAGCGGCCGCGCGCATGCTCGACCGTCGCCTGGGCCGCGTGCAGCCGAAAGCCGGCCAGCGGCTCGGCCGTGTGCATCGCGCCCCCGCTGCGAAGCAGGTGCAGCCACATTTCCAGGTCGACAAACTGGCGCAGCGCCGAATCGAACCCGCGGCGGCCCGCGGCGCGCCGGAACATGACAGCGGTCGGCTCGCCGATCAGGTTCTTTTCCTCGCGCAGGCACCGCGTGATCAGGGCGTCGCCGGAAAAGAAGGCGTCGGGCCCGAGGTCGTTCTGCGTGCCCAAGGGGGCCGAGTTCTCGTCGATCAGGGCGCGCGCGCAGCAGGCCAGCACCGCCTCGGGCTCGCGGTCGAGAAGGCCGGCCAGGGCGCCCAGGGCGCGAGGCGACTCGAGGCGGTCGTCGCCGAACACGTAGTGGACGTAAGGCGCGCGCGCTTCGCCGAGCAGGAAGTTCCAGTTCGCGACCATGCCCAGATTCCGGCTTTGCGCCCAGATCCGGACGCGGGGGTCGCGGCGCGCCAGTTCGGGCAGCATTTCCGCCGTGCCGTCGTCGGAAGCGTCGTCGCTGATCAGCAGCTCGAAATGGCGCTCCTGCTGCGCGAGGATGGAGTCGACGGCCTCAGAGAGAAAGCGGGCGTAGCGGTACGTCGGGATCAGCACGCTGATCCGGGGCGGCGTGTTGTCGATCGTAGAGGGCGCGGTAGAGGCCATTGGTAGCGTACAGCTCCGGGTGGGAGCCGCGGGCGACGACCCGCCCTTCGTGGAAAACCAGGATGAGCGAGGCGTCGCGGATGGTGCTGAAGCGGTGCGCGATGATCAGGACGGTCTTGCCGATCATCAACTCTTTCAGGGCCGCCTGCACGGCGGCCTCGCTCTCGCTGTCGAGGGCGCTGGTGGCTTCGTCCAGGATCAGGATCGGGGCATTGCGCAGGAACGCCCGCGCAATCGCCAGCCGCTGCTTCTGTCCGCCGGACAATCGCGAGCCCCTTTCGCCCGCGGAAGTCTCGTAGCCCTGGGGAAAGGCGGTGATGAACTCGTGCGCGTGGGCGCTGCGGGCGGCGGCGACGACTTCGGCGCGCGTCGCGTCCGGCCGGCCAATGAGGAGATTGTTATAGATGGAGTCGTTGAACAGCACCGGATCCTGGGAAACCAGGGCGATGTTGCGCCGCAAATCGCTGAAGCGCATGGCGCGGACATCGATGCCGTCGATCGCAAGGCGCCCGGCGGTGACGTCGTAGAAGCGCGGCACCAGGTTGGCGAACGTGGTCTTGCCGGCGCCGCTCGGGCCGACCAGGGCGCACACGGTGCCGGCGGGAATGCGCTCCTGCACGTCCCGGAGGACGGGCGTTTCCGCCTTGTACTCAAAGGAAACGTGGTCGAAAGCGATATTGCCCTGGAGGCGCCCGACCGGTTCAGGGTGCGGCGGGTCGGCGATCGTGATCGGCTCGTTCAGCACCTCCTCCAGGCGCAGCAGCGACGCCTCGCCCCGCTTGAGTTCGTTGTTGACCCCGCCCAGCCGCTTCAGCGGATCGTAGCTCATGTAGAGGGCGGCCAGGATCCCGAGGAAGGCTCCGCTGTGCACGTTGGCGCGGTAGGCGTAGACGAAGGTGATGGAGATGCCGATGGCTGAAAGTATCTCGATGCTCGGGTTCAGCGCCTGGGCATATTTCACCACTTTCATCTGGGCGCGCACGAGCTGCTGGGCCAGCTGCCGAAATCGGCCGATCTCCTTGGCCTCGAGGGCGAAGGCGCGCACCTCCTTGACGGCGGCCAGGTTTTCCGTGAGTCGGTCCGTGATCGTTCCGGTCTGGGCCTGGAGCTGGATGGCGCGGGCCACCAGTTTCTTGCCCACGTAACGGATGGGGAAGACCGCCAGCGGCACCGTCAGCAGGCACATGAGCACGAGGAGGACGCCCTGCTCGTTATAGGCGAGGAGGGCCACGGCGCAGATCGTGCTGACGAGGGTGGCCGGTTGCTTGATGAGGTCGTTGGCGATCAACGTCAGCGTGTTCTGCAGCTGGTTGGTGTCGTTGAGGCCCCGCGCGATCAGTTCGCCAGTGGAGAGGCGCTGGAAGAATGCGAGGGGGAGCCGTTGGAGGGTGGCGAAATAGTCCGTGCGGATCTCCTCCAGGATCCGGACCCCCGCGTATTGGATCAGGTAGGTGTTGAAGTAGCCGGCGAGGCCTCGCAGGACAAAGATGATCGGGAGCCACAAGGCGATGGCCCAGATCCGCCAGCCCGTCACGGCCGGCGGCGCGGGCGCAGCGGAGACTGCGGCCGGGGAGCCCGCCATCCGCGGCGGCGTGCGCGCGGGAAGGATGCGTTCAAAGAACTTGTCGATGTCGATGAAGTGGTGCCTGGCCGGAACCGCGGGAGAGGGAGCCGCCGGTCCGTCCGGCAGCAGGACGCGCGGAAAGACGTATTCCACCATCAAGGGGATCCCGAGTCCGTTGGCCGCGCCGTAAAGGATGCCGCAGAGGATGCCCCCGATCAGGGCCAGGCGCACCGGCTTCACGTATTTGAAGTAGGGGAAAAAGCGGCGCACGGTTCAGTCCTTGGCGGAGCGGACATCCAGGGCGTCGCGCAGTCCGTCGCCGAGGAAATTCAGCGAAAACAGGGCCAGGGAAAACACGACGCCGGGAAAGACGAGCAGCCACCAGTATTCCTCCATCGTGTCGGCGCCGTCCTTGATCAGGCTGCCCAGCGACGCCATCGGGATTTGCACGCCCAGGCCGAGGAAGCTCAGGAAGGCCTCCAGCAGCATGACGGAAGGGATGGTCAGCGTCGTGTACACGATCACCGGCCCGATCACATTGGGAA
>DASRSH010000123.1:0-1910 GCA_035656575.1 Opitutaceae bacterium
CCGGATCATCCGTTTTCCACAGGCGCTGCCCGGGCTGCACCCGCCGCCAATCGATGTCGCCCCGCCCAAAGCGCAGGATGGCCGCCGCGCCGTCCGGGCGCACTTCATAGACCCGGCCGCCTTCCTCCGCGGCGTCGGGACGGCCGGCGTCGAAGACGACGCCATCGCCCGGCTTCAGCGGCGCTTCCAGCCGCACGCAGACGGCCTCGTCACGGACGCGCTCCACCGTGCCCAGAAACACGCCGCGCTTGGTGCCGAAGCGGGCGTGGACCAGCGACTGGTTGTCGACGCCCTGGAACCAGCCCGTCGAGAGGCCGCGCGAAAACGCCATCTCCAGCTCGTATTTTGCGGAGGGGGCCGCGGCGGCGCGGGCGGCGCTGTCCAGGGCTTGGCGATAGACCCGGGTGATGCTGGCCACGTATTCCGGCGACTTGAGCCGCCCTTCGATCTTCAGCGAGGACACGCCGGAGCGAATGATGTCGGGCAGCACCTCGATGCCGGCCAAATCCTGCGGGCTGAGCAGATAGCGCCGGTCGCCCAGCGGAACCGTCTGCCCGTCGCTGATCAATTCATAGGGCAGGCGGCAGGCCTGGGCGCACTCCCCGCGGTTCGCCGATCGTCCCCCGAGCGCTTCACTGGTTAGGCATTGGCCGGAGAACGCCACGCACAGGGCGCCGTGGACGAACACCTCCAAGGGCAGGCCAGCTCCGTCCGGCAGGCCCGCGCGAATCCGCTCGATGTCGGCAAGCGAGTTTTCACGGGCCAGCACGACCAGGTTCGCGCCCAGATCGCGCGCGAACGCCACGCCCGCGGCGCTCGTCACGGTCATCTGGGTGGAGGCATGGATGGGGAAATCCGGCGACAGCTCGCGAATCATCCGGCAGATGCCGACGTCCTGGACGATCGCAGCGTCCACTCCCGCGGCGATGATTGAGCGCAGGCAGGCCTCCGCAGGCTCCACCTCGTCGGCGAAAATCAGCGTGTTGAAGGTGACATAGCCGCGCACTCCCCGGCGGTGGAGAAAGGCCATCAGCTCGGGCAGGTCCGCGACGGTGAAATTGCGGGCCCGCATTCGGGCATTGAACCGCTCGAGGCCGAAGTAGATCGCATCCGCGCCGTTTTCGACGGCCGCGCGGGCGCATTCCCAGTCTCCGGCGGGGGAAAGCAGTTCGGGAAAGGGAACGGGTTCAGGCATTTCGGCTACTATGAGACAGGATAACGCTCAAACGCGCTCAATACCATGAAAACGAAATTTATAACCCCGCTCGCCGCACTGGCCCTTTGCTTCCTCGCCGGCTGCGCCACCACCCCCGTTCAATACCCCATCACCTACCAGGTGCCGATCGGCAACTCGACCGTCACATCCGCCTACGGGCCCCAGAACCTGAATGTCAGCGGCGTTCAGGATGCTCCGGCCATCCCGGGCGAACCGCTCTACTACCAGATCGTTTCACCGGTGAACCTGTCCCTCTATGTCTTTGACAAGACCGGGCCGGGGCCGGGCGGCCCGCGCCTGGCGCAATCGCAGGGAACGTTCTTCAACACGTCCGTGACCCCCAGCGGGAATACGGTGGAATTTGTGTTCAGCGCCGCGCAGCAGGGCACGGGCGGAACGGTGCAGTTCACCGTGTCGGATCGTCCCATACCGTCCGCGATGCCGATGGCCGCGCCGGCGCCGGTGACGGCGGTGCCGATGCCGGCGGCGCCGGCTCCGGCGGTTTCGGTGACGCCGAGTCAATAAAGCTGCCCGCCTTCGCCCTTCGGGCTATGGCGGGAAGCTTTCGCCGTGCGGCGAAAGCTTGCTTCGCCGGGAGAGCTTTCGCATTGCGAAAGCTCCCCCAGATGCCGGCGAATCCGTGCTAGAATAGGGGATCGTCACGTCCGAACTTGCCCAATGCACCTTGGATCGG
>DASRSH010000124.1:0-23263 GCA_035656575.1 Opitutaceae bacterium
CGCCCATCGCGCCCTGGCCCGACTTGATCTGCTCGACGATCCCTTTGGCGTCGCCCATGAAGGTCTGGGCGTCGGCGGCGGCGCCTTTGATCTGCATGATCGAAGCCATGAGCTGGTCATGGAGGTCCGAATCGTTGAGCAATTTGCCCAGCGTCCCCTGCCCATGGTTCAGCTTGTCCGTCACCTCCTTGAGGTTCTCCATCGTCGCGTCGAGCCGGCCCTGGTTGTCGCTGACGATCTTGTCCAGCTTCTGCAGCAGGCCGCCCCCCGGCTTGCCGTTGCCGGTGAGGGAGCCGGAAAGGGCGCCGAGGGCGCCGTTGAGGTTCTTCCCCAGGGCGCCCAGCTCGTTCATGATCGAATTGATGTCCGGCGTCTCGCGGGTGCGGATCTCGTCGCCGTCCTTGAGCGTGGGCACGCCCGGGCTGCCCAGGTCGACGGCGACGTAGTCCGTGCCCAGCAGCCCCGCCATGGTGATCGCGGCGGTGGCGTCGTCGGCCACCGCGATGCCGGGGGCGATGCGCAGCACGGCCTGGGCGCGCCGGCCGGCCAGCCGGGTCTTCTCGACCGCGCCGATCTTCACCCCGGCCATCCGCACGTCGTCGCCCACCTTGAGCTGCTTGAGGTCGTCGAACGAGGCGACGAGCTGGTAGCCGTCCTTGCGGAAGAAGTGGTTGTTGCCGCTCAGGGTCTCGAAGGTCACCCAGATCAGGGCGAGCCCCAGCAGGAAGAAGAGTCCGACGCGGATCGTTTGTTGAGTCGAGTTCATGAGGCCTCCAGCTTTTTGAAACGGGGATGTTCGATGTCGATGCGGGGATTGAGAAAGTCGGCCACGACCGGATTGGCCGGATGCCGCAGGTCGGCCGGGGGCCCGACGCTGATCAGCTCGCCGTTGAAGAGGATGCCGACCCGGTCGGAGATGTTCAGGGCCAGGTCGCGGTCGTGGGACACCACCAGGGACGTCACCTTGTACTGCGCCTTCACCGAGGCGATGATCTCGCTGATGGTCGCCGCCATCACCGGGTCGAGCTCGCTCGTCGGCTCGTCGTAGAGCAGCAGCTGCGGCTCCATCACCAGGGCGCGGGCGATGGCCACGCGCTTGCGCATGCCGCCGGACAGCTCGGAGGGCAGCTTCGCGGCCGCGTTCTCCAGCGAGAGGATCTGGAGGGCGTGGTGGACCTTCTGGCGGATCTCCGCCTCGCCGCCGATGTGGTGCTCCCGGGGATACAAGGCGAGGTTGTCGTAGACGCTGAGGGAGTTGAACAGGGCGCCGGCCTGGAAGACCAGGCCCATGCGGACCTTCTCGCGGGTCTGCTCGTCGGTGGCGTCCAGCCCGCCCACGACCACCCGGCCCGAGGTCGGCGCCTCCAGGCCCACGATGTGGCGCAGGAGGACGCTCTTGCCCGAGCCGCTGGGCCCCATCAGGACGAAGATCTCGCCCGGCTTCACGTCGAAGGTGACGTGCTTGAGCACGGCCAGGCTGCCGAAATTCTTGCACAGGTCCTCGATCCCGACGGCGACGGCGGGGGCGGTGTCGGTGCGGCCGGATTCGGGCGGGGCGCAGATCATGTGGAGGTGGCGAGCAGCAGCTTGGTCACGAAGTAGTCGAGCACGAGGATCATGACGAGGGAGACGACGACCGCCCGGGTCACGGAGGCGCCGATCTCGCGCGGCCCGCCCCGGGTGTTGAGGCCGATGTTGCAGCAGACCAGGACGACGACGAAGCCGAAGACCTCGCCCTTGGCCAGCCCGTCGGCCACGTCGTGGATCTTGACCGAGCCCCGCAGGGCCGCGAAGTACTCGTCGGAGGAGATCGAGATCATGCCGACGAAGCGCGAGACGATCGCGCCGCCGAACCAGCCGACCAGGTTGGCGATCATGACCAGGACGGGCATCATGAAGAGGATGGCCGCCAGGCGCGGCAGGACCAGGATCCGGGCGGGCGAGATGTCCATCGTCTCGAGGGCGTCGACCTCCTGGTAGACCTTCATCGAGGCGAGCTCGGCGGCGATGGCCGAACCCACGCGGCCGGCGACCAGGATCGCCACCATCATCGGGCCCAGCTCGCGCGCCATGGACAGGCCGACGAGGGAGCCGATGAAGTCCTTGGCCCCGTATTCGGCCATTGCATACCCGGACTGCAGCGCCAGCACCGCCCCGACCGAGAACATGAGGATGGCGACGATGGGCAGGGTGGTGTAGCCGATCAGGTAGCACTGTTCGAAGAAGCGCGCCCGCTGGCGGGGCAGCGAGGGCACGTGCGCGGCGGCGCGCAGCAGCAGCTGCACGGTGCTGCCCACTCCGGCGAAGATCGAGTTGAGTTGGTTCATGTCAGCGGTCGGCGGTCCGCGCCAGGTTATGCCGGGCGCGCGGAAACGCCAGGGTGAACATCCGCCAGGAACGGCGGCCCGACGCGTCGCGGCGCATGGAAAAGAGCGGACCGAGATGAAACTCGCTCGTTCCCAGGGCGCGGTTGCTTTGCCAGGTGATTGCGTTCCAGAGCAGGGAGGTGCGCACGGCCCCCCCCGGCTCCTCGTCGTGGGTGCAGAGGGCGAAAAAGGGGCCCCAGGTCCGGCGCATCTCCCGGTTGTCGGGGAAGAACACCTCGAGCGGGCTCAGCGCCTGCCATTGGCGGCTGCCGGCGCCGTTGTCCCAGGCGCTGAGCAGGGGCCAGTAATGCACCTTGTAGGCGGGAGCGGCCGCCGGGTCCGAGGCCTTCCACTCGTTCTGGCGCCAGTAAAGAAAATAGAGGAGCTGCGTGCGCGATTCGGCGATGTTCCCGGTCTGCCAGACGGCCCGGCGGTAGGCCGGGAAGAGCACCCAGGTCTTGTCGACGCCCAGGACCACCGAATGGGTGTAGAACGGCCCCCAGCGGTTGTGGTAATGGTTCTCCCCGCGCCCCTGGACGAAGAAGGGCCAGAAATAGCGGGTTTCATGGTAGCGGTACGGCGCGCGCCGGTCGGTGTAGCCGAAGAACGGCCACAGGTAGTCCCGGTCAGTGAGGGCGGGGCTCTCGGTGCTGGCGTAAAAGGGCAGCACGGCCAGGTCGCGCGTCACGCCCTCGCTCGGGGCGGCCGGCGCGGAAGCTGCCAGGCTGGCGAAGGAAAAGGCCGGCTCGGTCCGCGCGGTGCTCTTCCAGATGAGCGGCCACAGGGCGTAGCGCCGGTCCCATTCGCCAGGACGCTCGCGGTGGCCGAACAGGGGCCACAGTTCGAATCCGTGCTCGGCCCCGCGGGTGAATCGCAGGATCGGGAACGGCACCTCGGTCGTGACCGCGCCCTCGCGCTCGTACTGCACATAGAGCGGGAAGAGGATGAAGGATACCTGGGCGAACCCCAGCTTGTCCTGGATATGGCCGCCGATCGGAAGCAGGGCGTGATAGTTCTCCGATGCGTTCGGCGAATGCCGTGAAAAATAAAGCGGCCAGATATCGAACGTGGTCGCCTCGCCCTGCGCCACGAAAGGGCCCGTGCCCGCCTTCCGCCCATAATCGTCGATCAGCTCGAAAATGCTCCAGGAGTACGTCGACCCGTAGTCCCGGTAATGAAACAGCGGATAAAGCACCGTGTACTCCTCCAGCGCGGGCTTCTGGCCGGGGGGCAGGTTGCTTTCCGGGATCAGCGGAATGCCGGGCTCCAGCGCTCCGCCAAAGTGCGGAATCGAGTCCCACTCGACGTAAAACGGCCGGAACCCGAAGATGCGCCCCCCCTGCGCGGTGGGCTCGCTGAAGAGAAAGGGCCCCGCCGCGGTCCAATCGTCGGCGGTGCCCGTCTCGGTCACCTTGAGCGGCCAGAAATTCGTCTCCTCCGCGCGCCCGCACGCCACGGCGCCCGCCAAAAACAGCCAGACGCCTATCCGCGACAAAGTCATGCTCAGCAATGGCCCAGTAATCCGTACCCTATGTCAGTCAAAGCAGTATGCAACCGACCCTTGAACACCTCCGCCGCAGCCTGGGTTCCCCTAAACGGTGCCAGGTTATCTCCAAACGGTGCCAGGTTATCTTCCAAGCCGCCTTTGCTTCCGTTTATCGCAACCGAGTAGCTATATTGACGCCGTTTGTGCGAACGCCCGGCCCCTCCGGGACGTGCTAGTGAACGAGTTCCCGGCGGAAGAAGGACGCGGTCGGCTGGCGCGATCCCTTGCCCAGACGCTTCTTCAAGATCCATCCGGACGGCGCAAGAACGACCTCTCCCGGGGCTTCGAAGACGACGATCATATCGCCGGCTAGCGGGTAAACCTCCGCCAGCCGGGCAAAAATGTGCGGCGCCACTTCGGGTATGGCCTCATACGGGGGATCGACGAACACCAATCCGGGCGGGCGTTCCGGCCACGCGCCCTTCACCGCATCTCCCTCAATCAAAATCACATCCGGTTGGTCCGCCCTCTGGGGTGCGGCGCGGTTCCCGTGCGCCGCGGACGCCTCCTGAACAGCCTGTCCGTCTGGCGGCGCACCGGGCCGGTCCGCCATTTGGACTGCGGGGGAGGTCTTCACGTCCGGCGCGGGGGCCGCGCGAACAACCTGTCCCCCTGGCGGTGGCGCGGAGCCCAGGCTTTTGCGCACCGCCGCCAGGTTTTGCCTCAGGCAGGCGGCGGCGGCGGCGTTCTTTTCGATAAAGACGCCGGACGCGGCGCCGCGGCTGAGGGCCTCGAGCCCGTAACCGCCGGCTCCGGCAAAGAGGTCCAAAAACGTGGCTCCGGCCACGCGGGCTCCGAGGCTTGAGAACACCGCCTGGCGCATGGCGTCGGTCGCGGGCCGCACCTGATCGCCCCCCGGAACCCGAAGGACGATGCCTCGGGCCAGGCCCCCGGTTATGCGCATGACCAGAGGCCGCTTGCCGGCGGGCGCCGGTACCCAATTGTCATGGCTGAAAATGAAGTGGCCCCTCTCCGATCACTTCAACGGGAAAAGGTTCTACTACCCGGGTGACCGCGCCGGGCGTGGATTCGCCGACGTCCTGAAATGGAAACTCACGTCCCAGGCGGCACGGTGGCCCAGAGACCTGCCCCGCCCGCACGTCGCCCTTCCCATTCCTCCGGCGCCGCCCTCCCCTTCGATCGCGGTCACCTGGATCGGCCATTCCACATTTCTCGTGCAATCCGCCGCCGGCAATTGGCTGACCGATCCGTTCTTTTCCGAGCGCGCCGGTCCGGGAGGACGCATCGGCCCGAAACGCGCCGTGCCGGCTGCCCTCGCCCCCCGCGATCTAACGGCCCTCGCGGGCGTCCTCCTCTCGCACGACCACTACGACCACTGCGATCCGGCCTCGCTGCGCGCCATCGCGGATCGATTCTCCGGAAAGGCCCCCTTGCTGTATGCGCCCTTGGGCTATGCTTCACTTTCCGGCGGATTGCCGCTGCGTGAGCTGGACTGGTGGGAATCGGTTTCCGCCGCTGAAACCGTGGCGGTGCAGCTGGTCCCGGCCCGCCACTGGTGCCGGCGGACCTTGGGAGGCGACAATGTGCGCTTGTGGGGAGGCTTCGTCCTCCGCCTTCCCGGCACCACTCTCTACTTTGCCGGCGACACGGCATTCGATGAGACGCTCTTCCGCGACATCGCCCGCCGGTGCGGACCCATCGATACGGCCTTTCTGCCCATCGGCGCCTACGAGCCGCGCTGGTTCATGCGCGATGCCCATATGAACCCCGCCGAAGCCGTGGCGGCCCACCGCTTGCTGGGCGCCCGCCGGAGCATCGCCATGCACTGGGGAACCATCCAATTGACCGACGAGGCCTATGACGATCCGCCAAGGGCGCTCGCCCAGGCCTGCGCGGAGGCGAATCTGCCCGAGGGAGCCTTTCAATGCCTCGCCATCGGCGAGCGTCGGGAGATTCCCTGAGTTCCCGCCGGGGCTGCTTGGCCCCCTAAAGGCCGCGTGGCCCCCCTAAATGACATGAAGCCTACAGGTGGGCGCCCTTCGCGCTGCCTTTCGGCGTCAGGGTATCCAGCCCCATGTATTCATGAGAACGCGTTAAAACCGACGAAGCGCCGCGCGAGAATCGACCGATTCTCCTCGGGCATCTTCCCTCGAGATTGAGGCGATTTTCGCGCCCCATTGGGGCTGCTAGCGAGCGGGCAGACGCGAACGCAGGCAAGCCAGCGCGGCCACGCACGCCGTCTCCGTCCGCAAGACCCGCTTGCCCAAATGGCATAGCGTCACGCCCTGCGCCCGGAAAAGGCCGCGCTCGTCCGCCGACCAGCCCCGCTCTCCGCCGACCAGGACCGCCGCTGGAAACGCGGCGCGCCCGTTCGCCGCCAGCGCCTCCGCGGCCTCGTAGTTATCGAGCGCAAACCGCGCTTCGAATCCGGCCACGGCCGCACAGGCCTCTCGCAGCGTCTCGGTGAACGTCACCTCGGGCTCGCGGGTGGCGAAAGCCTGCTCCAGGCCGGCCCGCACGTGCCGGCGCCATTCGCCCGAGCTCCAGAGGGTGCTGCGCGCGTAGCTGGCGTCGCCTTTTTCCGTCGCGACAAAGCGGATCGCGCGCACGCCCATCGCGGTCGCATCGAAGAGGATCCTCCGCGCCGTCTGCGGCCGCGGCATGCCGACGATCAATTCAATCGGCTCCAAGTCCGTCGCGCCGGCGTACGGAGCGGGGGGCTCGTTCGCCGCGGCGAAGTCCCACTCGATCCCTTCGGGCGTGATCTTGCGCACCAGCCCCTTCCCGACGGGGCCATTGAGGATGCCCGCATCGAAGGTGGATCCTGCGGCGCGGCGCAGGACCTGGAGGAGATGTTTGGCCCGCGGATCGCCCGGCGGAATCGTCCGGCCCAGCTCTTCGGATGTGAAGAGAACGATGTTCAACCGGCCGCGCTCAATATCCGGTCGATTTCCGCCAATTCCCCAGGGTCGAAGGTCGGACGCTCCATGAATTTCACGTTCTCCTCGATCTGTTCGGGGCGGCTCGCTCCGATCAGCGCCGAGGTGATCTCGGGCTGGCGGAGCACCCACGCAAGCGCCATCTGCGCCAGCGTCTGCCCGCGGTTCTGCGCGATTCGGTTCAATTCCAGGATCTGCAGGCGCTTCTCCTTGGTGATGTGCTCGGGCTTGAGGAAGCGCGGGTCGTGGCCGGCGCGCGAATCCGCCGGAATGCCCTTGAGGTAGCGGCTGGTCAGCAGCCCCTGCGCCAGGGGACAGAAGGCGATGCCGCCAATTCCTTCCTGGGCGAGCACGCCGAGCAGGCCCTGCTCGGGGGTGCGGTCGAACATATGGTATTTCGGCTGGTGGATCAGGCAGGGCGCGCCCATCGCGCGCAGCAGCCGCGCGGCCTCCTCTGTCTGCGCGGGCCCGTAGTTGGAAACGCCCGCGTACAGCGCCTTGCCCGAACGCACGGCGTGCGCCAGGGCCCCCATCGTCTCCTCCAGCGGCGTTTCCGGGTCGAAGCGGTGGCTGTAGAAGATGTCGACGTAGGGAATGCCGAGCCGCTTGAGGCTCTGGTCCAGGCTGGCGAGCAGGTACTTGCGCGAGCCCCTTTCGCCATAGGGTCCGGCCCACATGTCGTAGCCGGCCTTGGTGGAGATGATGAGTTCGTCGCGGTAGGCCGCCAGATGGTCCTTGAGGATCCGGCCGAAATGGGTCTCCGCCGAGCCGGGCGGGGGGCCGTAGTTGTTGGCGATGTCGAAATGGGTGATGCCCAGGTCGAAGGCCTTGAAGACCATGGCGCGGCTGGTGGCGTAATTGTCCACCGTTCCAAAATTATGCCAGAGCCCGAGGGAGAGCTGGGGCAGCTTCAGGCCGCTGCGGCCGCAGCGGCGATAAAAGGACGGGCGGGAATAGCGCGTGGGGTCCGGTTCGTACATGACCGGCCGATTGCGGACCGATTCGGTTTGCGGGGCGACAGAAAAACGCGGCCGCCGCCCGCCCGCCGGGCTCAGCTCCGGGCCGGCGGGTCCGCGGGCCGGAGGGCCAGCGTGCCGTCGGCAAACTCGGCGCTCAGCAGGGCCTGCTTTTCCGCCTGACGCTTCGCCGTCACGGGCCGGCCGGCGCCGTCGCGCATGAGCACGTAACCGCGGCTGAGCACCGACTGCGGACTGGCGGCGACGAGGCGCTTGCCGAGCGACTCCAGCCGATGGCGGTCGAAGGCGAGCCGGCTTTCGGGCGCCGCCGCCGCCAGCCGCGCCCGCACGTGGCTCCACCGCTGGCGGGCGTGCTGCACCCCGGCGCGCAGCGCCGCCAGCTTGCGGCCGGCCAAGTCGTCCAGCCGCAGCCAGCCCCGCTCGACCAGCGCTCCCGGCTCGAGCAGCCGCAGCCGCGTGCGCGCATGGTCGACCTGGCGGCGCGCGCTGCGGACCGCGTCGGCGGCCAGCGACCCGAGCCGCTGCGCCGCGCGCTGCGCCCGCTCCTGGCAGGCCACAAAATGGCTCGAGATCAGCTCCGCCGCCGCGCTCGGGGTTTCCGCGCGCACGTCGGCCGCAAAATCGGACAAGGTGAAATCGATCTCATGGCCGACGGCCGAAATGACCGGCACGGGCGACGCGGCGATGGCGCGCGCGAGACCCTCGTGGTTGAAGGCCCACAGATCCTCGGCGCTGCCGCCGCCCCGGCCGACGACCAGCAGGTCGAAGAGCGCGGCCTGCCCCGCCCATTGGAGCATGGCGATGATTTCCTCGGCGGCGCCCTCCCCTTGGACCCGCGCGGGGAGGATCACGACCCGACCGCGCCATTCCCGCCGGCGCAGGATGCGCAGAAAATCCTGCACCGCCGCTCCCGCCGGGGAGGTCACAAACCCCACCACCGCCGGCAGCCGCGGAATGGGCCGCTTGCGCTCCGGCGCAAACAAACCCTCGGCCGCCAGGCGCTGCTTCAGCGCCTCAAATTCCCGCTGCAGCCGCCCCACGCCGTCGTCGGCCACCACCCGGACAATCAGCTGATATTCCCCGCGGGCCTCGTAAACGCTGACCTCGCCATAGACCACGACCTGCATGCCGTCCCGCAGCGCGACCCGGCTGCGCCCGGCGTCCGCCCGAAACAGCACCGCCCGCACCTGGGCCCCGGCGTCCTTGAGCGAAAAATACCAGTGGCCGCTCGGCTGCGCGCGCACGTTCGACACCTCGCCGCGCACCCAGGCGGCGCGCATGCCCTGCTCCAGGCAGGTCTTCAGCCGGCGGGTGAACTGGCTGACGGTCTCGGCCGGCTGGCCCAGCGGGAGCTCATCGTGCGCCGGCATCAGCCGCCTTTCTCGCGCCAAAATGGCGGCGGGCCCAATGGGTGACGGCAAAGGCCGCCACCAGGACGCTGGCGGCCACGACGATGCGGTTGCCGCGGCCGTGGAGCAGCGCGTCGCCGAAAAGGATGAATCCCGCCGTATAGGACCACACCGCCAGGCAGGAAATGACCAGGTACTTCCCCGCCGGGGCGTTCGCCAGGCCCAGCAGGTAGTTCTGCACGCAAAAAGGGATTCCCGGCGTGACCCGGACCACCACGATCAGATCGGTCATGTCGCCTTCGCCCGCCTGCGGGAGCCGGTGCCCCAGCCGCACCAGCAGCCGTTCCAGCCAGGGGCGCAGCGCCCCCCGCGCCAGGGCGTACGTGAGCATGAAGTTCACCGTCGCCGCGGCGATGCCCGCCGCCACCACCCCGCCCATGCCGAGGGACTGGCCGAACACCGGGCCCGCCGTCAGGGTGAAGGCGAGCATCGGCATGCCCAGGCCGGGCAGCACGGCCATGGCGATGAAATAGACCCACGGCCCTCCCATCCCCAGCAGCGCGACCAGCCGGAGGATGGCATCGTGCAGAGCCAGCAGCATCGGCCCGTCTTACCGGGCCTTTTGGATCAATTCAACTTCGTAGCCCTCGGGCGCGTCGATAAAGGCGATGACCGATCCGCTGCCGGAGCGGGTCGGCCCGTCGCTCAGCTTGTAGCCCTTGGCGGCCAGCCCGGCGGCAAACGCCTCCAGGTCGTCCACCTCGAAGGCCAGATGCATCAGATCCGGCTGCACCGACACGCTGGGCGCGCCCGCGAGCTGGCAGATCTCGATCTCCTCGTCGCTGTTCGGAGTCTGCAGAAACGCCAGCTGCGCGCCGCGCGGCGAGGTGCTGCGCCGCGCGAGCTTGAGCCCCAGCGCTTCCTGGTAAAAGCGCAGGGTTGCCTCGATGTCGTTCACCCGCATGCGGGTGTGAAGGAGCTTTCGGACCATGGATCAGGCGGCTTTGGCGTCGGCCGGAATCCGCATGCTGTAGAAGCTGCGGTAAACGAAGACCAGCGCGATGAGGAAGAGGACGCCCCCGATGCGGAGCCGGAGCCCCCGGTCCATATTGACCGCGATCTCGACGGCCAGGAGGCCGAACAGGGTCGTGAACTTGATCACGGGGTTGAGGGAAACGGAGGAGGTGTCCTTGAACGGATCGCCCACGGTGTCGCCGACGACCGTCGCGGCGTGCAGCGGCGTGTTCTTGGCCTTGAGCTCCACCTCCACGATCTTCTTGGCGTTGTCCCACGCTCCGCCCGCGTTGGCCATGAAGATGGCCTGGAACAGGCCGAAGAACGCGATGGCGATCAGATAGCCGATGAAGAAGTAGGCGTCGAAGAGCGCGAGCGACAGCGCCATGCAGAACACGACGACGAAGATGTTCACCATGCCCTTCTGGGCGTACTGGGTGCAGATCTTGACGACCTCCTTGGAGGCGGCGATCGACGCGGTCGAGGCGTCGAGCTTCATGTTCTCCTTGATGTACACGACGGCGCGATAGGCGCCGGTGACGACGGCCTGCGTGCTCGCGCCGGTGAACCAGTAAATGACGGCGCCGCCCATGAGCAGGCCCATGATCGCCTCCGGATGGACGAGCGAGAGCTGCTTCTCGACGTTGATCTGGGGAAACACCCGCTGGAGCATGATGATGATGCCGAACACCATGGTGGTCGCCCCGACCACCGCCGTGCCGATCAGGACCGGCTTGGCCGTGGCCTTGAACGTGTTGCCGGCCCCATCCCCCTTTTCGAGCTGGTGCTTGGCCGCCTCGAAGTTGGGGCGGAAGGAGAAATCCCGCGCGATCTCGTCGGCCGCGCCGGGCCGGGCTTCGATCTGGGACAGTTCGTAGACGGACTGCGCGTTGTCGGTGACCGGCCCGAAGCTGTCGACCGCGATGGTCACCGGCCCCATGCCGAGAAAGCCGAACGCCACCAGGCCGAAGGCGAAGATGGGCGCCGCAAACAGGAACTCCGGCGGCATCAGGCCGAGGATCGCCGGGTGGCCCGAGAAGCGCCAAGCGGCGAACATGAGCGCGCACACCGTCAACCCCTGCCAGAAGGCGGAGAAGTTGCCCGCGACAAAGCCCGAGAGGATGTTGAGCGAGGCGCCGCCCTGGCGCGACGAGATGACGATTTCCTTCACGTGCCGGCTTTCGGTCGAGGTGAAGACCTTGGTGAACTCCGGGATGATCGCCCCGGCGATGGTGCCGAGCGAGATGATCGCCGAGAGCACCCACCACAGGTCGGGGCTGCCGACGCCGGCCAGCAGCCAGCGGCTGAAGATGAAGGTCACGGCGATCGAGACCAGCGAGGTGATCCAAACCAGGGAAGTCAGCGGATGCTCGAGATTGAAGTCGGTCTTGCTGCCGAACAGCGCGCGGCTCACGCCCAGGTTGACGAAATAGCTGAACAGCGAGGTCAGGATCATCAGGATGCGCATGGCGAACAGCCACACGATCAGGCTGCCGCACAGGGCGTCGTTGCCCGCCAGCGCCAGCGCGAGAAACGCGATCAGGGCGACGCCGGTGACGCCGTAGGTCTCGAACCCGTCGGCCGTGGGGCCGACGGAGTCGCCGGCATTGTCGCCGGTGCAATCGGCGATCACGCCGGGATTGCGCGGATCGTCCTCGGGCAGGTTGAAGACGATCTTCATCAGATCGGCGCCGATATCGGCGATCTTCGTGAAGATGCCGCCGCAGATGCGCAGCGCCGCGGCGCCGAGCGACTCGCCGATGGCAAAGCCGATGAAGCACGCCCCCGCCAGCTCCAGCGGCAGGAAGGCGAGGATGCAGATCATGAAGAACAGCTCGATCGCCACCAGCAGGAGCCCGATGCTCATGCCCGAACGCAAGGGAATCAGCAGCGTCGCCAGCGGGTTCCCGCGCAGGGCGGAAAACGCGGCCCGGGAGTTGGCCACCGTGTTGATCCGGATGCCGAACCACGCCACGCCGTAGCTGCCGAGAATGCCCAGCACCGACGACAGCAGGATGACGGCCACGTTGCCCGCGGGCTTCTGCTCCAGGCCGCCGAAGTAGTATCCGATGCAGATGGCGATCAGGATCCACAGCGCCAGGAGGAACTTGCCCTGCTGCAGGAGGTAGGTCTTGCAGGTCTCCCAAATGATATGGGAGACGTTGCTCATCGAGGAGTGCACCGCCAGCCGCTTGGTCTGGATATATTGGAGCCAGCCGAAGAGCACGCCGATCACGCAGACCACGAGCCCGGCCATGAGCAGATCCATGCCCGGGATCCCACCCAATGCGACCGCATGCAGGTCGGGGATCCGGATGTCGGCTTCGCCGGCGCGGGCGAGGCTGGAGGTGGATGCCGCCACGGCGGCGGCGAGGAGTAACCGAGGGGGTTTTACAAGCGTCATAATGTTATGGAGGGTAAGAGGGGTTGTGTTGCATAGGATCTTCACAAACCCCTCCCGGGGAGCGAGTTTTTTTGCCTCCAATCCGACCCCAAATGCATTGCCCCCGGCAGCCTTCCTCTGAAAAGCTGACGTGGCGCAGCCCCCGGCCCGGGTGGTGGAACGGCAGACACTAGGGACTTAAAATCCCTTGTCCGAAAGGACGTGCGGGTTCGACCCCCGCCCCGGGCACCCCATCAGACGGCGACGCCTTTTGCCGCCAGAAGGTCGCGGGCGTTGTCGCGGAAGATCTTTCTCCGATCCTCGGGCGTGATCGGCGAACGGTTCAGGTTCGCGATCACGGGCACGACGGAGGCCGCGGCGCCGTAATCAGTCCCGAAGAGCACCCGTTCGGCGCCGAAGACGCGGGTGGCGAGCGCGATCGCCTCCGGCCCCCGTCCGGCGGCGCCCGTGTCCAGATAGATGCGCTCGAACCTGGCCTTCAAATCCACCGGCCCATAGCGATCGGCCGCCTGCTGCACCGCTTCGGCCACGAGGGCGATGCCGCCGGCGCCCCCGAGCTGCGCGACCTGCACCGTCACGTCGGGGTAGCGGTCGAGGAAGCCCGAAAAGGCCAGCGTGATGGTGGCCGCGGTGAAGTTCCAGATGTTGTCCAGGGCCGCGCGGGCGGGCAGGGAATCGCGATGGGCCGGCAAGGGCGGCTGGCCGGGAATGCGGGCGTTGGCGTACCCGGTATGCAGGTAAATATGGCTCTTGTGCCGCTGGGCGACGGCGAAAAGGGGCGCGAACGCCTCCGCCCCTTCCCGCGTGTCGAAGCCGTTCGCGGGCAGCACGCCTCCGATCAGGCCCAGCTTGTCGTGCGCGCGGGCTAGCTCCTGCGCCGACCACTCGATGTCCAGGGTCGACAGCGCCGCCACGCCGCTGAAGCGTTCGGGGTATTTTGCGATCACCGCCGCCAGCTCGTCGTTGTAGGTTCCCCAGAGCAGGCGCGCCTCCTCCGCCGTCAGCGCCGGATCGACGTTCGACGTGGTCGGCCAGGAAATCAACTGGCGCCGGACCCCGTGGGCGTCGAGATGGCGCAGGCGGACTTCCGGGCCGTCGAACATCTGGGTGCCGTGCGGACCGCGAAAACGCGGCTGAGCCGCCGCCGGCTGTCCGGGATGGATCAGGCGGCGGGTTCCGTTCTCGTCCTGCACATACCGGATGCCTGCCGTGCGCGTCGAGAGGATCTCATACGCGCCGGGCGAAATCCAGTGGTTGTGCAGGTCCAGAAGACCGGTTTCGGAAGGGGCGGCGGTGGCCGCGGGCGCGTCGGATTGGGCGTCCGTGCGCCGGGGAAGGAGGACCGCGGCGCTGGCCACGGCGGCTCCGAATTGCAGGAACTCGCGTCGGTTTTTCATAGGTAGCCTCAAAAATGATAGGTAAAGCGGCCGTCGACGTTGGTGGTCGGCAGGGGAAAGCCTCCGCCGTCGTGGTCGCGCTGGTCGGTGACGTTCCCCACATTGAGGGCGATCCGGTAGCGCGGCCGCCCGTAGAACAGGCCCACATCGACGTCGTATTCGCCGGGCACCGTGACGGCGCCGTTCGTCGTCACCCAATATGCGCCGCGGGCCCACACGTCGGTCCGAACGCCGAAGCCCGACGCGAACTGGTAGATCGCGTACAGGCTCGCCGAGTTGTGCGGCAGATTCACCACGCGGTAATTGACCCCCTGCACCGACGTGGTCGCGCCGAGGATGTTGGTCGCGTTGTCCGCCACGAGCGGAGCCGGCGCGCTGTAGGTGGAGTTCAGGTTCGTCGCTTCCAGGTTGGAGTAATTCGCCCCGACGCTGAAATTGGCCGTCGGCTGATACCGCAGACCCAGCTCGGCTCCCTCATAGAGGCCCACCGCCTGGATCGGATTGGCGGAATTCGCAGCGCCCGCCGGCAGCGTGAGCGTCAAATCGCGGGTCTGGCGGTACACGGCGGCCGTCACGAACAGCTTGCCGGGAATCGCCTCGGCCTTCGCTCCCACCTCGCGGAGGTCGCTCGGGCTCTTGAAGTTGTACGGCAGGAGCTGGTTGGGCACGCCCTGGAGCGACGTCGACCACGCGGCCACTCCGCTGGTGTTGCCGTTCACGGCGGTCACATAGTCGTAGGTGATGTACCCGGTCAGCCATGGCACCGGCTTGTAGCTCACGCTGGTCGACCAGGAAGGCTCCCAGACGCGCACGGAGCCGCCGAGGGCGTTGTTGCCCGCCACGTCCGGGGTGGGCAGCGGATTCCAGATGCTGCCCCAGACCTGGGAGATCCGGCCTCCCAAATCCCAGGTCACGTGCGGCCCGAGCTTCAGGCTCTGCTGGGTGAAGGCGGACGCCCATTCGTCGAGAGTCGCATAATCGGCCGTGCCCAGCGTGCCCACCGCGGTGCCGGAGGCGCTGCCGCCCGGGGTCGTCGCGCCGCCGATCGTGCTCTGCGGGACCGGCAGGTACTGCCAAAAACCCTTGAGGTAGCCGAAGCGCGTGTCCACCGGCGTGGTGGCCAGGCCGGTGAACGGGTACACCGGCGCGCCGAAAAACGCGTTCCGCGTCCAATCCGACGGATTGCCGGCCAGGTTGTAGAAATCGCCCGTCGGCCCGTACGCGGCGCTTTCGGTGTCCTTGAAATTGATGCTGGGCTCCCAGCGGTAGGCGATGCCGGAGTTGCTGTCGTGGTCGATGTCGAGCCCGAAGAGGTGGTAAGTGAAGTGCTGCCGCACCTCGAAGCGATCCTCCACGGAATTGGCGACGATGTAGTTGTAAAACCCGCCGTTCGAGGAGCTGTCGGTGAAATAGCGCCCGATCGTCAGACTGTTGTACAGGGTGAGTGTCGGCGAGATCTCCTTGATGAAGCGCGATTGGAAATTGAACGTGGTCGTGAGCGAGGGGAAGTTCGGCGCATTGAGGGCGGCGGTGCGGGAGATGCTCTCCGGATGCACCAGCGTCGGATCGAGCACGTAGCCCACGATCGTGCCGGCCCCCGCCGTGCTGTCGCTCGTCGGGTTCGCGGCGGCCGCGCCGGCGGTGTATTGCGTGAGCCCGTTGGCCTCGGTCACCTTGGTGCGCTTGATCCAGGCTCCCGTCGGCGCTCCCTCCGGATTGAGCACGGGGGAGTAATAGGATGAGCCCACCTGGATGATGGGCGTGGACGGGCCGGCCAGGTAGGTCCCGTTCCGAATGAGCTGGTTCGTCACCCGGTTCTGGCCGTTGTTGACGATCCAGTCGTAGTGGCCGTACTCCACGTTGAAATCGAGCGCCGTGGTGCTGTTCGGCCTCCAGCCGAGGGCGCCAAAGAGGTTTTCGTAGCGGTCGCGCGTGTTCTCGTAGTAGGAATCGTTCGTGTCGGCCTCGTAGCTCAGCCGATAGGCCAGGGTGTTGCTCACGATGGGGCCGCCGATGTCGAGCTGCGCCGACTCCTCGGGCTTGGTCCCGGCGTCGCCGCCGTACCAGGCGCCGGTGTCGACCGTCAGCGTGGCCCGCGTCTGGTCGAAATAGGGCTGCTTCGTGACATAGTTCACGTATCCGGCGGATCGCGCCGACGGCCCGAAGACGACGGGGGCGGGGCCGGCGACCAGGTCCGCCTGCTCGTAGGGATTCAGGGTGAACGGCCGGTTGTTCGTGCCGCGCGTCAGCAGGCGGACTCCATTCTGGTAAAGGTCCCCCTGGGAGCCCCGAAAGTAGGGCGTGCCCGCGTTCGTCGCCTGGCCGGTGAGGAGGCTCGTCGAGGGGCTGTACAAGGCGAAATCGTCGACGCTCTGAATCACGTCGTTCGCGAACTGCTCGGGAGTGATCTGCGCGATGCTGCGCGGCACGTCCTGATAGGGCGTGTCGAAGCCGTAGAGCGCGCTCACGGGCCGCTCCGGAAGCGTTGTGCTGCTGTTTTGAGCGTCGGTGACGTTGACCGCTTCGAGCGTGACGATCTCGTCGGAGCCGGCGGCGTCGGCGGCCGATGACGCGGCGGAATCGGAGGCGGCACGCGCCGCCGCGGCGGCGAGGCTGAGCGCGGTGAATCGAAGCAGGATGGCGGTGGTCGGTTTCATGGCTGGAGAGTGTGGGTCGCACGCGAGCTCCAGTCGTCCGGTCGCTGCCGCAGAATCGGGGCGGAACAAAAGGCGATTACTTATCCGTGTAAATACATATTTCTTAGGTATTATATTATCACCTTAGTTATAAACATGATACAATTTCTTACTTGCAATCGGTCAGGCCGGAGCCAGCGTGGTCCCCGATTTCCGACCGGACATCCGGAGGGAGCGCTCGCCCGAAAAACTCCACAACCAAACAAAAGGAAATTGTCATGAGCGAAGAAGTGTCCCTGCCCCAGACCGGCGCCGCGCTGCCGCCGGCCCGCGACGGCTGGGGGGAATTGTTGCGCAAGGAAGACTGGTGGTCGGTTTGGCTCGGCTTGGCCGCCGTGCTGCTCGGCTACCTGCTGTTCGCCCGGGGCTCGACCTTGGGCTGGATCGCGGTGGCGCCGGGCAAATGGTCGACCTGGTCCGAACTCGCGCACCAGCTCGACGCCAACGCTCCCCGCTACCTGGCGCTGGCGGCTGCCTTCGCCTTCACGCTGACCGCCGTCACGTCGCTCTTCGGATACCGCGCCCGGGAATTCCTGCCGTCGTTCCTGCTGGTATTCGTGCTGTCGGGCGCCGTCTACGTCGCCGGCTCCTGGAGCCAGGCGCAGCATTACAATCTCGAACCGCCGCTCCTCGCCCTCCTTGTCGGCCTGCTTGCTTCCAACGTCCTGCCCCTGCCCCGCTGGCTCGACGCCGGGTTTCGGGTCGAGTTTTACATCAAGCTCGGGATCGTGCTCCTCGGCGCCACGTTGCCCTTCACCCTCATCCTCTGGGCCGGCCCAGTCGCGATCCTGCAGGCCTCGATCGTTTCGCTCGCGACGTTCTTCATCATCTTTTACACGGCGCGAAAGCTGGGCTTGGAGCCGGCGTTCGCGTCCGTGTTGGGAGCGGGCGGAGCCGTCTGTGGCGTCTCTGCCGCCATCGCGGTGGCCGGATCGGTGCGCGCCAAGAAGGAGCATCCGCCCGTGGCCATCACCCTGGTCGTCCTGTGGGCAATCGTGTTCGTCTTCGCCCTCCCTCTGGTATCGCGCGCGCTGCGCCTGCCGGCGGGCGAGGGAGGCGCCTGGATCGGCACGTCGGAATTCGCGGACGCGGCCGGCCTGGCCGCGGCGCAGACCTACGGAGGCTTCGCGGGCCCCGCGACCGGCATCTCCGGCACTCCCGAGCAGGCGCTCGCTGCGTACACCCTGATCAAGGTGGTGGGCCGGGACGTCTGGATCGGCATCTGGGCCTTCGTGCTGGCGTTGATTTCGGTGACGCGGTGGGAGCGGGAAGAGACCGGTCGCCCGCCCGCCGTCGGCCAAATCTGGTGGCGTTTTCCGAAATTCGTGCTCGGATTCCTCGCCGCGTCGCTGTTCACCACCTTCGTGGTCCGGCATTTCTCTCTTGGCGACTACACGCGGCTGGTCAAGCCGGGCCTGGTCGCGCCGATCACTGCCCTGCGCACCTGGGCCTTCACCTTCGCGTTTCTCAGCATCGGATTTACGACGCGGCTGCGCGACCTGACGCCCGTGGGAGGGCGGCCGTTTCTGGCCTTCGGTGCCGGCGCCCTGGCGAACGTAATCCTCGGCTACGCGCTCTCCGCGTTCGTCTTCGGGCACTACTGGGCCCGGCTCGCGCCGTGAGCCGCCTTCCGCAGCGATCGGAAGCCGCGGCCTGCGGGCAGTGCGCGCATTTCCGCAACGATCCTATCGACATCGAGCGGGCGTTCCCAGGCCTGAATGTCCTGGGATCCGCGCGCGCGGACGTCCGGTGGAAGGACGGGCTCTGCGTGCTTCGCGGCCTCTATCTGTCGGCCCGGGACGGGTGCGGGCGCTTTGAAGCCAGAGTCAGGCAACCTGCGGACTAACCATGCCTCCCACGGGCAAAAACCCGGACTCCGCCGCCTCGCCCAACGCGCATTGGGTCGCGCTGGTGCTTCAGAAGGTTGAGAGCCTGCGCTATGGATCCGTGCATATCATCGTGCAGGATGGCTGCGTGGTCCAAATCGAGCGGCACGAGAAGACGCGCCTTGAAACCGGCGGCGAAAGGAAATCATGATATGCGCGGATGTTTCCGGAGCAGATGACGCTTTCGCCCAACCGCGACGATCATCGGACGCATGAGCGGCTTGGCGTCCTGTTTCATCACACCGAGGTCTCCGCCGCGGATGCGATCCGCCGGATGGCCGATCCTGCCTACGAACGCAGCTATCATTGCATCATCCGCACGGATGGGGCGCGGATCACACTGGTGCCGGACGAGGCGATCGCCTGGCACGCGGGCGCGTCCGTGTTCCGCGGGCGCCGGCGGTGCAATGACTTTCTCCTCGGCGTCGGCTTCGAGGGAGACACCGCCGCTGCGCCGCTGACGGTTGAGCAGATCGCCTCCGCCCTGGAATGGCTGGCGGCCCGCTGGCGCCGGTACCACTGGTCCCTCCCTTGGATGACCGACCACCGCCAGGTCTCTCCCAGCCGCAAGCGCGACCTGGACCCGGCCCAATGGGAACGCCTGCGCGCCGCCATCGCGGAAAAGTCTCGCGCCTGGGAGGGGACAGGTTAATCCGAAAGAGCATGCTTTCCCCATGAGCCTGCCCAGCTCGCCCCCGGCGTTGCCGAAGAGCCTGTTCCTGCTGGCCGACGCGGCTTTTCTCGCCGCCGGCTGGCTGATCGCCGACTATTCCGCCCATCCCCTGTCCTCGTTCGCGGTGGCCGCCATTGTCATCTGCGTGCTGGCGGCGGCGTTCGTGGGCGCCTTTCCCTTCGTGATCGACTATACGCGCCGTCAGGAGGCCGTCCTGGACGAGCGCCAGCGTTCCCTCGAAGCCCTCTCGCGCACGGTCAGCACCGCGGCCGAGCAGATCGGGATCGTCGTCAACGGCCTGAACGAGGTCAGTTCGAAGTTCGACGTGACGCGCGAGGAGGACCGGGAGGAATTGGAGCGGGCGCTCGCCGCCCTGCGCGCTTCCGAAAGCGAACGGCTGGCGGCAACGGCGGAAAAGATCAGCCGCGCCTCGGCCGACTGGGCCATAGCCGAGAGCACCGGCCTGCGGCATGTCGTGGCCGCCAAGACGTTCATCGCCGAATTGGAGCAGAAAATCGCCGCCCTGCGGGAGGCCGCCGCGGCGTTCGCTCCCGGCAGCCTGCCTCCCCTTGAGACGACGTTGGCCGATTCCTCCGATCCGGACGCCCCCAAGGCGGCCGTCCGCAAGCGCCCCGCCCGCAAGGCGCCGCTGGAGGACCCCTCGCTGGATCTGGGCGGAGCCGCGGTGGCCGCGCCGGAGGCGCCGCCCGCGCCCGCCGCCGCCCCATCGCCCGATGGCACCACCCGCCTGCTGGTCACGGCCTACATCGGCATCGGCAACCGCCTGTTCAGCCGCGGCGAAGGCCCGGGCCTGAGCTGGGACGAGGGCGTCCCCCTGCAGTTCGTGTCGATCGGCAAGTGGCGCTGGGAAACCTCCGCCGCCGCCGAAGCCGTCCGGTTCAAGCTCTACAAGAACGACCGGGAAGAATGCCCCCTGCCCCTCGACCGCATCGAGCCCGGCAGCCAGCAGGAACTGACGGTTTCGCCTTAGCCCCGGAGGGAAGGGGTCATGTACCAAATCCCAACAAACCGGACGGAAACTTCCGCCAGGCGGACGGGCAAGTCCGGTTTGTTGGGATTTAGTACATGACCCCTTCCCTCACATCCGGCAGATCAGCAGCTCGCGCTCGTACACCATCTCCTTGGGGAGGCGGTCGTGCAGGTCGAGAAACAGCTCCTCGTGATCCATGATTTCCCGGCGCCAGGCGGCGCGGTCCACGGCCTGGAGCTGGGCGAAGCGTTCGCGGGGAAAGTCCAGGCCGGACCAATCCAGATCGTCGTAGCGCGGCATCCAGCCAATGGGAGTTTCCGCGCCCAGCGCGCGGCCCCGCGACCGATCGACGATCCATTTGAGGACGCGCATGTTTTCGCCGAATCCCGGCCACAGGAAATCTCCGGCCGAGTCCTTGCGAAACCAATTCACATGAAACACCCGCGGGGTCTCGCTGATCCGGCGCTGCATCATGATCCAGTGCCGGAAATAGTCCCCCATGTGATAGCCGCAGAACGGCAGCATCGCCATGGGATCGCGGCGCACCTTTCCCAGCGCTCCCGCGGCGGCCGCCGTCATCTCCGAACCCATGGTCGCTCCGACATAGACGCCTGACGTCCAGTTGAACGCCTGGTAGACGAGGGGCATCGTCCCCGCCCGGCGCCCGCCAAAAATGATCGCGCTGATGGGAACGCCATCCGGATTCTCCCAGGCGGCGTCGATCGTGGGGCACTGGGCCGCGGGCGCGGTGAACCGCGCGTTGGGATGCGCGGCCTTGGCGCCGGTCGAGCGCGCGATCTCCGGGGTCCAGCGCTGGCCCTGCCAATCGAGGCATTCGGCCGGAGGAGTCTCGGTCATGCCCTCCCACCAGACGCCGCCGTCCGGGGTCAGCGCCACGTTGGTGAAGATCGTGTTGCGCGCCAGGGCGGCCATGGCGTTCGGATTGGTCCGGTCGCTGGTGCCCGGCGCCACCCCGAAAAAGCCCGCTTCGGGATTGATCGCGCGCAGCCGGCCTTCGGCGTTCGGCCGGATCCAGGCTATGTCGTCGCCCACCGTCCACACCTTCCAGCCCTTGTCGCGAAAGGCGGCCGGCGGGATCATCATCGCGAAGTTCGTCTTGCCGCAGGCGCTGGGGAAGGCGGCGGCGACGTAGGTCTTTTCGCCGGCCGGATCCTCCACCCCGAGGATGAGCATGTGCTCGGCCATCCAGCCCTCGTCCCGGGCCATGTTCGAAGCGATGCGCAAGGCGAAGCATTTCTTGCCGAGCAGCGCATTGCCGCCGTAACCGCTCCCGAAGCTCCAGATTTCGCGGGTTTCGGGAAAGTGCACGATGTACTTCTCGGCGTTGCAGGGCCAGGGCACGTCGGCTTCGCCTGCCGCAAGCGGGCGGCCCACCGAGTGCATGCACGGCACGACGCGCTTTTCCGCCCGGTCGATCTCGGCATACACGGGCCGGCCGATGCGCGCCATGATGCGCATGCTCACGACGACGTAGGGGGAATCGGTCAGTTGGACGCCGATTTGGGACATGGGCGAGCCGACCGGGCCCATGCTGAACGGCAGCACGTACATCGTCCGCCCGCGCATCGCGCCCTGGAACAGCTCCTTGAGCTTGCGCCGCATTTCGAACGGGTTGACCCAATGATTGGTCGGCCCCGCGGCGTCCTGGGACAGCGAGCAAATGAAGGTCCGATCCTCCACCCGCGCGACATCGCCCGGATCCGAACGGGCGTAATAGCAGCCGGGCCAAAGCTTGGGATTGAGCTGGGTGAACGTGCCGGCCGCCACCAGCCGGGCGCACAGCGCCTCGTGCTCCTCCGCCGAGCCGTCCACCCAGTGGATGGCCGCGGGCTGGCAGAGCTCGGCCATCTTCTTCACCCATTGGAGCAAATGCCGATTGGAGCTGAGGGGAGTCGTCGGGTTGCGGGTCATGAGCAGGCGGCGGTTCACCGCATGGGTTCAACGTGAACCGACACGTCCGTGATTCCAAGTGGCGACCGCAAAAGGGCATCCTTCACCGCGTGGGCGATTTCATGGCCGGCGCGGACCGTGAGATCGCCATTCACCCGCACATGAATGTCGACCAGGTGGCTCAGCCCGCTCTTGCGCACGCGGCATTTGTCGAGGGCTTCCACCCCGGGCACGGCCGCCGCCGCGGCCCGGACCCGTTCCACCGTGGCCGCCGGCACGGCCGAATCCATCATTTCGCCGCCGGCGCGCAGCACCAGCATCATCCCGCTGACGACGATGACCACGCATGACGCCAGGGCCGCCCAGTCGTCGGCGCCGGTGGTGCGCGGGCCTCCGAATACGGCGATGGCGATGCCGATGAACGCCGCGGCGGAGGTGAGGGCGTCGGACCAGTGATGCCAGGCTTCCACGCCCAGTGAGGTGCTGTTGGAAGCGGCTCCCTCCCGTCTCATTTTCAGGAAAATGCGCAGCTTGACGACGATGATGCCCACCAGGAGCACCAGCGTGGCCCAATGCGGTTTTCCCTGGGGGTGCAGGATCCGGCCGACGGCCTCGGCGGCGACGATCGCCGCGGTGACGAAAAACATGGCCGCGACCGCGAGGGCCGCCAGCGGATCCGCGCGGCCGTGGCCAAAGGGATGGCTGGCGTCAGGGGGCCGCGCGGCGACCCGCATGCCCACCCACACCAGAACCGAAGAGCACACATCGAGCAGCGATTCAACGCCGTCGGCGATCAGCGCGTAGGTGTGGCCGAAAATGCCGCCCGCGAACTTCACGGCGGCCAGAACGAGATTCAGCGCGAGCCCCTGGACGGCCACCCGGGCGCCGGATTCGGCGCGCGCCTGCACCGCGGCATGGTGGGCAGGAAGGTTCTGGCTCACTGTCAGCGAAGTTGGAGAGCCGTTGACCGGAAGCCAATTATGAACATGCTCGGGCGTTCCCATGCCGGAGACCGCCAATCGGCCCCTCGACCCCGTGAAACAGTTCTCCGTGTTCACGGAAAACCGGGTCGGCCGGCTGCACGAATTGTCGGCGCTCTTCAAGCAGAGCAATGTTCATATCATTGCCATCACCGTGCTGGACACCACGGACA
>DASRSH010000125.1:0-5014 GCA_035656575.1 Opitutaceae bacterium
CGGCGCATCTGCTGTTTCACGACCGCTTCGACATCGGGGTCGACGCCAAGGCGGTGGCCGGGCCGCACGCGGCGGCGTACGAGCAGTACCGCCACCCGCTGATCGCCGCGCCCGTGCTCGTCTATCAGCGGTCGGCGGGGCTGTATGCCGGCGCCACGATCAAGGCCACGCAAATTGCCTGGGACAACCAGGCGAATTTCGACCTCTACAACACCCGCTACGAACTGCCGGAGCTGCTCTACAGCAACTGGGTCCAGCCGGTCCCCGAGGTGGAGCCGCTGATGGCGTTCGTGAAGCAGATCACGCAGTAGGCCGGGGCGCGGCGCGCCACCCTTCCGCCTGGGCGATCAGCTCGGCCAGGGCCGCCTCGCACATGCGGTCCTGGGCCTCGGCGCGGCCCAGGCCGGGACAGTCGATGCGGCCGCTCGCGACCGCCCGCGGAAACTGGCCTTCCCGCCGGGCGATGGCCCAGTAGGCGTAGGGGAGCGCCGCCCGCCACTGCGGGCTCGCCTCGGCGTAGCCCGTCGTCGCCAGCCCCACGTCGGCGCCGAACAGCACGCACACCCCGCGGGCCATCTGCTCGGCCACGGCTTGCGAGACGCTGTTCACCGCGCGCGCTTCGGCGTCGTCCACGCCCAGATGCGCGATCTTCTGCGCGCGGTCGTAAGCCGTGATGCCGCCCAGGAAAAATTCCGAGGCGCCGGAGATCCGGCCCAGGCGCTGCTGCAGGCCGCCGCAGGTGACGCTCTCGGCGACCGCCAGCTTCAGAATCGGATCGCGGGCCAGCAGATCCTTGAGCCGCTGGCCGCTCGCTCCCGCCGGGCTCATAGCGCGAGCTCCAGCCCGACCGGGCAGTGGTCGCTGCCCATGACGTCGGAGCTGATCCAGGCCCGCTTCAGGGCCGGCCGCAGCTTGTCCTCGGCGACGAAGTAATCGACACGCCACCCGATGTTCCGGGCCCGGCAGTTCATCATCTGGCTCCACCAGGAGTAGTGCCCGGGGCCGGGCTCGAACACGCGGAAAGTGTCGAGAAAGCCGGTGTCCAGCAGCCGCGAGAAGTTCGCGCGCTCCTCGTCCGTGAAGCCCGCGTTGCGCCGGTTCGACTTGGGGTTCTTCAGGTCGATCTCCTTGTGGGCGACGTTGAGGTCCCCGCAGAACACCACCGGCTTGCCCGTCTTGCGCAGCTTGCCCAGGAACTTGCGAAAGGCCGGATCCCACTCCTGGGTCCGGTACTCCAGCCGGGTCAGCCCCCGCTGCGAATTGGGCTGGTAAACATTGACCAGGTGAAAGTCGGGATACTCCGCCGTGATGACCCGCCCCTCGGCGTCGTGGGCCCGGTGGCCCATGTCGCTGCGGACCGAGAGCGGCTTGCGCTTGGAGAAGATGACGGTTCCGCTGTAGCCCTTCTTGCGCGCGCTGTTCCAGTGGACATGATACCCCCGCGGCCAGGCCACATGCTGCACGTCGCCGGAATGGGCCTTGGTCTCCTGCAGGCAGATCACGTCGGCCCCATGCTCCATCATGTATTCCAAGAGCCCCTTCTTGAGGGCCGCCCGCACTCCGTTCACATTCCAGGATACCAGCCGCATGCCGCCGCCAAGGTGCTGACACGCTCCGCGATTTTCAACCGCGGAGAAAGGGTATAGCGCTAATTCGATGCTTCCCGCCGACATCCCGCTGGGTTCGCCCATTCCCGCCAGCCCCCACGCCGTGTCCGTCAGCCTGCCGACGCTGGCCGCGGTGCGCGGCTACGAGGAAAAGGACCCCGCGATCGTGCGGCAGATGCAGCTGGGCTACCCCCGCTTTTTCCTGCATCCGTTCGTGGCGGCCCTTGCCCGGGCCGTCGCCGGCCCTTTTCCCGGCCGGACCGTCTGGCTCGTCTCCTCCGCGGGCATGGCCGCGCAGGCGGCCGAACGGCTCAACGGCCTGCGGCCCGGCTGCGCCGAGGCCTTCGCGGACGGGGGCATCCATGGCCTCGCCCATGCGGAGAGTCCGGATCTGGCCGTCCAGGCGAAGCTGTTCCTCCAGCACGTCGGCGGCTTTCTTTCCTCCCGCCAGGCCGAGGACGAGCTGGTCCGCCGGGGCCTGCGGCCGGCCGCCCACCCCGAGCCCCTGTTCGCGGGGGACGCGGCGGCGGAAGTCCGCCGCCACCTGCGGACCGCCCTGCCGGAAGCGGGACCGGAGGACATCTTTCTCGCGCCCAGCGGGATGAACGCCATCTACGCCGCCTACCGCGCGATCGGCGAGGCCCAGGCCGCGCGCGGCCGGACCGAATGGGTGCAGCTGGGCTGGCTCTACCTGGATTCGATCGCGCTCCTGCGCAAGTTCACCCCGCCCGGCGGCTACCATCATCAGGCCGACGTGTCCGACCTGGGGGCCCTGGAGCGGCTGCTGCGCGCGCGGGCCGGGCGTATCGCCGGATTGGTTACGGAAGTGCCGACCAACCCCCTCATCCAGACCGGCGACGTCGCCGGGCTGTCCGCGCTGTGCGCGGCGCACGGCGTGGCGCTCGTCCTCGACCTGTCGGTCTCCTCCCCGTTCAACCTGAACGGGCTGCCGCACGCCGACCTCGCGGTCGCCAGCCTGACCAAGTACACGGCCAGCGCCGGCGACGTCATCGCCGGCATGGTCGCGGTCAATCCCCGCCGCGCCGGCGCCGCCGAGTGGCGGGGGCGCCTGCCGCGCTGGCTGGAGCCGCTCTATGCGCGCGACCTCGCCCGGCTCGCCGCCCAGATCGGCGCCACGCCCGCGGTGCTGGCGCGGATCAACGCCGCCGCCCCCCGGGTGGCCGCCTTCCTCTCCGGGCACCCGGGGGTGGCGGCGGTTTACTGGGCGGAGCAGCCCGGCTCGGCGGAGCAGTACCGGCGCCTGCTTCACCCGGGCGGGGGCCCGGGCGGCATGATTTCCTTTGTGCTGAAAGGCGACTTGGCCGCGTTCTACGACCGCCTCCGCCTGCGCAAAGGCCCCAGCTTCGGCATGACCACGACCCTGATCTGCCCGTTTCTGTACCTGGCGCACTACGATCTGGTCAGCACGCCGGCCGGCCGGGCCGAACTGGCCGCCAACGGGCTGGACCCCGGCCTGCTGCGGCTGTGCGTCGGCACCGAGCCGGCCGAGGAAATCATCGCGGCCCTCGCCGCGGCGCTGCCGTCGTGATCCCATGCCGATCCGCCCCTGGTTCCCGACCTACATCTATCACGAACCCCTGCTGCGGGCCGGCGGGGTCCGGTTCAACGCCGCCCTGGCCGCCGAATGCCGCCAGGTCCGGGACTTCGACGCCGCGGGCCGCAAGTGGTCGGCCGTGAATTACCCCGGCGGATACACGAGCTACGCCTCGCTCAACGAGCTGCACCGCTTCTCCTCCACCTTCGCCGGCCTGGAGCGGCGGATTGCGCCGCACGTGCGCGCCTTCGCCCGGGCGCTGGACCTGGACCTGCGGGGCCGGAAGATCGCCATGACCGACTGCTGGCTGAACATCATGCCGCCGGCCGCGGCCCACTCGCTGCACCTGCACCCGCTGGCCTTCATCAGCGGGACCTATTATGTGGTCGCGCCGGAGGGCTGCCCCGGGCTCAAGTTCGAGGATCCCCGGCTGGACCGGTTCATGGCCGCCCCGCCCAAGCGGGCCGATGCCCGCCCGGCCAATCGCCCGCACATCACCTACCCCGCGCGGGCCGGCAGCCTGATCCTGTTCGAGAGCTGGCTGCGGCACGAGGTCGGCGCCAACCGCGTGGAGGCCGAGCGCATCAGCATCAGCTTCAATTACAATTGGTCGTAGGCATGGGTGTCGGCTTGTTTTACAAACGCACCGGCCAGGGTTTTCCTCTCGGAATCATAACTTATTATAGAATAGCAACTTAATATATTGCGGCGGCATTGGCCCGGGATAAGCTTCAGGGACGGTGTGGATCGGATTCCCCCCATGCGCCCGGAATACGCCGCCTCCCGGCAACGGATTCATCCTCCGTTCATGCCACGCCGCACGCAGGCCGCGGGACGGGCGATCAGCCTTTTCCTGCGCTTAAGGCCGAACTCGCCGCCGCGCCGACAAGGTTAGACTCGAAAGAGTCATTGGCAGGGGCGCAAATAAGGCGTAGGGGTCGATCGCCCCCGATTTCGCGGCACTACCCCCCGTGGCCGCCCGCTTTCACGCTTGCCCTCCTTGCTGGCCGTATTCACGGCCCGGGCGCAGCGCGCGCCGTGAAAAGGGGTCACGTACCAAATCCCAACAAACCGGCGCGATGACTTTCCGACACCGCAAACCGCAGCTAACCCCCAACGAATAGGAGCTAAGAGATGAGCAAGAAATCTGTCCTCACGACTACCGTCGGATTCTTCATAATCGGGCTGCTGGCATGGATGCACGGCCTTCCCCTGGTCGGCTGGGTTGACATGCCCGCCGCCGGCCCCTCCACGGCCACCGTTTCACTCGCGATCATCCTCGGCGCCCTCGGAGTGCTCGCCTACTTCCACGACGACGCGCTCAACGGCGTGATCTTCCTCGGCTTCGCCGCCCTGGTGGGGTCGCATTCGGTGGGCGCGCTGGCCGCAGGAGGCGCCTACGCCTGGAATCTGGTTTTCTGGGCCGTGTTCTTCCTGTCGATCTATTGGGCGGCCCGCAAAGGATGCGCCAACCGGGCGTTCTTCGTCCTCGCCCTCGGACTCTCGCTGGCGGCCGACGCCGTCAAGCACGGCAGCGGCGGCAGCCACCTGGCCGCGCTCGTTGAAGGCTACCTCGGCCTCCTGGCCGGAGTCCTCGCCTTGGTGAAGTCGGCCCGGACGATCATGCATTCCAACGTTTCCGAAGGCACGCAAACCGCAGCCTGAGCACGCGTTCTCCCCGGTCGTAGCCGGGGCCTCCGGCCCCGGCTAACCCCAATTTTTCATGAAAACGCTTCAAGATCGACGAAGCGCCGCGCGAGAATCGACCGAAACCGCCCGAGGTGGGCTCTCAGCCCATCGCTGGAAGGTTTCGGCCGGTTATCGCCCGGCGTCTTCCCTCGAGATTGAAGTG
>DASRSH010000126.1:0-3321 GCA_035656575.1 Opitutaceae bacterium
CAACCCCCGGCAGCCGTTCGATCCCGTCCTTTGGAGCATCGGGCGGCTGAAGCCGGGCGGCCCGCCGGCGGCGGCCCGCCAGGCGGCCGAACAGGTGAAGCTGACCGGCATTCCCCAGTGGGCGGCAGCGTTTTTCGCCGATCAGCACACCGTCCTGCAGCCGGTGGCATATTTTACGGGCCGCCTCGAACTTTGGGTGCTGGTCGTCGGCACGGCCTTTCTCTTTGCCATCGCGTGCCTGAACGCCGCCAACCTCATGCTGGTGCGCCTGGTCAGCCGCAGCCGCGAGCTGAGCATCCGGCTGGCGGTCGGCGGATCTCGCGCCCAGGTCCTGCGCCTGCTCGTCCTGGAGCCGGTGATCCTGGCGGGGGCCGCCGGCGCGGTGGTTGTCGCCGCGACCGTGTGGGCTTTGCCCGCCTTTTTTGCGCGGCTGTATGGGCCGCAGGCCGCCTTCCAGACCTATCTCGACCGGCCGGCCTGGGCGTGCATCGGGGTCCTGACCGGCGTAGCCGCGCTGGCTCTGCTTCTGGCCTCCGTGATGCGCCTCCGGCGGATGGACGTGCTCGCGAACCTGAAATCCGGCGGCAACGCCGCCGGGGAATCCCGCCGGACGATCCGGCTGCGGAACGCCCTCGCCGCCGCGCAAGCGGCGCTCGCCATCGTCCTGCTCGGCGGGACCGGGCTGATGGTGCGCACTTTCGAGAAGGTCCGCCAAATCGACGTGGGCTTTGACCCGCAGGGCCGGGTGATCGTCCAGTTGCTGTTTCCCCGCGGCTTCGAACTGAAGCCCCGGCAGAAGCTGGACTATTTCCAGCGCCTGCGGGCGCGGCTCCAGGGCCTCCCCGGTGTGCGCGCCGTGGCTTACGGGCAGGATTCGATCCTGTCCGGATTCTCGGGGACCGCCCAACTGCTCCTGGCCGATGGCAGCTACCGGCCGATCGCGGGCAATTTCGTCTCCGGCAATTACCAGGCTGCGCTGGGCCTGCGGATGCGGGGCGGGCGCTGGTTCTCGGAGGACCGGCATGTGTCCGAGGTGGTCATCAACGAAACCCTGGCGCGGATGCGCTTTGGCGACGCGAATCCGGTCGGACGGACCATCCGCCTGCAGGTTTCCGGCAATCACGATCTGTTTGTGGCCGGCGTGGTCGACGACGTCCGGGATTCGGTCCGGGCCTCCTCCGGGCCGCGGATTTATGTCCCCGATTGGATCTATCCCCCGAATATTTCGACGCTGGTGCTGCGCCTGGACCGCGATCCGCCTCCGGGCTTCGCGGCGGTGGTCAAGCGCACGATCTCAGCCTTCGACCCCCTGGTGATGACGACGAACGTGCGGACCGTGACCGCGGCCCTGGACGATTCCCTGCAGCTGGAGCGGTTCATCTACTCGATCCTGCGCGCCCTGAGCGCGATCGCGCTGGGGCTGGCGGTCATCGGCTTGTATTCGGTGATGGCCTACGTCGCCCGGGCCCGCACGCGGGAATTCGGGGTGCGGCTCGCCGTCGGCGCCACCTCGGCCCATTTGCGGCGGCTGGTGCTCATGCGCTCCCTGCGGGTGGCCGGCGCGGGGATTCTCGCCGGCCTGGCGGTGTCGCTGGGCGTGACCCGCTTCATGAAGGCCCTGCTTTTTCAGACGACGCCCTACGATCCCTTCGTCTTCGCCCTCGCGGCGGTTCTGCTGGTTTTCGCCGCGATCGCCGCGGCCTGGATTCCGGCCCGCCGCGCGGCTTCGACCGATCCCGTCACCTCGTTGCGGGCCGAGTAATCGCGGCGATTCAAAATTGCAGTTGCCGCCGGCGGGCATGAAGAGTCCGATGCGGCCATGGCAAACGAGGCGATCCCATCCGATGTCCGGGCCTTCCTGGCGCGGTGGGTCGAGTCGGTCGAAGGGCTCGAGATCCTGCTCGCCTTGCGGGAGGACCCCGAGCGCCGGTGGAGCGAACTCGACGTGACCCAGCGCATCCAGAGCACCGCCGCCTCCGTGGGGCGGCGCCTGCGCATGCTGGTCGCCGCCGGGCTGATCCAGGTGGCCGGCGATCCGCCGCAATTCTGCTACAAGCCCCGGACCCCGGATTTGGATTCGATTGCCAGCCGGATCGCGGACGCCTATCGGGATTATCGCGCCACCGTGATCCAGCTCATCTACGAGCGTCCTTCCGACCAGATTCTCGGCTTCGCCAAGGCTTTCGACCTCAGAAAGAAGCAACCATGACGGCCAGCGCCATTTATCTGTTCTGCACCGCGACCAGCGCCATTTGCGCGGTCCTGCTGCTGCGCACGCACCGGAAAACCGGATTGCGGCTGCTTTTTTGGAGCGGGCTGGCGTTCTGCCTTTTCGCCGTGAACAACGCCTTGGTGTTCGTGGACATGATCCTCCTGCCGCAGACCGACCTTTCGGTGCTGCGCAATCTCGTCAATCTCGTGGGGGTCGGCCTGCTCCTTTACGGGCTGATCTGGGACACCTGAGCCATGGCCCCCCTTTCCTCGATTGCCCATTTCCTGAACGGAGCGCTGTTTCTCGGCCACCTGGTCATCGGCCTGTTCTTCTGGCGCTTTTACGCCAAGACCAAGGACCGCCTGTTCGGCTGCTTCGCCGCCGCCTTCTGGCTCCTGGCGGTGGAGCGGCTGCTCATCTTCCACTACGGCCCCGAGAACCTGCACGTGCCCGCGGTGTATCTGACCCGGCTGATCGCCTTCCTGCTCATCATCGCGGCGATCGTGAGCAAAAACCGGCGGACCGACGCGGGCTGAGCTCTCGATGAAGAAAAGCAACCCGAAATCAGAGGCCGTCGTCCCCGGCGGCATTCCCGAATACATCGCCCGGTGTCCGAAGGACGTTCAGGGCAGGCTGAAGGACATGCGGGCGGCCATCCGGGCGGCGGCGCCCGGGGCCATCGAAACCGTGAGTTATTTCGACATTCCCGGCTATTCCTACCCCGGATACGACTATAACGGGATGTTCGCGTGGTTCAGCTACAAGCCGCCCTACGTCCGCCTGCACATTCGCCTGCCGGCGCTGGCCAAGTACAAGAAGGAGATCGCCCAGTACCCGCAGACCAAGTCGGTGGTGAGCTTTCCCGCGGAACAGCCCCTGCCCAAGGCCCTGGTTCAGAAGCTGGTCAAGGCGAGCGTCAAGGCGATGAAGGACCTGGCGGGCTAGCCCCAATACTGTTCACTTAAGGCCTTAACTGGACCAGAATGACCCGGAAGACGGGGCAGTGGATCTTCCGGTGCCGGCGGGAGCGGAGGGGATAGTTGGACATCTTGCGTTTGATTCCGCGAGGCACCCGGCGTCCGCGACTGGAGACGACGCGTCCGGCCGCG
>DASRSH010000127.1:0-21372 GCA_035656575.1 Opitutaceae bacterium
ATCACCGTGCTGGACACCACGGACAGCGCGATCGTCCGGATGGTCGTCGACGATCCGGACAAGGCGCGCGAACTCATGGTCAACAACGATTTTCCTTACACCGAGTCCACCGTGCTGGTCGTCGAGATCTCCGACGAGTCGGAACTCAAAGGCATTCTTTGCGCCCTGCTCGAGGCCGAAATCAACGTCCATTACGTGTACAGCTTCATCAAGCGGCCCATGGGAAAAAGCGCCCTGGTGATCAATGCGGAGGACTCCGACGTAGCGGCGCAATCCCTGGGTAACCGCGGTTTCAAGGTGTTGACCCAGGCTGATATCACGCGCTAGCCGGGGGCCCGGCCGGGTCAGTCCTTGATCTCGCCCTCGCGGTCGGCGTCCATCTCGTAGATTCCGGTCAGGTAGCCGTTCTGGTACATGGCGCCCACCTTGAGGACGCCGTAGAACGAGATGGGCACGTCCTGAACGACCGGCACCCCGGCCGGCATGCGGACGACCACCCAGTCGTTCATGTTCGGCACGGTGCCATAGCAGCAGGCCATCTGATTGGCCATGATCAGGAACTCCACCGCTTTCCCGTTCTCCAGCTTCGTGGGCAGCATGAAGCCCGTGATCATCGCCTTCTTTCCATTCCAGGCCTTGACGCTGGCCGGAATCTGCGCGTTGTCGCTGGCCGGAGGTGTCGCGCCATCGGCAACCGGATCGGTGGGCGCGACATACTTGAAGGCCGAAAGCCGGTCGAATCCCAGCGTGAGGTAGCCATCCTCGACCGCCGGAGGAGTCGACGGCACATCCGCCTGCAACCCAGGCGTTAGGGCTGCGGCAGCCAGCACGAGGGCCCAAATGATTCCGCGCATTAGGCCTAGCGTATCGGGAATGCGGAGATGTTCAAGCGAGAGCCTTGGAGGGGTCTTTCCCCGCCGGCACCGGGATGACCTGCGTGGCTCCCAGGTTGCGCGACCAATCCACCGGCGGAAACCCCCGCTTCGGAGCCGGGCTTCCCAGGCGCACCGGCCTCCGGGGCCCCACGCGAACCACGCGCCCATCGACGAGGACTTCGCACCGCGACACCTTCACCTCGCCCACGCCCCGCACGGCCAGCCGCAGGCGGGACGGCAGGGGCAGCGGAAGCGGGACGGCCAGGGGCCGGACCAGCGTCGCGGCCCGCGGCGTGGCGCCCCGCCGGGTGAATTCCATGGTCGCGCGCGCGCGCAGAACGGACCAGACCTCCTGCCCCGCTTCCCACCGCTCCGCCTCCACGACCACCTGCTGCATCGCCGGCGCGAAGTTGTGCACCCGGAAGCGGAAGACGGCCGCGGCCGGCCCGCGGACCAAGGCCGCCAGCCGCTTCGCGTCCGCGCGCACGGCAGCCGCAACCGGACTTCGGCCGCTTCGACTCGGCCGCCACATCGCCTGGGCGGCGGCGGCGCCGGCCGTGATCGCCTCGCGCAGGCGCCGCGACTTCCCGGCGAGCGCCACACGCTTTCTGGCGGAGGCGGCCCCATACGCGGTGACCCATGCGTCCCGCCGGGCGAGGTAGGCCCGAAACCGGATCGAGGCCGCCAGCGGTTCGGGCATGCGCTGGGTCCGCCGCTCGAGCCGATCGAAGAATCTGCGCTCCCTTTCCCGCTGCGCGCCATCGCCCCGCGCGCCGTACTCCCACCGATCATTCAGCTCCCAGCGAAAGTATCCCGCGTGGGGCCACGCATCCGCGGCGAGCGCCGCTTGCGCCATCCGCCCGGCCAGGGAACGCCCCACCCCAAAGACGCGCCGGCAGCCGTCGGCCAGCATCGCCGCCGGCGACGGGTCCGTCCCCAGCCAGAGGCTCGCGGCGGCGGCGTCGACCGCCTGCACGACGGGCGCGGACACCCGGCTCGCCTCCCACTGGGTGACCAACATGCCTTCCGCGCCCACGCGCGAGCACCGCTTCCACCACGCGCGAATATTCTCCAGGCGGTCGGCGAAGGTCGGCAGCGGCTCATGCCGGAACGGTCCGCTCATCGGGCAGCCCCAATAGTCCACCCCCTGCGCGCGCAGCGCGGGGATCAGATCGTACTCCGCGAAGTTGTGCAGTTCGGCCGCCGGGCGCTGCCGAAACGGATAATAATACCAGTCGTAGGCCGTCACGCCGCGCGGCACCCACGTCACCGCTTCCGGCAGCAGCGCGAGCATGTCGGCCCACAGGCCCATCCGGAGGCCACGGGCGGCGCAAAGTCCGTGCAGCCGCTGGACGTAGCGGCCAAAGTGCCCGCCCAAGCCCACCTCCTGGATCTCGGCCCGGCTCAGGGGATGCTGCCCCAGGTCATAGGACTCGTCCAAGCCCACGTGGACTTTCCCGGCGGTGCAGAATGGCTCCATGTCGCGCAGCAGGAGGTCCGCGACTTCCCAGGTGCGCGGCAGCGCCGGGCACACCTGCCCGCGCTCCATCGGCCGGCCGTCGGGTCCCCGCCGTTCGTTCAGCTCCCGCAATGCGGGCACCCGGATCAGATACTGGGTATGGCCCAGGAGATTCACGATGGGCACGACCCCGATCCCCACCTTGCCGGCCGCGTCGGCCAGCCGGCCCAGGTCCCGGAGCCGGTACGCCCCCGGACGCGCGACGCCCGGCACGCTGGGATATTCGACGGCATCCTCCAGATGCAGGTACACCTCGCGATAACCCCAGTCCGCGTAGCGGGGAAGCTGCCGCAGCAGCCAGGACAGGCGTTCGGCCTGCCGCGCCAAATCCCATTGAAACGCGCAGATCACGCTGAGAGTCCAGGGCAGCCCGGGCCGGGTTTCGGCGCAAGCTTCAACGACTGCCGGGCTTGCGTCCCACGCGCCCTGGGTCCAACCAGTTCGGCATGGCCGTGAAACCCCTCCTCCGCGTCCTTCTTGCCTTTTCCTCCCTGGCCGTGGGCGCCGCCCAAGCCGACGTGACGCTGCCGAACATCCTCAGCAGCCACATGGTGCTGCAACGCGACCGGCCCATTCACCTTTGGGGCTGGGCGGATCCCGGCGAAGCGGTCACCGCCACGCTGGCCGATGCCTCCGCCTCGGGAAAGGCCGACGATCTGGGCCGCTGGAGCCTGTACCTGTCCCCGCGGCCGGCCGGCGGCCCTTATGCGATCACGATCGCGGGCCGCAATACCGTGACGCTCCAGGACGTGCTCATCGGGGACGTGTGGTTTGCCTCCGGCCAATCGAACATGCAGCTGCCGCTCATGGGCTTTCCGGGCAGCGCCGTGGTCACGAACGGCGAGCAGGAAATCCGCGACGCCAACCACCCGGACCTCCGGCTGCTGCATATTCCCGACATCGCCCGGCCCTATCCGCAGCGCGACCAGCCGGCATCCTGGACTCCCTGCACGCCCCAGACCGCGGCCACGTTTTCGGCCGCCGCCTATTTCTTTGCGCGCGAACTGGCGGCGCGCGAACACGTGGCCATCGGCATCATCGACTGCTCGTGGGGCGGCACGCCCGCGGAAGCCTGGATCAGCATGGACGCGCTGGGCGCCGATGCGTCGCTCATGCCGGTGTTCGCCACCTGGGCCCATCTTTCCGACGACTATACGGACTTTCCGCGGCTGCGGGCGAAAGAACAGCGGGAGGACGCGGCTGCGCGCGCGGCGGGCCGCCCGGCGCCGCATCATCCGTGGCATCCGGACCTGGACTCGTGGGCGCCGAGCTGGCTTTTCAATGGCATGATCGCCCCCGCCCTGCCGTATGCGATCACCGGAGTGATCTGGTACCAGGGGGAAAGCAACGCCTCTCCGCAGACGGCGGCGATGTATGAGCGCATCTTTCCCACGCTGATCCGCGATTGGCGCGCCCAATGGCGGGAAGGCGACTTCCCGTTCCTGTTCGTCCAGATCGCCAGCTATGGCCGGGGCCCGGGCGACGGCTGGCCGGTCGTCCGCGAGGCGCAGCGCCGCACCCTGCAACTGGCGAACACGGGCATGGCGGTCGCCATCGACATCGGAAATCCGGAGAACATTCATCCCGCCGACAAGCAGGATGTGGGGCACCGGCTGGCGCTGGCCGCGCGCGCCCTGGCCTACCACGAGCCCATCGAGTATTCCGGGCCGAACTTCCGGCAATTCGACGTCGAGGACGGCCGGATCCACGTGTGGTTCGACCATGCCGAAGGGCTCACTTCCCGCGGCGGTCCGCCGGCCGCCTTCGAAATCGCCGGAGCGGACGGACGGTTCGTGCCGGCGACCGCGGCCATCGAGGGCGACACCATCGTCGTCTCGAGTCCCGAGGTGCCTCATCCCGCCGAAGTGCGCTACGCCTGGGCCAATTCGCCCCCGGCGAACGTCTACAACGCCGCGGGACTGCCCGCCTCGCCCTTCACCTCCCAGAAGACCATCCCCGATCCGGGAAAGATTCCGCCCTCCTGACTCCGGTATCGCGCGAAAATTGCCTCAATCTCGGGGGGAGCGGCCGGGCGATGCTCGGCTGAAATCTTCCAGCGATGGGCGGTGAGGCCGCCGCGGGCGGTTTCGGTCAGTGCTCGCGCTGCTGCGCCGATCGCGATCCGTTTTCGCGCAATATTGGGATCACGGCACGTTATAGACCTCGACCATCCCCGTGCCGGTCCCGCCGTTTGCGCCCGTGAGCTGGACGGTGTAGGAACCGGGCGCGAGGTTGAGCACGACCGCGACGTCATTCGAGCCGGAGGCGAACGAGAACGCCCCCACTTGCGCGAAAACCGCCGCGAGCGAACTGGACCAGCCGGCGCTTGCGCTCGCGATCTGCGTTCCGCCGCCGTTGAAGACGACGACCTGGGGCGCGGTGAGGACGTTCCCAATCCCAAATTGGGCCAGGCCCGGGCCGACGCCTCGGATCAGCACTGTCTGCGAGGTGGTGCCCGAAATCACGAAGCCCGCCGACAGCGCGTTCTGGCCCGTGCCGACATAGGCGCGGGACGAGATGTTCACCATCTGCGCCGAAGCCGAAAGTGAATCGGCGTCATAGATCTCGGCCAGGGCGACCCCCGAGCCGCCGTTGCCGGTGACGCCGATGGAATACGATGCCGGCGCGAGGCGCTCCTCGATCGCCGCGTCCGCCGAGCCCACGGCCAGGGGAAACGCTCCGACCTGGGAGAACAACGCGGACAGCGCGGCCGAGCCGCTCCAGGGCCCGGCATTGACCAGGGACGAACCTGAAGCGCTGTACAAGGTCAGGTCCGGCGCCGCGAGCGGAGACGAGACCCCATAAGCCGCCAACCCGGGGCCGACGGCCCGCAGCAGGACGTTCTTGGCGCCCCCGCCCTGGATGACGAAACCGGCGATCAGCGGATCGGCGGCATCGACGCCGGCGCGGCTGGAGATGTTCACCAGCCGGGACCCCACCTGCACGGCCAGGCTGAAGGTATCGGTGACGCTGCCGTACGCGTTGCTGACGACGAGGGCGTACGTTCCCGCCTGCGTGGTGGCGACGCTGGGCAGGGTCAGCGCGGGCCCATTGGCGCCCGCGATCGCGGCGCCCTCAAACTGCCATTGGTAGGAGAGGTTCACCCCTGCAGCGCCGGCATTGAAGGTCGCCGTGGCGCCGTCCGCCACCGTTTGGCTGGACGGAGCGTCGGTGAACGCGGGTGCCAGGCTGATATTCAGCGAAGCGGCCGCGGACGTGGCGCTGCCCGCCGGGTTCGTCACCACGACCTGATAGCTGCCGGCGTTGGCGGGCCCGGCGCCGGCCACTTCCACGGTCGACGCCGTGGCGCCGGCGATGGCCGACCCATTGAAATACCATTGATACGCCAGCGGCGAGGAGCCTGCGGCCGTCACCGAAAAGTTCGCCGTGGCCCCGTAGGCCACCGTCTGGCTGTCCGGATTCGACGTGATCACCGGAGGGGACACCGCCGGGGAGGTCGAGCCCGAGCTGCCGGTGCCGCCCGAACCCGACGAGGTTCCGCCGCTCGACGATGACCCGCCCGATCCGCCGGAAGTCCCGGCTTCGCCGCCCAGGGCGGTCAGAAGCGTCGCCACATTGGGACTGCCCATGCCCGTGCACTCGTCGTAGCCCACGCCCGCCGCATAGGCCCCGTTGGAACCGGACGTGACGTCCTGAAAGCTGGTGCTGAGCAGCAGCGGGTAGAGCTTAGCGTTGAAGAGGCCGACCGCCGCCTGGCCCGCGGCGAGGCGGCCCTGGTTGATGAGGGCGCAGAACCCTGCCCACGTCGGCGCGCTCCAGCTCGTGCCCCCGACGATCGCCGTGCTTCCGTTCCAGACCACAAACCCGCCGGTGCTCGGATCGGCCGCCGACGCGACGTCGGGCACGAGGCGCGCGGACCCCGAGATGCCGGTTCCCACCTGCCAGGAGGGCTTGCCAAAATAGATACTCGCTCCGCCGCCGCCGTCGCTCCACGCCGTTTCCGAGGCGATCGCGCCGGTGCTCCGGGAGAGCGTGAGCGCGGTGCCTCCGCATCCGGTCACATCCGGATCGCTCGCCGGAGACTCGACCGACAGCGGCGCGGACGCGCTGTAGCTGCCGCTGTTCGGATCGGGATTGGAACCGCCGTCGCCGGCGGACGCGAAGACCGTGATCCCGGCCGCGGCCAATTGCGTGAAATACTGGTGATCGGTCTCGACCTGGCTGGCCGAGTCGCCGCTCTCCGGAGCGCCATAGCTGATCGAGACCTGGTGCAGCCCCGGGTTCGAAGCCTGATCGGAAAGGATGCGGGCGTAAGCCTGGTCAAAATGGACCAGGTTCGCGTCCACGGTCGCATAGACGCGCACCTGCGCCGCGGGCGCGAGCGCGCTGGCCCACTCGACATCCAGGGTCGCTTCCATGCCGGCGTTGCTCGACGAAGCCGGGAGCGTTCCACTGGCGATCTGGATCGTGGTCACACGGGACAAGGTCTGGCTGATGCCCGCGTCGGACCAAAAGGTGGTGAGGTCGGAGGCGGCCGGAGTCGTTTCGCCCACGATCGCGATCACCTGGCCGGAGCCGGTCTCGGAGAGGCTCGCGGCGCCATAGGCCTGGGCAATTTGGGACGGATAATAGGGCGGGGAGTTTCCCGTGGCCGATTCGGGCGAGACCAGGACCGAATGGCGGCCCAGATGAATGTGCGGCTGCAGTCCGTTGACGCCGATGATCACATCGGCCAGCTCGGCCGGAACCGAGGGAGCCACGATGGCGGAGGTGGTCTCCTCGCCCCGAAACTGGACCCGCGCGAATTTCGTGCCGAAAACCGCCTCGAGCTGGGCCACGGTGCCATGGCCGAAGACCGTTTCGCCGGACGGATCGTCGTCCACTGCGATGCCCTGGGATTGAAGCCACGCGGCCGTCCGCGCATAATCGCCGGGCTGGGGCAGGTACCTGGCGGACATTTCATCGGCCGAAACGATCTCCCCGCTCGCGACGCGGGTTTCCAGGTCCGCGAAATTGCGCAGCTTCAGGGGAATCTCGAAGTCGATGACCTGGCTTTGCTCTTCAGCGGCCAAGTCCCGCCGCGCCACGCGGGCCATGCGTGCATCCACAGGCGCCGACTCGCTCGCGACCTGCGTGAAGCTGTCCGTCAGCACGACCGACCCCGTCACCGCCGCTCCCGCCCGAGGCATTCCCCAAAGGCCCAGGGTGAGGCTCCCGATCGCGAGGACATTGATTTGCACTAATCGAACCATGATGCCCGCATAGAGTATAGGATAGCAGCCTTCGCCAGAAGAAAGGGTTGGGGCATGGCACCTTCACCCAGGGCCTTCCTATTAACTGCTATTTGGTAGCAATTAATACCAATCTTAAATGTCGGCGTTTGTCCTACCGGGGCTCGCCCGCATGGACCCGCAGCCATTCGCGCCCACCTGCCTCGTCGCCAAAAGCACCATCCAGCTGCGCCTCGAACGCCTGCTCCAGCACCGCCTTGAAGCTCCGGCCGGGCTTCCAGCCCAGTTCGATCAGGTGGCGCCCTCCCAGGATGGGTTTCGGCGCCTCCTGCCGCAGAGCCAGCTCGTGCGCCCGCGCCACCAGCCGGTCGACCAGCTCGAGCGATTCCCGGGCATCCAGCGGCGGCCGCCCCAGCGTGTCGGCCCGCATCACCAGGGCCAGGTCATCGATGGTGGCGGGGGACAGCTTGCGCGCCAGCCGCCGCACCTGCGAATCGGAGAAGCCGCCGGCCTGACCATGATGATGGGCCAGGTGGTGCACCACCAGCGCCCGGACCGGCGCGTCCAATTCCAGCGGAGCGCCAATCCGCCGCAGGAACGCTTCAGCGATGGGCCCGCCCGCGGATTCGTGGCCCGGGCTGGTCCAGCGCAGGACACCGCGCCGCATCGCCCGCACCGTCGTCGCGGGCTTGCCGAAGTCATGGGCCAGGACCGCAAGCAGGATCAGGCGCCGGCGCGCGTCCGCGCTTTGCTTCCACTCGGGGAGCGCCGCCGACGCATCCAGGCAATGGCACGTATGGATGAACACATCCCCTTCCGGATGCCACTCGGGCTCCTGCTCGGTGCCGCGCAGGGCCGCGATTTCGGGGAAGTGCGCGATCCAGCCCGTCTGCTCGAGGACTTCGAGGCCCCGCGACGGCCGGACCGACTTGACGGCCCACTTGTCCCACTCCCCCCAGATGCGCTCAATCGGGAGTTCCGCATACGTGGCGATGATGCTCCGGCACAGCGCGGCCGTTTCCGGCGCCAGCGTGAAATCAAATCGCGCCGCGAGCTGAAAGGCCCGCAGCACGCGCAGCGGGTCCTCGACAAACGCCGGGCTGGTATGGCGAAGGACACGCGCCTTCAGGTCCGCCTGCCCGTTGAACGGATCGATCAGCCGCTGCTCGAATGGATCATAGGCGATCGCATTGACGGTGAAATCCCTTCGCGCCGCCGCCGCCGCGTCGTCCAACGTCGGGTCCGGCGCCACGACAAACCCCCGGTGCCCCTTCCCCGTCTTGGACTCGCGCCGGGGCAGGCTGAAGTCGTACTCCCGGCCCCCCGCCCTCACCTTCACGACCCCGAAGCTTCGCCCCACGACATCGGTCGCGCCGAAGGGGGACAGGCTATCTTGCAGCGTCGCAAAATCGACGCCGCCCACCTCCACATCGACGTCCTTTGGCGGCAGGCCCAGCAGCCAGTCGCGCACCCCGCCGCCCACCAGCCGCGGCCTTCCCACCCGCCGCACGGCCTCCAGCATCGCGCGCAGCTCCGGACTGACAGGAAAAGCCTGCGCCATCGCGTTCAGTCGCCCTTGGCGGCGAAAGCGGCCACGATCAGGTAGGCCCAGCCGGCCAGCAGCCCGACGCCGCCGATCGGCGTGATCGGCCCCACCCAGGCCGGAGCGCCCGCCGCGAGCAAATAGAGAGAGCCCGAAAAGAGCATGGCCCCAATGATCCAGCACCAGGCGGCTCGCATCGCCGGCCGCGTCGCCGCATCGCCCGGCCCCGCCCGCAGCCAGCCCGCGAGCGCCAGCAAGGCGACGCCGTGAAGCTGCTGGTAATGCGTCCCCGTCTCCCACGCGTGGAGCATGCCGCGCTCGGTCAGCAGGGCGTTGAGCCGGCCATGCGCCCCCAGGGCCCCGGCCGCCACTCCTGTTCCGGTGAGCAGAGCGCCGGCGAGCAGCGTCACGCGATGATTCATCCCGCCATTGTTATTATCGCCCCGTGAATGTCGACGCGAACAGCCGGCTGGAGGACGCGCTCGGGCCCGGGATCACCGCGGGAGCCAGCGACTGGCAGTTCTGCGCGGGCTCGCCCTTGTCCACGCGGGTTGACGGCCGCATGATCGTCGCGGGCGACAGCGAGGCTCTTTCGGAAGCGGTCGTCCGGGGGCTCGCCGCCCAGGCCGTGGGCGGCGACGCGGCCCCTCGGCCGGGGCACGATGCCTCGTTTGCCTGCGCCGGCCAGGTCTTTCGCTTTCATTCCTATACCGCCTACGGCGGGCGCTACTGCTTTGCGCTGCGCCGCCTGGCGAGCGAGCCGCCGGACCTGGCCGCATTGGGCGTTCCCCCGGCCTTCGCGCGATCGGCGCTCTGCGCCCGCCGCGGCCTGATCCTGGTCAGCGGCCCGACCGGATCGGGCAAGTCCACCACGCTGGCGGCGGCGATTCACCGGCTCAACCAGGAGCGGGCCGCCGTCATCGTCACCCTGGAAGACCCGATCGAATTCCGCCACCCGCCGGGGCGCGCCGTCATTCGCCAGCTCGAGCTGGGCTCCGACTTCACGAGCTTTTCCGAAGCTCTGCACGGAGCCCTGCGGGCCGATCCGGACATTCTGCTGGTCGGTGAAATGCGCGACCGGGAGACCATGAGCGCCGCGCTTTCAGCGGCGGAAACCGGGCACCTCGTGCTCGCCACACTCCACGCCGCCTCCGCGCCGGACGCCGTCGCCCGCATCACGGGAGCGTTCGATGCCGGCCAAGCGGCGGAGATTCGCGCGCAGCTGGCGCAGCAGCTGGTGGCCGTGCTCGCGCAGCAGCTGGTGCGGGGCGCCGCCGGGAAACCGGTTGCGGCCTACGAACTCCTGATCACGACCCCGGGCATCCGCCGGCTGATCGCGGATCCCGAGCGCCGCAGCGCGCTTTTGGCCAACGAGATCAGCACCGGGCACGCCCATGGCATGGTGACCATGGATCAATCGCTCGAGGCGCTCTGCCGGCGCGGCGCGATCACGCGCACCGAAGCGCGCCAGGCCGCTCTTCAGCCCAACGATTTTCTCCGTGCGCCATGAGATTCATCCCTCTTCTTTTCCTGCTCCTGGCACCGCCGCTGGCGGCCCTGGACTCGTTGGATGTCCCCGTCGATTCGTTCCGCGCCGTCCATCTGGCGGCCGATGCGGCCTTCCAGACGGTGGGCCGCATTTATGGCCTCACGTTTGACCTCGAACCCGGCCTCGCGTCCCCGGTCACCCTGACCGTGTCCGGCGGTCGCGTGCGCGACCTGATCACCGCGCTCGCCCGGACCCAGGGCGCGTATTGGGAGCGCGATGGCCGCATCATTGTTCTGCGCCGCAATGTGCTCCGGTTCTATCCCATCGACTATCCGCAGATGACCCGATCGGCGCAGGGGTCGAGCACCGTGGTGCTCACCGCCCAATCCGGAACGACGTCAGCCGCCGCCTCGACCGCCGGGACGGCTGGAGCCGCGGCGGCGTTGGCGGCTTCGGGCCTGCCCAACCAGACCGACCAGACCAATCTCTCGTTGCAGCAGCAGAACCCGGGGACCTTCTGGTCCGACCTCCAGGCGGAACTGGCGGCCTTGGCCCAGCCGGGCGAGCGGGTGGCGGTCAATCGGCTGGCCGGCCTGGTGCTCGTGACGGCGCCGCCGGACCGCCAGGAGGGCTACCGGGCGTTCCTGCGACTCCTGAACGACCGCATCTCCCGCCAGGTGCGCATCACGGCCAAGGTCCTCGAGGTCGACCTGACTCAATCCGGGCAATTGGGCGTCGACTGGTCCCAAGCCGCGACCAAAGCAGGCGGACTCAGCCTGGGCGGTTTTTCCACCAATACCGCCATCGCAAACCTGAATGGAACGACCCTTCCGGCCGCGACGTTCACCGGCACGATCGCCGCGGGCAAGATCGCCGCCGTCGTCCAGGCCCTGTCGGAGCAGGGCCAGGTCCATTCAGTCTCGAATCCTTCCGTGCTCACCCTGAGCAACCAAACCGCGTTCGTGAAGGTGGGCACGGAGCAGACGTTCTTCTCCCTCGCCAACTCCACGACGCTCAGCCAGCCCGGCACGTCGGTGCCGTTCGCGTCCACGCAGAACAACTACAGTCAAAACGCGATCACGATCGGCACGGTTCTTTACGTCACGCCCGAGGTCAACAGCGATGGCACCGTCACCGTCGACATCCTTCCCGCCGTGACGCAGCTGATCGGGGTGGACACGTCGCCGGACCAGCAGCAGACGGCGCCCCGCATGGACATCAAGGCGCTCTCCACCCTGGCCCGGCTGCGCCCGGGAGAAGCAGTCGTCATCGGAGGCCTCATCCACGACGAAACCGACACCGACACGCGCTCGATCCCGGGACTGGGCAGCCTGCCCGTGGTGGGGGCGCTCTTTGGCAGCCACGCGAGCGCGCGCACGCGCACGGAACTGGTCATCTTTCTCACGGCCGAGTGCCAGCCGTGACCCCCCGCTTCCTGCCGCTGCAGCGCTTCGAGGCGGTATTGCGCGAGGCGGTGGCCGAAGGCGCCACGGACGTGCACTTCGAGCCGAGAGAAAGGAGCCTGGCCATTCGCTGGCGCATCGACGGGCGCATGGTCGCCCGCGGGGAGATCGAAGAACGTCATCGCGACAGCTTCATCCAGGCCGCCAAGCTGGCCGGCCGGATGGACATCGCGGAACGCCGCCTGCCGCAGGATGGACGCGGCATTCTGGGCGGCACCCGCCCGTGCTCGCTGCGCTTCTCCTGCCTCCCCGCCGTGAACGGCGAGTCGATCGTGGTCCGGCTGCTCGCGGACGAGGCTCGCATCCGGCCTTGGCACGAGCTCGACCTGAGCCCCGCGGTCCGCGCGAGCCTGGGCCGGCTGCTGGCCGCTCCCCACGGCCTCATCTTTGTCACCGGTCCCACCGGCTCGGGAAAAACGACCCTGCTGCACTCCCTGCTCGCGGATTTGCCCGGGCGCCGCCTGGACGCAGTGAAGATCATTACACTGGAGGAGCCGGTGGAGCTCCGCAATCCGCGCTGCCTGCTCCAGATCGAGGTCGATGAGCGCATCGGGCGCGGATTCGCCGAGCTGCTTCGCTCCGTGCTGCGGCACGACCCCGACGTCCTGCTCGTCGGCGAAACGCGGGACCGGGCGACCGCAGACATCACGTTGCGGGCCGCGTTGGCGGGCCGCCTGTGCCTGAGCACGCTGCACACCAACAGCGCCCTGGGCGCGGTGCCTCGGCTGGCCGAAATGGGCCTCGATCCGTCGCTGCTGGCCTCGGCGCTGCGCGCCGTCGTCGCCCAGCGCCTGGTGCGCCGGCCATGTCCGGAATGCTGCCAGCCCCACCCGCGCTCGGAATATTGGCGGCGCCAGGCGCCCGAAGCGATCGGCGCAACCGCCGCTTTCGTGACGGCGCAAATCGGGACCGGTTGCACCCGCTGTCACGGACGCGGCTTTCAGGGCCGCGTCGCCATTCTCGAAGTCGTCCCGTGCGCCGGCCTGGAAGGCCGCATTGCGCGGCGGGCTCCCCTGTCGGAGCTCGAACAGGCCGCGCGCGACAGCGGCTTCCCCAGTCTGTTCGAAGACGGCATTCGTGCCGCCGCCCGCGGCTTCACCACCATGGAGGAGGTCTGCGCGGTGACGGATCCGGCCGGAATGTCGGCCCGCGGAGCGGACTGAAAGTCAACCGGCCTGCGGATTCGCGTCGGTCGCTTGCTATTATCGCGGCCATGACCTTGACGACCTATCCTGCGCAGACTCCCCGTACCCGCGGCGCGACAGCGGCCGCCTTCACCCTGATTGAGATGCTGGCCGTGCTGGCCGTCATCGCCGCCATCATCGCAATCGGCGTGCCCGCGGTGGCGCGCGTCCTGCAGAATTCGCGCGTGCGCAATGCCGAAGGCACCGCGGCGGTGATCCGCTCCGGGCTGGTGCAATTTCTCAGCAAGCCGGGGTCGACGGGCACGTTGCCCGTGACCGAAGGCACGTCGGCCGTGCTGACCTCGGAGTATACCGGCTCCGGCACGCCCACCGCCGCTGCGGTCGGCGCCGCCGCCACCTTGGACAATGTCCTCCTGGCGGAAGGGATCCTGGACCGGCCCATAAGCCTGCGCATGGGCGTGCAAAATGTGCTGGCGAGCGGCGCCGCCAATGGATTCCAGTGGGCGCCAGCCAGCACCTCCTTCACCGGCACTGCGGCCCCCACTCTCAGCTACGCCAATGTCAGCCGCGCCGAATGCGCGGTCAGCGACGGCATCAGCAATCCCGGCGTCACCGGTCAGACGGCCGGCTCGGCCGCGTGCGCTTTCAATCTGGGCGCCACCGGCAATCTCATCCCCAGCGGAACACGCGTCGCTTATCTGATCATCAAGACCGTGCCGGATTCGGACGCCTATCAGCTGGCGCTGGATGTGGACGGAATCGCCCAAGTGGCCAACTCCTCGGCCGCGCCGGCAGCGCTCGACCAATCGACGGGGCCCGTCGTCTACGCCAAGGATGCCACCGCCTCCGGCTTTGTGGACGTGTATTATTACCTGAGCAGCATCTGAACGGGCCCATGCAAGCCGAGCCCCTGATCGTCGCCTGGTCACCCCCGGAGTTGGCGCTGCTGGGGTCGGACGGACGGCTGCTGCGGCTGAAATTGGAGCCGGCCGAGGATCCGGCGGCCCGGCTGAAAGAGCTGTGGCCCGCGGAGTTTCCCGAGGAGGGCGTGGGCCGGCTGCTGGTTCCGTCCGCCGATCCGGACGCGCTGCGGCGTTTCTGCGCCGCGGCGCGCGGGATAGGCACTCGGCTCACGGGGGCCGGGATCTGGACCGAGCCCGTGGCCGAGCTGCCGGACAACGAGCTGGCGGAGCGGATGTCCCGGGCGGAAACGTCCGCGACCCTGCTGCCGCGCGGGCGGTGGGCCTTTCCGCGGCTGCCACGACGAGCCGCGCTGGCGGGCATTGCCGCGCTCGCCCTCGCCGCGATCGGCGCCGCCGCCTGGCACGTTCAAGCGGAGGCCTGGCGCACGCAGCGCACCGCCGCCGACGAAGCCGAACACGAATTGGAGGCCGCCCAGGCCGCAGCGGGGCTGAGGCGACGGCAATCGGCCGAGGCGCAGGAAAAGCTGCGGCGCGAGCTCAACCCGCCGCGGCGGCCGGTTCACGAGCTGCTGCTCTCTCTCTCTTCGGCGGCCACCGCCGCCATCGTCGTCGACCGGTTCGCGGCGCGCGCCGACAGCGTGCGCCTGTCCTATCACGTCCTCACCGCGGCCCCGGACGCCGCGCGGGCTCCCCGATTCCCCGCGGACTTCACCGCGGCGTTGCAAGCGGCCGGAGTGGGCCTCGCCGGCAGCGCGTCCCGTGCGCCGGACGCGCCGCCCGAAGAGACCTGGACCTTTCTTCTGGCTCCGCCGCCCCTTCCCGAGGCCGCCAACACTCAGGACGCCATCGCGCGGCTGCCGACGGCCGGACAGATCCAGCTTCGGCTGCGTCCGCTCCAAGGCGAGTGGAGGATCACGGCCGGGGACGCTGTCCCCGTCGCGCCGGGGGTCGTCGCCCGCGACTACGTCTTCGGCGCGCGCGATCTGGGGCGGGGCGCGTGGGAGCGCATGGTCGCTCTCGCAGACGGCATGGAGCGCGTCGCGGGCGCGACCGTGGTCGCGGTCACCCTCGACACCGACGGCAGCGGCAGCGGGGCCTTTGCCCAGGCCGCGCTCACCGCGCGGCTGCTACTCCGCGCCCGCTGAGTCGCCCGCCACTTCCGCCGCGGGCTCCTCTCCCGGCTCATTGGCCGGACCCCGCCGGGCGCGCCGCGGCCGCCGCTCGCCGGCCGCCTTCACGTTCAGCCAGACCTCGTCCTTGGCGTTGCGCGTCAACGAAACCGACTCGCCCGCCACCTCGATCGTGGCCGCCCTTTCGCGCGCCTTTTCCGGAATTCTCAGGCCGAGTCCGACCAGGGCGTTCAGCAGATCCTCGGCCGATCGCCCGGCTGCGCCCGCAAGCGCGCCAACTTCCCCGGCCAGCACGCCGGTGCGCGTTTCCTTGAGCAGCGGCCGAAGGATGGCGACGAGTTCGGTCGCCGCCTGGGAGGCTTCCTCCTCATGCTTCTCCGCCAGCTCCGCCGCCGGAATCGCCGGCGCCTCGCTCGACAAGGCGATCGCCGCTTCCGTTGCGGCCGCGCCGGGCGCCGACTCCGGCGCCGCGCCGCCCGACAATTCCCCGCCCTGGCCCGTCATGGCGTCTGTCGCGGCGGGCCCCGAGGTCCCTTCGGCCGCGGGCGCCGGCGCCGCATGTTCCTTCCGGCCATGGATCCAGATCCCGCCGCGCTGATCCTTGTCCAGCGACCAGATGTGATCGCCGAAATTCAGCTCGCCCGCCGGCGATCCGTCGGCTCCCGGCAGGGTGAGCCCCAGGGCGGCGAAGGCCTCGATCAGTTCGGCATCCTTGCATTTGAGGGCGCGGCAGAGAAACCCCACGCTGCCCGAAAGTCCCTGCCCCCGGTCCCGGCGCATGAGCGGCCGCAGGCGCTCGAGCAGCGCCGTTCCCTCGGGCAGCCCCCGCTTCCGCTCGGGCCGCGCCGGCGCTCGCTCCGGCCGGGCGCTTTCGCCGGCCTCCGCCGGCTCGGCCGCCGGCGCCGCTTCGACCGCGGCTTCCGGAGGCGTCTCGGCGGCGACGGGATTGCCCTTGGCCGCCTTGAAGATCGCCCGCGGCTTTTCCTTGGTGTTGACCCAGTATTCGCCCCGGCGGTTGACGTTCACCCAAAAGAGATCGCCGTCGTACTCGATGTACACGGGCTTGTCGTCCTCGTCCTCCGGAATGACGAAGCCGCATTCCTTCAGGGCGCCCATGAGGTCGTCCTCGGACATCCCCCACTTCTTGGCCAGGTGGTCCACGCCCACGGACATTCCCGCGCCGCGCGGATTGCGCCGCATCAGGGGCTGGATCGCCTCGAAAAACGTCGGCAGCTCCTCTTCCTTGGCGAGCTGATCCCATTCGTCCGGCTCCGCCGCCGCGGTGGCCGCGCCCTCGTCCTCATCCGCATCGGCGTCCCGATCGTGCTCGGTGTCGCGCAGCCTGCGCAGGCCATCGTCGGATTCGGCCTTCTGCTCGGCCAGCGACTCGGGGCGCTCCTCGGCCCCCGACGCGCCCGCGCCGCGAAACTTCGCCTCGAATTCGGCGCGCAGCTTCTCCGCTTCGGCGCGCGCGGCCGCGGCCGCCGCATCCTCCAGCGTCCAGTCGCGCTGCGTGGTCCGCCGCGCCAGACCCTGGAACGCCAGCGGATTGTCGGGCGGAGTGTGGAAATGAATGATCTCCCACTCTTCCTTGCCCAGTTGATTTAGAAATGACTCCATCAGCGCCGGGGTCGCGAAGCCCCCCTTGCCGCTGCTGATGACTTTGTATTCCCAGACGGCCATAAAATTTTTGTCTTAGTTCAGGTTGTGGAGAAGACGGTCGGTCTCCGCGAGCTTGGTTTGCAGATCCGACAATTGCTTGCGGGCGCCCTCCAGCACCGCCGGGGGAGCCTTGCTCACGAACGCCTGGTTCTCCAGCCGCGCCCGGGTGCCCGCGACATGCTGGGCGAGCTTTTCGCGCTCCTTGAGCAACCGGGCCTTCTCCGCGCCCTTGTCGACCGCCGCTCCGGCGTCCAGCCGCAGCGTGCCCAGGGGGGTGACGGCGGCCGGCATGTCTTCGGCGCCCTCCCCCCGCTCGATCGCCGCCGCTCCGGCCATGCGCAGCAGCTTGGTCCGGTTGGCCTCCAGGTTCGCCCAGGCGGCGGAATCCGCGGACACGAAAAACCGCACATCGCGCCGGCTCGCCAGGCCGCGTTCGGCCTTGAGCGCCCGCGCCTGCGACATGAAGGCCTTCACCGCCTCGATGGAATCGGCGGCCTGGCGGTCGATCTCGACCCCTTTCGACTTGAGGGCCTGGACAAGCTGGTCCGGCGACTGCACCCGCCCGTCCCGCATCAGCAGCTCCGCCCCGGCGCCGAATCCGAGCTGCTTCCACAGCTCTTCGGTGATGAAGGGGATGAAAGGATGGAGCAGCAGCAGCAGTTGCCGCAGAACGAAATCCTGGACGGCCAGGCAGTTGCCCCGCGTCGCCTCATCGGCCAGCTTCGCTTTCGAGACCTCGACATACCAGTCGCAGAAGTCGTTCCAGAAGAATGTGTAAAGGGCCTGGATACCCGCGCTGAATTCGAATTCGCCGAAGCAGCGCTGCAATTCTTCGCTCACCTGGACCAGCCGGCGAAGGATCGAATGATCGTCCGCGTCAAACCGGCGGGGGTCCAGTTCCGCCGCGGGCGGCCCGCTCATCTGCCGAAAGCGGCACGCATTCCACAGCTTGTTGCAGAAATTCTTGCCGCCCTCGATCCGCTCCTCCTGAAAGCGAATGTCCTGTCCCTGCGGCGCGATCGACACGATGCCGAAACGCAGCCCGTCCGCCCCGTACTTGGCGATGAGGTCCAGCGGATCGGGTGAGTTGCCGAGCGACTTCGACATCTTCCGGCCCTGCGCGTCGCGGATGATGCCCGTGAAATAGACGTTGCGGAAGGGGATGCGCCGGCCGATCGGCTCGCCCGGCCGCGTGAATTCGAGCCCGGCCATGATCATCCGGGCCACCCAGAAAAAGATGATGTCCGGCCCGGTGACCAGGGTCGTGGTCGGATAAAAACGGTCGAATCCCTGCTCCTTCATGGCCGCCGGATCGGGCCAGCCCAGGGTGACGAACGGCCACAGCCACGACGACGCCCAGGTATCGAGCACGTCCTCCTCCTGCTCCCAGTTTTCCGGGTCCGCCGGTCCGTCGAGCGACACATGCACCTTGGCCGGATCCCGGAGCTCCTCGGGGGAAAGCCGGTCCCGATCGATTCCCTTGCGGTACCAGACCGGAATGCGGTGCCCCCACCACAGCTGCCGGCTGATGCACCAGTCCTGGATATTCTCCAGCCAGTGGAGATACACCTTTGACCAGCGATCCGGAAAAAAGGCGATGTTGCCGTCGCGCACCGCCGCCTTGGCCTCCGCCACGCGCGGGTACCGCAGCCACCACTGCCACGTCAGCCGCGGCTCGATCGGAACGTCGGCGCGCTCGGAATAGCCCACGTTGTTGGTGTACGGCTCCTCCCGGACGAGACTGCCCGCCGCGCGCAGCAGCTCGGCGGCCCGCTTGCGCCCGGCGAAGCGGTCCAGGCCGGCCAGTTCGGGGCCGGCCTCGGCATTGAGCGTCCCATCCGCATTGAGCACGTCGATCACCGGCAGGCGGTGGCGCTGGCCGATTTCGAAGTCCACCTTGTCGTGCGCCGGCGTGATCTTGAGCGCGCCCGAACCGAATTCGCGGTCGACCGCGGAATCCCCGATGATCGGGATCGGGGCGCGGTGGATCGGGCGCCACACCGTGCGCCCGATCAGCCCGGCGTAGCGCGGGTCTTGCGGGTGCACGGCCAGGGCCACGTCGCCGGGAATCGTTTCCGGGCGGGTCGTCGCCACCTGAACGAACCGGCCCGGCTCGTCCGTCAACTCATAGCGGACATGATACAGCGCGCCCTTCACCTCCTTCATGATCACTTCCTCGTCCGACAGCGCCGTCAGCGAGGCGGGGCACCAGTTCACCATCCGCTTGCCGCGGTAGATATGCCCGCGGCCAAACAGCTCGACAAACACCTGGAGGACCGCCCGGGAGTAACCGGGGTCCATGGTGAAGTGGGTGCGGCTCCAGTCGCATGACGCCCCCAGGCGGCGAAGCTGCTCCAGGATGATATTGCCCTTTTCGCCGCGCCACTCCCAGACCCGTTCCAGAAACTTCTCCCGTCCGAGGTCGCGGCGGCTCTGCTTGGCCTTGCGCAACTCGCGCTCAACCACGGTTTGGGTGGCGATCCCGGCATGGTCCGTCCCCGGAATCCACAGCGCCTCCTTGCCCTCCAATCGCGCCCGCCGGATAAGGATGTCCTGCAGGGTGTTGTTCAGCACATGCCCCATCGTCAGAACCCCCGTCACGTTGGGCGGGGGAATGACGATGCTGTAGCTTTCGCGACCCTCCGCCGGCTGAGCGGCGAACGCGTTCGCGGCCATCCAGGCGGCATACCAGGCCTGCTCCACCTGAGCGGGTTCGTAACTGGTCGTTATCTCGGGCATTAACGTTCCAGACAACCCACCCCCATGGGGCGAGGCAAGAAGCAAGCAATTGCCATTTCCAGGCTCCGCCAGTAGCCTGTCCCGTCTCGATGCCCGAAACGCTCGCTTCCGCAGGCCAGGAAACTCTTCATTTCTCGGGTCTGGTCCCCATCGCCGGCCGGGTGGCCGCCTGCCGGCAGTTTCTCAAGGACCGGATGGCGGAACTTCAGGCGCGGCATGAGCAGGGGGCTTCCGGGCTGGACGTGGCGCATGGCCGCGCCGAAGCGATCGACGCGGTGCTGCGGGCGCTGTTCGATTATGCCGTCACCGCGGGTAACGACCGGCCGGACTTGCCAGTCGTCGCGGTGGCCCTCGCCGCGCTCGGAGGCTACGGCCGGGGCGAGCTTTCGCCCTGGAGCGACATCGACTTCATGTTCCTTTACCCGGCCAAGACGCGGCCGGCCGTGCTCAACCCGTACTCCGCGTTTCTGGCCCAGGAAATCCTCTATGTCCTATGGGACTGCGGGCTCAAGGTCGGCTACTCCACCCGGACGGTGGATCAGGTCTTCGTCGAGGCGCGCAAGGACATGCTGACCAAGACCGCCCTGCTCGAGGCCCGCCTGGTCGCCGGCTCGGCCGGGCTGTTCGACGGCTGGGAGCGGGCCTACCGCAAGTTCTACGAAGGCGAGTCGACCAAGGACTACATCACCCAGCGCCTCGAGGACCAGGCCCAGCGCCGGGCCAAGTTCGCCGACACGATCTTCAATCAGGAGCCGGACGTGAAGAGCGGCGTCGGCGGGCTGCGCGACTTCCACAGCGCCATGTGGATGGCCCGCGTGCGGCTGGGCGTCAGCACCGTCGCGGCGCTGGCCGAGCAGAACTATGTCCGCCCCGAGGAGGCGGCGGAATTCGCCCGCGCCCACGACTTTCTGCTTCGGGTGCGCAACGACCTGCATTTCCAAAGCGCGCGCGCGACGGACATCCTGTCCCTCGACATGCAACCGCGCGTCGCCTGGGACCTCGGCTACCGCCAGGAAGACCCGCTTCGGCGCGTCGAGCGGTTCATGCAGGACTATTACGGCGCCGCGCAAGCCATCTTCCGGACCGCCCGGCTCATCGAGCGGCGCCTGGCGGCCGACATCGGCCGGGACCCCCTGGGGGGGAAGCTTTCGCTTCTGGAAAGCCTGCGGGCCTCCCGCTTCAAGCGCAGCCACCGGCTGGACGGGTTCATCCGCCGGGGCGCCGGCGAATTGGCCGCCGAATCGCCGTCCGTATTCACCGACGACCCGGTCCGGCTCATCCGGGTGTTTCGCCACGCCCAGCAGCTTGACTGCGGCATCAGCTTCGGCCTCGCCGAACTGATCCGCGCGAACGCCGCCCTCGCCGCCAGGGTCATTGACCGTCCCGAAGCGGCCGTCGCCTTCCGCGCCATCCTAGGCGAGGCGGGCGCCGTCTATCCGGCTCTGAGCCAGATGCATGAACTGGGCGTGCTCGGTTCGTACGTGCCCGAGTTCGGCGCGCTCAACCTGCTCGTGCAACATGAGCTCTACCACCGCTACACGGCTGACATTCACACCCTGAATGCGATCCGCGAGCTGGACCTGGTTTTCACCGCGGCCGACGGCATCACGCTCAAGTACCGCGACGCCATCCACGAGACCGAAGCGCCGGATCTCGTGTATCTTACGCTCCTGCTTCATGATATCGGAAAGG
>DASRSH010000128.1:0-27558 GCA_035656575.1 Opitutaceae bacterium
CGCGGCGTTGAGGTGCCCGTTCGCGATCGCTAGGAACGTCCCCGGCGGGGTCGCCAGCGGAAGGATGGGAGCGATCCTGTCCGGACTGTTGCCCCCCAACTCCACCGTGGTCGTCGTATAGCCGGAAAGATTGCGGGTCGCCGCCACCGCTGTCCAAAGCCGCGTCGCGAACAGCCTGTCGTAGCGGTGGGGGCTGCTCGCGTCGATTACGTCGAGCCACGCGCGGTTGGCCACGTCCTTTCTCACCAGGTCGTAAAAGCCCGAGTAATCGCCATCCGCAAAGTTCTTCTCGATGTCTTCGTAATTTCGGGTGATGAAGCCATCGACGGCGGCGGCGCTGTTCGCGAGCGACTGGCTGTACCCATCCCCCGCTGTCGCGCCATCCTTGCGCTGGTGAGACGGATTGGGATCGAAACCCACGCTTTGGTTGTATTCGTCGATGAGGGCCCGCACCGCCTCCCCAGCGGTTTCCTGAGGAGGATTCGCCTCGTGCTCGCCCGTGTCCTGGAACATCCGCGAGGTGCACACGCTGAGGGAAGTTGTCCCGGCAGGGACGAGAACAATGAGGCTGATGTCATGTCCCATCGCGCCGGTGGTGTAGGTGGGGGCGGTGCCGACTGCGGTCAGGAGGGCGCCGATGCGAATGCGCACTGTGTTCCGGCCGGTGCGCCCTACCATGAGGGTGCTGTTGTACTGGCGGCCGATGAGCTGCGCCAGCGACTGCTGGATGTTGCTGACGTTTGCCGACACCGGAAGGAAGGAAATGGCGGCCTGGAGGCTCAAGGCCAGCGAAAGCGCGTTCTGGTTGGTAAAGGACCCCTGGAGGCTCTCCACGCTGTCCGTGGCCAGCAGTGGCAGGACCTCCACGGGACCGGTGGGACCCACCTCCTGCTCCGGTTCAAGCAGCCCCTGGGTCAGAGCCTGCACATCGGCGAGCTTGCGGTTGGCATCGTCTAACGCCTGGCGCGAACCGTTCGCCGCTTGGCGAAAGCTGCTCACGGCCTTATACAGTTCAGTCTGGGTGCTCGCCACCGGGGCGCGAGTGCGGAGCATGTTGCTCATCGTCATCTGAAAGGCCTCAAAACCAGGAGCGGGCGCCGTGTCTTCCGCTTTTTCCAATTGGTTGACCTGCCTGATGGCATCGGCGCACGCCTGCGCGTATTGCTCCACTTGCGCGGCATAGGCGCCGACGTTCTCCGGCGTGACCGGGACGGGAGGTTCGGGATAGGCCACTTTGACCTTCACCCGGGGCCGTTCTCCCTGTGCGATGACGCTCAAGTCAATATAGGTGTCATACGGTAAGTTGCGGTAGGAGGGCAGCACTTCGACATGGAAGGTGACGACATAGGGAGTCATCTTGCCATTGCCCCAGTCAGTCGTGAGCCCGCTGAAGTACTGATTGAGTACGGCCACCTCCTGCTGAAGCGCCATCGCGACCGGGTAGGCGATGCCCGCATCGACGGGAGTGGCGCTCGGAGCCGACGGCGCTGAGATGGTGAGCGCAGGAGCGGACGTCGGGCTGGGAGCCGCAGGTGCGGACGATGCGGGAGTCGTTGTGGTCGTGACCGTGCCGTTGGTCTGGGTCGTGCCCGCATTCGTGCTCCCCGGCGAGTTGACCGCGCTGTTCGTGGTTACGACCGTGGTCGCCGGCGTAGGCGCCGCGGCCGGGGTGGTCGACAGAGTCAGACCCGCCCCTGTCGAGTTGCTGTTGGAAACAACACTCGTGGCCGTCACCTGGAACGCCTTGGCCAGCATCAGATCGCCGCCGTTGGTGAAGCCGGGCGCGAAAGACTGGCTGATTTGGGACCACGGAATCGGTGGCGCCGGCGTCACCATGACCATACCCACCTTGCCTTGAGTGACGGGACGCAAGAGCGCCGGCTGGCTCTGATTACAGCAGCCGCCCAGAACCAACGCGGCCGCGACTGGAAGGAGAAGTAAACAGTTCATTTCTGGTGTTAGGATCTGACGATTGGGATCGCCGCATCATCCAGCTGCGTTAGAGATGCCGATCAAGAAGCGATAACGCAGTCGATGCAGTCTGACCCGTTGCAAAAACAGCTATCCTTAAAACGCGACCTGACTCTTCTCACGCTCTGCTGACCTTTCAAGCCGAATCCGTCCGATTATAGAACGCGGAAGACACGGACCGCGCTGAACGGTACGGGAGCAGCGGTGAGCTACCCCATGTCCGCGCTGCCACAGGCGGATCGGTCATCAGTCGCGCCTTCCGCAGCAGATTGTCCGCGCTGATGATGTATTGCGTGGGGGCGTGGGTACCTCGACACCGAGGTAGCGGCTGCGGCGCAGCCCGCCGACACTCTTGCCCCAGCCGAAGATTGTCTCGATCCAGCGGCGCTTGCGCTGGCTCAAGGTGTAGGCGGGCGAGCCCACGCGGATGCCATGGATGCGCGGATAGGCACTGACCGTGGGATGCGGCACCACGCCCTGCTGGCGCATCCCTTCGACGAACGGGCGAGAGCAATAGCCCTTGTCCGCACCGACGGTCGTCACGGGCACATCCCGCGCACTCAATTCCTGCATTTGCTCGACCGCCACGGCCGCTTCCGGCGCGCCCACCGCCGGGTTCACCGTAGAGAGCACGCACAACCCATTGCGACTCTCCATCACCGCATGGCCGGCGAAGCATAGCTTCGCTTCCCGTCCATCGCCCTTGCGCGCCAGCTTGGCCTCCGGATCGGTCTTCGATTCGTGCGTCTCGTTGCTGCGCTGCTCGCCCTTAAAATTGACCCAACCGTTGCCGTCCCCGCGGTCGCCGGGTCGTCCTTCTCCTCCTTCGCCTCCACGCTCTTCAGCGAGGCCCACGACTCGATCAACGTCCCGTCGGCCGAGAAGTGCTGATCGGAGACCCAGCGCTTGGCCTTCGCAAACCACACCACCTGGGCGAAAAAATGATCGGCCACCTGATGGTGCAGCAACCGCTCCTGATTCTGCGAGAACGTCGAATGATCGAACCCCGGCTCGTCCGGGTTGACGTCCAGGAACCAGCGGAAGAGCAGGTCGTACTGCAACCGCTCACAGAACTGCCGCTCCGAGCGGATGCTGTACAGGGCCATCAGCACCTTCGACAGCAGCAAGCGCTCCGGGGGAATCGACGGGCGGCCTGTGGCCCCGTACATCTCCTCGAACTGCCCATCCATCTCCCGCAGCACCGTGTTCAGGATGGTCTTGATCGACCGGATCGGATGCTTCGCCGGGATCATCTCGTCGACGTTCAGCAAACACGCCACGCTCAGTTGCCCTTCTTTGCGTCCTCGCATGGGCCCTGAAGTCCAGCGGACCTCTCGCCGAAGTCGAGAATTTCAACGCCCTGCTAAGTCCATACTTTGGCTATGGACTCGCGAAGACCGCGCAAAGCAAGAAACTTAAGCTGACGATTTATCGTCACGAGTCCCAACGGGCCGAGAAATCGGAACTGCGAACTTGGCAATTCCTCGCAACACCTCGCGACGAAAAAAATCGCAGGCATTCGCTATCGATGATCGAGCCGAAAGCATCCCTCGATATTTCTATGCTGCTAAACGAAAAGACTCACATACCCACATGGCGGCGAATTAAAACGCCCCCCATCGGCTGTAGGAAGGTTTTAAGAACAAGCTCACTCGTCCTCCACTCTTTCCGGCAGGCTTTTGATTTACCTTTCCCCGTCGACTTCGCATCCTCAAGTCGCCTTCTGCACTTACATTCAACGAATTCAGTCCCATTTTCCGTTAACTTATGGCTGAAACACCCAATAACTTCCCGCCTGCACCGGCACTTCGGTCAAACCGAATCGGTGAGCGGCATCAGCGCCCTGATAGACAATTGCGTATATGTCGCCCATGACGGCGCGGGCAAAAGCATAATCGTGCCGCAAGCCAATATCGACGTCCACGCTCGACGCATCGACCGTCTCTATGCCAGACACTACAAGAGGCGGTGAACTATCTCCCGCCCTTGGAAAAGCATGAAGATCCTGAGATAATTTCAAAGCGTTGTCAGTAGTAGACGAATAAAGAGTTACACGCATCTTGGCACTAACCAGCCTCGGGCCTACGTCGTCGGCAAATTCTCCAGCATCTATATCGGGAGCAGCGAGAATCATCCACTTTATCTTGCTGGCAAGGTCTGGTCTCAGAGCCGCGATATCAAGCACCGCATGGGTTGCAGCTCTGTTACCCATACTATGCGAGATGATATAAATATTGTGGATAGCCGGGTCGCTTGCGACATCGCTCAAGAACTTTCGCACGTCATGTTCCGCCCAACCAATAGTTGCTTCGTCATCAATATAACCGGTCACTGTGCCTTTGCACGGCCACGAAAAGAATATCGGCGCACCACTAAACCCTAAATCATATGTAATTTGTGCCGTACGGCGCGCGGCGTCGGAAAAGCTATTGTTAAAACCGTGTATAAATATGAGGGCGTTGCCGCTCGACAAAGCCGCCTTCGATGCAATATCGGCCAAAAGCGACGACTCATCGGACCGCGACACATTTAGGATCGAAACTGTTGACGCTTGGTTATAGCGAAGTGTCGAAAAACCAAGAATTGTAAAGGATGCATCAAGATCGCCCATCTTGTTGTCTTTGGGGACACAAACATCGCAAGCGCCGTATGAAAGGGAATTACCACGGGTATTGCCATATGTTGTTGAGTGCGGATCGCCAACGGGTGTGCGGTCCGTAGCGTAGAAAACGTGTACCTTAGCGTAGGTAAGTTCGGCGACTGTGGGAGGTGTTGGTCTTTGCTGGGCTGGCGCCGAGGCGCAACCACCTAAAAATGAAGGCGCTGATAATGCGACAAGTAGAAAAAGTGGCTGGAGAAGGCTTGTTCGTGAAACGTAATGATTGCGGGCGGGTGTAATTTTCACGGCGGAACCGGCGGTTCTTGTGACAGGATTTACGCTTTCGGTTTGCGACGTGAATGGCCGCGGGTGTAGCAGCGTAACTGATGGCAGAGCTGAATGTTGCATTTGCGATAAGATTTATGTCTCTTTGCAAGCTCGTGGTGTGAACGGATGGTGGATATTTCGCAGAATGAAGCAAGAAAAGAGTGTCAGGAGAAGCTCGGTAATGCGTGTGGACTGCCATGCTGGCTGTGGCGGCAAAGCGCGGGCCCGTTGCGGACTTTAATAGCTTGTTGAAAAGACGAGACAACGTAGTCCAAATAAAATGAGTGGTTCTGTGTCGATAGAGGGCCCGATGGAGCTCGAAGTGAGCTGGTCCTTGAAAGTTAGACAAAGCGGGCCGCCTAACCCAGAAACACCCCCGAAAAACTAACACAAGGGCTGTCCAGTTTTACGGGAGCACGTCAGTCTGTGCTTGACACGCCTTGGAGGCTAAGAGCCCACGCTATCGCCGTTAGGTCGAAATTGGAACCGTCCTCTGCCCGCTATCGAGTTAGCAAATGGGGATGGACTAAAGCGCATGCTCCTCGACGGGATCCTGTGCGCGCCGATGTTCAATTCCATTAGGAGAGTGAGCGGCGATTAGGATTTGATGCACTGCGTCACACGCTTTGTACTCCCCTACACCAATCAGGAGTGTTTGCGATCCGAGATCTCGACTATGATCCATTCGGATGCTCGGGTTATGATGCGTGTTTACAAAGAACCAATACTAGGTGTACGTCAGGCGGTATGCTGTTTGCCGTCGATCGAACTGGCACCTTCGGGAGATACGCTGGGAGGACCGTTGGCTGTGGGATCACTGTCACCGAGTTCAACCAAGCGGCGCCGAACACGCTCTTGAACCTTCTCGGCAAAAGCGTTCTTTTGATCGGGAGGCCTTTCGTAATGCTGTTCTTTTAAGAGATCGCCAATTGCGTTCGCCATCTCTTCGCGCTCAAGTTTGCGGACAAGAAGGTGGCGAGCGGCGGACTTCGTTTCGTAGAAAGCTGCGACAGTCGCCACCTGCAGGGCATCACGCGGCGACGCTATATTGTCGAAATGCTCTCCCATCATCTCTCGATGGCCGGCCCCCATTGAATTCTTGAGCTCGTTTTTATCTTTTTCTCCGAGCGTCGCGCTCGCGCTGTGTGCGAAGAGATTCCGAATCTTATTCAGTTTAATAAAAATGCTCCGCGAGCCTGGGTGTATGGCGCAGAGGCCGATACTCAGGTCAACTTTTAGCGAAAACGACATACGTTCGATTTCGACTTCATGGGCTGAGGGAAGTGCCGCGGCGATTAGCTCACCTAATGCAGCGTCAATTGCGACATGTCCGCGGATGCTTATTACCGCCTCGTCTGTTGCATTAACGATCAGCCGAAACTCGGCATCACTCGGGGCAGACATTAGGCGTACTTCTGGTTCGGAATTTCAAAAGGCGCAGAGGCACAAATGCCGGTACATGGCCACGCGTTTATGGCGTGCGCGAGTACTTTATGGTCAATAATGGGAATGGTGCGCCACGTGGGAATCGAACCCACCTCTCAAGCTTGGGAAGCTCACGTTCTACCGATGAACTAGTGGCGCGAAGGAAGAGGGAAGATTGAGCGGGATGGGGGAGGGGCGGTCAAGCTTGAGAACGGGGCCGATGTGGGTACGGTGCCCGCTCCAGCATGAAATTATTGCGCATTTTTCTGGCCAGCGTCGGCACCGCCGGCGCGGCGTTTGTCTCCCTGGCCGAGGCGGCCGTGGACGTGGGGCAGACGGCCCCGGACTTCATCCTCACGGGGATCGACGGCCAGCAGCACCGGCTGTCGGAGTACAAGGGCAAGATCGTCGTCCTGGAGTGGAACAACCCGGACTGCCCCTTCGTGCACAAGCACTACGACAGCGGCAACATTCCCCGCCTGCAGCACGAGGCCATGGCGGAGGGGGTCGTCTGGCTCATGATCAATTCCAACGCGCCGGACGAGCAGGGCGGGGACTATTCCTCCCCGGAAATCGCGGCCTGGCTGGCCAAGCGCGACGCCTCGCCTTCCGCCTATCTCCGCGATCCGAGCGGGAAGGTGGGGCGGATGTATGGAGCCAAGACGACGCCGCATCTGTTCGTGATCCGGCCGGACGGGATCCTGGCCTACGAGGGCGCCATCGACAGCATCCGCTCTACGCGCCAGTCGGACATTCCCCGGGCGGAGAACTACGTCGCCGAGGCGCTCACCTCCGTCGAGACGGGCAAGCCGGTCCTGCGGACCAATACCCAGCCGTACGGCTGCGCGGTGAAGTACTGATCGTGGAAGCGGCGTCCCGCCGCTTCAGCCGGGGGAGACGCGGCGGGACGCCGCCTCCACGGAGCCTCCGCCGTGGCCTACGCGGTTGAGCGGGCGCTCGATGAAGCGGTAGGAGAGGGCGGAGGCGGCGAAGGTGAGCGGGACAGAGCAGACGCGCAGGAGGGGGCTGATGGCGAAGCGAACGGCTCCGGCCGGGCACAGAAAGAGCTGCTGCCAGAGATAAAGGCTGTACGAGCGCCGGCCGATCCACTGCAGCACGCCCTGCCGCAGCCAGGAGCACCGCCCGCCATTGACCGCGATCCAGCCGATCACGGCCGCGATGGCCAGGGGCTGGAGGCACTGCAGCGCGATTTTTTCCCAATAGTGAACCGGCATGTCCCGCATGAGGGCCGTGACCGCCGCCAGCGCGGCCACCCAGCCGCCCGCCCAGGCGCGCAGCCAGGGGGTCAGCTTTTCGGCGAACAGGGCGGGCAGGACCCCGCAGATGATGAAGCGAAACTGGGAGAGGAATTCGAGGCGGGCGGTCACATGCGCATACGCGAGCGCGTGCTCCAGCCGGTGCCAGAATAGGCAGCCGAGAAAAACCGCCGCCAGCACGGCGGCAGACCAGATGCGCCGCCGGCCCAAAAGCGCGAGGGCCCCCAAAGGGGCGAGCAGGTAGAACTGCTCCTCGACCGAAAGGCTCCAGATGTGGTCGTGGAACCAGTCCACAGGCTTGAGGTTGGCGACGAACAAGGCAGACCAGGCGAGCGACGCGCCGTTCGCGCGGATCCATCCGGCCGCCGCGAGGAGGGCGACGACTCCGAGGTACGCCCAGCAGGCGGGCAAAATGCGGAATGCGCGGCGCCGCCAGAAGCCCTGCAGGGAAATCGTTCTGGTTCGGGCGTGCTCGGCCAGCAGCCGCCGCGCGATCACGAAGCCGCTGAGCACAAAGAAATACCGCACGCCCGCCAGCCCAAGCCAGAAGAAGAGCGCGGCGGCGGGTTCGCGCACCTGGAGGGCAAAGACCAGCAGGTGATCGGCGATCACCGCCAGGACGGCGAGCGCGCGGATTCCGTCGAGTTCCAGGAGGCGGTCCCCGCCGGCGCCGCGTTCTCCCGCGGCGGGCCGGCCGGCGCGTCCTGGCGCGGCTTCAGGCACCGGCCGGGAGCTTTTCCTGAAGCATCTCCTCCGCGAGGGTGCCGTCGCCGACGCGGGTCGCGGGACCCGTCATCCGGATCCGGTAGCCGTCCTCGATTTCGATGAGGATCGTGCCGCCGGGCATCTGCACGGTGACGCGGCGATCCACCAACCCCAGCCGGTGGGCGACGGCGGCGGCCGCGCTCGAACTGGAGCCCGAGGCGAGGGTGTAGCCCGCGCCCCGCTCCCAGATTTCGATGCGGATGCGGTCGCGGCCCAGCGCCTGGAGAAACTGAACGTTGGTGCGCCGGGGAAACAAGGAATGCGTCTCGATGGCCGGCCCGTACTCCTTGGCCATGGCCGGAGATACCTCCTCCAGCGGGATGACGCAGTGGGGGTTGCCGATCGTGGCCGCGCAAAAGACGAAGTCGCGGTCGCGGATGCGCATGTGCTCGTTGATGACTTCGCGCGGGGCGCCGGTAACGGGAATCCGCGCGCTGTCGAAACTGACGGCGCCCATCTCGACCCTGATTTCGCGGCCCCCGGCGCCGACCCGCACCTGGACCACGCCGCCGGGGGTGTCGACCGAGAACGGGTCCGCCTTCACTAGGCCGCGGTCCCACAGGTAGCGTGAAAAGATCCGCAGGCCGTTGCCGGACTTCTCGGCCTCGGAGCCGTCGGGATTGAAGATCCGCAGCCCGAATTGGGCCCGGTCCGAGGGCAGGGGCCCCCAGAGGATGCCGTCCGAGCCGATCCCGAAATTGCGGTGGCAGATGATCCGGGTCTGCTCCTCGCTCGGCTGCTTCCATCCGGCGAAGTCCGCCGGATCGAGCACGAGATAGTCGTTGCCCAGGGCGTGGTACTTGTGAAACCGCATGTCAGCCCGCCGCTCCGGCCACCGTCTCGTCGGCCGCGGGCACCGCCTCGGAATAGCCGAAGAGCCGCCGCTTCTTGATCGCCGCGGCGACCGGCTGCGGCACCATCTGCTCCCACGACGGGTCGTTGTCCTTGATCCGCCGCAGCACGTCGCGCGAGAAGATGCTCAGGATCTTCGGGTCGAAGCCCACGATCGAGTCGATGTAGTGGTTTTCCAGCAGGTGGTTGTACAGGTTGCGCAGGTGGTCCGCGACCTGGGCGTTGCGGGCGTTGATCAGGACGCTGGAGGCGAAGGCGTGCGCGGTGGACGAGCCCGGGGTCGCCGGCTGGCCCGTCGCGATGTAGCGGTCGTAGGCCTCCTGCCGCATGGGATAGATGTAGAGCTTGACCGCGTTGCGGAAGAGCCGGCCGAAGGATTCGAGGATGCCGCCCTCCAGGTTCTCGTAGTATTTCTCGTTGAAGATCTCGATCAGGTTGTTGATGCCCATGGCGACGCCGATCATCTCCTTGGTGTAGCGGCGGAAATAGGACGTGAGCCGGTAGTACTCGGAGTAGTTCGATATCAGGACGGTGAGGCCGATGTCGCCCAGCAGGTCCACCCGCGAGAGGAAGTCCTGCGCGTCGAGGGCGCCCTCCGAGAGCAGGTTGTTCATCGTGATCTCCATGAGGACCACGATGTCCTTGCCCTTGACCAGGGGCTCCTGCACGAACTGGGCCGTGGCGCAGTTGAGCATGTCGACATTGACGTGGGTCACCGGCCGGAAGCTGCCGCGCTCGACCAGGATCGCCTTCTTGTGCAGCACCTCGGAAGGCTGCAGGACGTCGCCCTGGGGGCCGAACATCACCGCGTTGGTCAGGCCGTACTGCACCAGGTACAGCGACATCAGCCGGTTGTCGACCATGGCGAAACCCGGCCCGCGGAACTGCAGCATGTCGATCTCGATCCGGTCGGCGCTCAGGTTGTCGAGCAGCGACTGGATGAACTTGGCCGGTTCCAGCCGGTAATAGAACGCCCCGTAGATCAGGTTCGTGCCGACGATGCCGAGGGCCTCCTGCTGCAGGACGTTCTCCTTGTCCCACATCCGCACGTGAATGAAAATGTCCGAGGGCTCCCCCAGGGGTTCGAGCTGCAGGCGCACCCCCATCCACCCGTGGGCCTCGTTGTTGCCCCGGTAGCTCTTGGCCGCGACGGTGTCGGCGAAGACGAAAAAGGTCGTGTTGCCGCCCCGCGTGGCCGACAGCCGCTCCTGCAGCAGCGAAAACTCGTGCTCCAGCATGAGCTTCAGCCGCTCCTGGGACACGTACCGCGGCGCCTTCCCGTAGATGGCGTCGCTGAAGGCCATGTCGTACGCCGAAATGGTCTTGGCGATCGTCCCCGACGCTCCCCCGGCATGGAAAAACACGCGCGCAACCTCCTGGCCCGCGCCGATCTCGGCAAACGTGCCGTACTTGGGCTCGTCGAGATTGATCGTCAGCGCCTTGCGATTGGTCGTCAGCAGCTCCTTCTGATCGCTCATGCCCCGAAGCTTGCCTAAAGGCGCGGTCGACGCAACAGGTTATCGGGCGCTTACAAGGTTGTCACCGGGGCGCCTCCGATTAAACCCAAACCGGCATGAAGCAATTTCTTATCTCGCTGCTCGGCTCGCTGGTCGCCCTGTTTGTCTTCTCGATCGCCGCGACCCTGCTGCTGATCGGCATCATCGGCGCCATCGTGGCGGCGCAGGTGCGCAAGCACTCCCCGGCCGCCGCGGCGGTCGAACCCAGCTCCTACCTGGTCTTCGACCTGTCGACCAACTTCGTCGACGCGCCGCCGCGCTACGACCTGACCTTTGACACCGAGCGCGACGCCAACCTGGAGCTGCGCACGGTGGTGCGCGGCCTGCACGAGGCGGCGCACGACAATCGGATCAAGGGGCTGCTGCTCATCGGCTCGCTCGAGCCGAGCGCCCTCGGCTCGGGTTACGGGGCCCTGGCCGAAGTGCGCTCGGCCCTGCGCCAGTTCCGCGACAGCGGCAAGCCGATCCGGGCCTACTTGGGCGACCTGACGACCACCCGCGACTACTACCTCGCGTCGGTGGCGAACGAGATCACCATGAACCCTTTTGGCGAGCTCTTCATGCCCGGGCTGGCGACCGTGCCGACGTTTTTTGCCGGAGCGTTCCAGAAGTACGGCATCAACGTGCAGGTCACCCGGGTGGGCAAGTACAAGTCCTACACCGAGGAGTTCACGCGCGAGAACATGAGCCCGGAGGCGCGGGAGGAGACGCAGCGGCTGCTCGACGACCTGTGGGGCAACATCTCCAGCGACGTGGCGCGCTCGCGCGGCCTCACCCGCGCGCAGGTGCAGGCGGTCGTCGACAGCCAGGGTTTGATCAGCGCCGACGCGGCCCGCGGCGGCCGCCTGGTCGACAACCTCGAATACAAGGACCAGCTGATCGATGAGATCCGCACCATCACCGGCCATGCGTCCGGCAGCCACACGTTCCGGCAGATCAGCCTGTCGGATTACCTGCGCGACAGCGTGAACGACGCCCCTTCGAGCCTGAGCCGCGACGGCATCGCGGTGGTGTACGCCGAGGGCGACATCGTCGACGGCGAGGGCCTGCCGACCGACATCGGCGGCGACCGGCTTTCCCGGGAGCTGCGCAAGCTCCGGCAGGACGACCGGGTGAAGGCGGTGGTCCTGCGCGTCAACAGCCCCGGCGGCAGCGGCGTCGCCTCGGAGCAGATCCTCCGCGAAATCACCCTGACGCGGAAAGTGAAGCCCGTGATCGTCTCCATGGGCAGCTACTGCGCTTCGGGCGGCTATTACATCGCCTGCGGGGCCGACCGGATCTTCGCCGAGCCGACGACCATCACCGGCTCGATCGGCGTCTTCGGCGTGCAGTTCGACGTGCAGCGTCTGGCGAACAATTGGGGCATCACCTTCGACAGCGTGAAGACGGGGAAATTCGCCGACGCGCTGACGATCACTCGGCCGAAGACCCCGGAGGAAATGGCGATCCTGCAGAACATGGTCGACTGGTTCTACGCCCAGTTCATCAATCGGGTCGCGACCGGACGGCACCTGCCGCCCGCCCGGGTGCAGGAAATCGCCCAGGGCCGCGTCTGGTCGGGCGCGGAGGCCCGGCGCCTGCACCTGGTCGACGACATCGGCGGCTTGCGGGCGGCGATCGGCTACGCCTTCACCGCGGCCCATCTCAATCCGTCCACCGCCGAAATCATGGAATATCCCCGCAAGGAGGATCTGAAGGACGCCATCGCCGAGCTGCTCGGCCGCTCCTCGCCCGAGGTGTTCCGCCGGCAGTCGTCCGTCATCGGCCAGGTCGAGCAGACGGTCGAGCGGGACCTGGACGAACTGCGCATCTACAACGATCCGCACGGCGTTTATTTCCGCCTGCCGTTCGGTCTCTCCATCAACTGACATGGCCGCGCCCGCCCTCACTTCCGACTGCCCCGCGACGGCGATTCCCGCGGGGACCCATGTCACTTTGCCCGCCGGCACCGCCGTGCGGATCATGCAAACCCTCGGCGGCCATGTGACCGTCAGCACGGCGGACGGACTGTACCGCATCGACCGGGCGCACGCCGCGGCGGTGCCGGGCTACGAGCCGGCCCCCGAGGCCGCGCCCGCGGCGGCGGCCGATGGGCCCTTTCGCGAGGAGGACGTCTGGGAAACCCTCAAGACCTGCTTCGACCCGGAAATCCCGGTCAACATTGTCGATCTGGGGCTCATCTACGACCTGGCGGTCGAGGACGCCGCCAACGGCCGGAAAAAGGTGGAGGTCAAGATGACCCTGACCGCGCCCGGCTGCGGCATGGGCCCGGTCATTGCCGAGGATGCCCGCCGCAAGATCGCGGCGCTCCCCTCGGTTGCCGAGGCCCGGGTCCTCATCGTCTGGGATCCCGTCTGGAGTCCGCACATGATCTCGCCCGCCGGCCGGACCAAACTGGGCCTGGAATGATCCCGCGATGAACGGGATGGGCGGCTTTCACGGCTTCCGCCGTGACGAAGAGGTGCTCAAGCACAAGGTCGCGCCCGGGACGATCCAGCGCATCCTGCGCCTGGGGCGCCCCTACGCCGGCATTCTCGCGTTCTTTCTGCTGCTCGTCGTCCTCGACGCCTCGGCGGGGGTCGTCAACCCCCTGATTTTCCGCTACGTCATCAACCGCGGCATTCTTGGCCACAATGTGCCCCTGGTCATCCACTTCGTCTGCCTTGCGGCCGTCGTCGCTCTGGCCGACGCCGGCTTCACCTTCGCCCAGCGTTACCTGGCGGTGAAGATCGGGGTGGATATCGTCCTGGACCTCCGCCAGCAGCTCTTCGACCACATCCAGCGGATGTCGCTGGCGTTCTTCACCCGGGCGCGCACCGGGTCCTTGGTCAGCCGGCTCAACACCGACGTCGGCGGCGTCCGCGACGCCTTCACCGACATCCTTTCCAGCGCGATCGGCAACCTCATCACCGTGGCGCTGGTGCTCGCCGTGATGTTTGTCCTCTCCTGGCAGCTCACGCTGGCCGCGCTCGCGATCGTGCCCTTTTTCCTCTTCACCGCCCGCTATGTGGGCAAGCGGATCCGCAAGCTCACCAAGGAAGCCTACGATCGCAGCGCGGACATGAACAACCTCATGGTCGAGCGCTTCAATGTCGCCGGCGCCATGAACGCGAAGATCTTCGGCGACCCCGTGCGCGAGCGGGAACTGTTTGGCGTCCAGGCCGGCCGGGTCCGGGACGTGAGCCTGTCCCTGTCGACCTACGCCCGGTTTCTGTTCATCGGGCTGATGCTCATGGGCTCCCTGGCCGTGTGCTTCGTCTATGGCTGGGGCGGCGTGCGCGCGGCCCGGGGCGAATTGGACGTGGGCACGGTGGTGGCCTTGGTGTCCTACCTCATTCGGCTGTACGGCCCCCTGACCGCCCTGTCGAACCTCCAGGTGGACTACATGACGACGCTCGTCTCGTTCGAGCGGGTGTTCGAGGTGCTCGACCTGGCGCCGATGGTTCCGGAGGCGAAGCCCGGCCGGGTGATTCCCGCGGGCCCCGTTCGCCTGGAGTTTTCCCAGGTCGACTTCCGCTATCCGATGGCTTCCGAGGTGTCGCTCGCCTCGCTGGAGGCCGTTCCGTCCCTGACGAACAGCAAGGAGAAGTCGGTCCTGCACGACATTTCGTTCACGGCCGAGCCCGGCCAGTGCGTCGCCCTGGTCGGCCCCTCCGGGGCCGGCAAGACGACCCTGGCCCAATTGGCCATGCGCTTCTACGACCCGATCCGCGGCACGGTGCGCATGAACGGTCTCGATCTCAGGGAGGCGACCTCCGACTCGCTGCGCGCCACGGTGGGCATGGTGACGCAGGACCCGCACCTGTTTCACGACACGGTGAGGGCGAACCTGCTCTACGCGCGGCCCGGCGCGTCCGAGGCCGAGCTCTGTGCCGCGCTGGAGGCGGCCCAGATCCTCAAATTGATCCAGTCGCTCCCTCAGGGGCTGGACACGGTGCTGGGCGACCGCGGCCACCGGCTTTCCGGCGGCGAAAAGGCGCGGGTGGCGATCGCCCGGATCCTGCTCAAGGCGCCCCCCTTCGTCATTCTCGACGAGGCCACGGCGCATCTGGACTCGGAGTCGGAGCGCCAGATCCAGCTCGCCTTCCGCACGGCCCTGCAGGGGCGCACTTCGCTCGTGATCGCGCACCGGCTGTCGACGGTGCAGCACGCCGATCTGATCCTGGTGCTGGAGAAGGGCAGGGTGGTCGAGCGCGGCCGGCACGCGGAACTGGTGGAGACGGGCGGACTGTACGCGCAGCTGCACCGGGCGTTCCTGGCGCAGCCGGTGGCCGTGTGACATGGGGGCGGGGCGGATTGCGGCGATCGCGGCCCTGGGAGCCGGGCTGGCCACCGCGGCGCAGGCTGACTTGGTCGGACGGCCGCTGATCTCGGCCTACGCCTTGGCGGACATCGGCCGGGACGACGCACTGTGGTGCGCCGTGCGCGACGCGCGCGGGGTGATGCATTTCGGGGGCGATGGGATGCTGAGTTTCGACGGCCAAACCTGGACGCATGTTTCGGCCAATAGGGCTACGGAGGTGCGCGGATTGGCGGCAGCCGGAGACGGACGCATCTACGCCGCCGCCGCGGGCGAACTGGGATGGTTCGAATATTCCGACCGGGTGGGCTGGTCCTATCATTCCTTGCTGGCGGCGCTGCCGGCGGGGAGTCGCGACGTCGGCAGTCTTTGGAATGTGTTCTCCCACGCCGATGGCGGCGCCGTATTCGTGGGGGCTCATTCGCTGTATTGGTGGAATGGCCGCCAGTTCACGATCCAGCACATTGCGGGAGCGCAGCGGATGTCGGCGTTCGAAACCTCAGGTCGGTTGCTGGTGGACGATCGGCAGACGGGATTGTGGCAATACGAGCCCAGCGGGCGGCGGCGGCTGCTGCCCCGAGATGGACTTCAAGGGGCGGCGATTGTCTGGGCCGCCTTTTCCCGAGGCGACCGCACTGGCCTGCTGGCGACGACCCGGGGCTTCTTCCGCGCCACGGGAGGCGTGATCCTTCCCGCGTTGCCCGAAGCATCGAGGCAGATTCGGCACTTTGGCCTGTCCGCGGTTGAGCCGCTGGCGGGCGGGCGGCTGGCGGTGGGAACCCTGCGCGGCGGAGTCCTCCTGCTCGATGACAAGGGATCGGTCCTTGAGCCGCTGAATCGCCTCCAAGGCCTCCCGACGGATGAGATCTTCGGCCTGTTCGCCGATGACGAGCACGGGCTTTGGGCCATGTCCAGCGGCAATGCCGTCCGCATCAGCCTCAATCCGGTCCGCTTCTTTCCGTTGGATGCGGGAGCCGGTGAGCATGCGACCCTGCTCCTCGACCGGCTGGGCCCGACGCTCACAGACATCACCAGTGCGGGCGACGTCCTGCTGGAGAATTGGCCCGGGCGGTTTTCCCTGGCTTATGGCCTCAACCGCCATTGCTGGTGCGCGCTACGCACCCCCGAGGGAATGGTCGTCGCACGGATCGGCGGAATCGATCGCATCGGCCTCCATGGGGCGGAAACCCTCTTTCACGGCGGAGGCACGATTTCGGCGCTGGCGCGGGATCGTGACGGGAAGTCGCTGCTGGTCGCTCTTGATCGCTCGATCTGCCGCGTGCAGTTGGAAACGGGAGGCGCGGCAATTCTGGTGCCCCACCTGCCCGCGCGGGTGACGAGCATTGCCGAAGACGAAGGCGGCACATTCTGGATGGGCACGACGCGCAGAGGAATTCTCATGGCGCGGGCGCCGTCTCACTTTACCCCTGAGGCCGTCCCGGCTTTGGGCGGCGGGGAAGAGCCTGGGCTGGTCGCGCAAACGCCCGAACGGGGGTACGCTTTCACGGCCGACGGCGGCTGGGTTCGCGGCCGGCAGGGGGCCTTCCGGCCCATTGAGCGCTTTCCCCGCCGCGTCACGGCGGCCGTGGCGTTTGCCGGGGCGGAAGAACCTTGGTTGATTCATCCCAATGCAGACGGAACGGGTCCGTGCCTCGCCCGAATTGTCTTTCCGGATCCTGGCGATCCGGCCCGGGCCCTTTGGCAGCCCCGACTGATAGAAGGCCTGTGGCGGGTGGGCGTGCCCGAATACCTCCATGTGGAAGCCGACGGGTCGGTGCGGCGAATCTGGGTCGCCGGCACCGCGGGGCTCCTGCAGGCGGAAATTGATTTGCGCGAGCCTCCGGCCACGCCGCCGGCGCCGCGGCTCATGCTCCTCGATCAGTCGGAGGGTGCGGTGACCATTCGCGCTGAAATGGGACGACTGGCCCTGCGGCCGGCGCTCGCGATGGAAACCTGGGTTGAGGGTGTGGACCGGGGATGGCTGCGGGACGGGGCCGCAAATCGCCGCCTGGCGGCGCTGCGCCCCGGCCGCTACCGCGTGCGCGCGCGAGTCGTTGATGCCGCCGCGGAAGCGGGTCCGGAAGCGGACGCGGTGTTTTTTGTCCCGGAGCCCTGGTGGCGGAGGCCGTGGTCGTTGGCGGCGTGGACGTTGCTCGCGCTAGGCGCCGTTGCCGTGTGGCACCAATTGCGGTCGGCCGGCTTGCGCGCACGGGCGGCCGCCTTGCAGGCGAAAGTGCGGGAGCGCACGGCCGAACTCGAGCGGGTGACCGCGGAAAAGAGCCGGCTGGTGGCCGGCATCAGCCATGAGATCCGCAATCCCCTCAATGGACTGATTGGCATCGCCCTGGCGCTCGAGGACACGGAACTGGGCGCGCGGCAGCGCGAGCTGCTTCAGGCCATGCGCGCGTGCGCAGCCCATCTGAGCGGGATGATGGAGGATGTGATCGACTTTGCGCGCTTGGAAACGGGGCGGGCGGAAGTTCGGCCCGGTCCCTGTTCGCCCCGGGAGATCATGGAGGATGCCGTGGCGCTGGTTCGGCATGACGCCGGCGCCGCGAACTCGCGCATCCGGATCGACGCGGCAGCCAATGTGCCGGAAACCCTGCTGGCGGACGCGACCCGCGTCCGGCAGATCCTGGTGAATTTTCTCAGCAATGCCGTGAAGTTTGCCGGTGGGGAGATCGTTGCCGCCTTGGCGGTGAGTCCCGGCGGCGCGGAATTGGTCTATTCAGTGACTGATGGCGGCCCGGGCATTGGAGAGGCCGACAGGCAACGGCTGTTTCTCCCGTTCGAACGACTGCGCGGATCGTCGCCCGGGGCCGGACTGGGTTTGGCCACGAGCAAACGCTGGGCCGAATTGATGGGCGGAAGGATCCGGCTTACGAGCGAGGCGGGACAGGGGTGCCGCTTCGAACTCAGTTTGCCGTGCGTGGCCGCCCCCGAGCCTCGCGCCCAGCCCTGGGATTCACGCTGGAGTGTCCTCTTGGTGGAGGATGAGGACTACTCGGCCTGGGCGACCACGGCCGTCGCCGCTCGCATGGGGCTGACCGTGCAGGAGCGTGCACGGACCGAAGCGGAAGCGGTCAGGCTGGTCGAGCAGAGGCCCTTCGACCTGGTGCTCGTGGATCAGAGGCTGCCCGACGGCGAAGGACGCGTGGTTTGCGAGCGTCTGCGGCGCTCCCCGCGCGGGGGACAGACGATGATCGTTGCGATCAGCGGGGCCGAAGCCGATCGTTCGTGGCGCGCGGCGGGGGCCGACGCTTTCGTGCCGAAGCCGATCACGCCGGAAAAGCTCGCCGCCGCGCTGGCGAACGCGGTCCGGCTGCGGCCCCTGCGGTTTCTTTCCGACGGGACAGCGGAAGGATTTGAGCGCGAGGCGGCCCGCTACGGCACTCAGTTGCGCGAACTCCAAGCCGCGCTCCACGCTGCGGTCGACTCCGGCGATGCTTCGGAGGTGCGGGCGGCGGCGCACCGGCTGGAAGGGCATTTCCGCATCTTGGATGCCGCGGGCGGCGTGGCCGCGTGCGCGGCCCTCGAACGCAACCCCCTGGAGCGAAAACTTCTGGATCTGGTGGCGGCAGCGGCGACGGAGGTGGAAGGCCTCTTGGCACCGCACCGGGCCTAAAGGCGGTGTTTGATGCGGGCGAAGTAGAAGCCGTTCGCCTGGGCAAAGCGGATGGCGGCGGCCATAGAGTCCAGATTCAGTTTCCGCATCAGGTTGAAGCGGTGTTTTTGCGCCGTCTGCGGCGAAATGCCCAGCCGCTCGGCGGTTTCCCTGTCGCTGCAGCAATCGCCCAGACAGGCCAGGACGACCTGCTCCCGGTCGCTGAGCACCTTGTCAAAGGAGCGCGGATTCAGCAGCCGGTCCTGGCGCACTCGGGTGAAGACCGGCGAGAAGTACCGCCGACCCTCGGCGATCGCCCGCAGGGCGTAGCCCAGCATGGCCACCGTCTGGCTGCCTTTATCGATGAATCCGGCAATCTCCGCGCGCTCGAGCTGGAACACGGTAAAAGCGTCGCAGCGGGAGGACAATACGAGGACGGCCGGCGCAGCGGGGGCGCTTCGCAGCGCGGCGATCAGTTCCAATCCGTCGCAATCGGGCAGCTGGAGATCGAGGACAACCAAGTCAGCGGGGCGGCGTGCCAGAGCGGCCACCGCGCCTTTTCCTCGGTCGCATTCGGCGACCACCTCATATCCCGCCTCGAGCGCGCAGGCCTTGCGCAGGATATCGCGCATCATGAGATGATCCTCGATCAAAGCGATCCGCATGGCGACCGAGCAGGCTAAGCGGCCGGATTCGCCCGGGTAAATCAAAACCGCCCGCCGCCGGCCGCAGGGCCGACGCCATCCGGCGCCCTTATTTTCGCTCTCGCGGGGCGGCCGCGGCCAGCATCGGCTCGACCAGCTTCAGGACCGTGCCGACGAATTTCTCCGCCGGCGGCGGGTTCCGCCGGCCGGCCCATTCCTTGACCGCGCCGTAGATCGCGCCCGCCGCCGCGCCGGCGATGAGTTCGGGCGCGGCGCCGCGGGCGGGCTTGCGGGCAGCGAGGCCGGACAGGAGCACCCGGCGGATGGCCGCCACCACGGCGGCGCCCACAAGCGGCTCGATGGAGCGGTTTTTCTGGTCGGGGCCGGGGTGGCCGGAGCAGACGGAGAGGAAGTCGCAGGCGGCGTGGATGACGGGCCCCGCGGCCGAGGCGCAGGTGCCGTCAAAACGGACCTGCCGGTCCTCCAGGAGCTGGTGGAATTCCGCGGCGATCATCGCCTCGAGGAGGGCGTGCTTGTCCGTATAGTGATCGTAGAACGTGGCCCGGTTCACCGTCGCCGCGTCGGCGATGTCCTGCACCGAGAGTTCGTCGAAACTGCGGGACTCGAGCAAGGTGCGCAGGGCGCCCTGCAGGAGGCGGCGGGTGCGCCGCATCCGCGGGTCCTTTACTGCGCAGTCCGATATGGGCATGGGGGACAGTAGCCCAGGGAGGCCCGGCTGTAAAAGTAAAACGACAGTTGACGTTTTGAAAAACGTAGACAACGTTTGTCGTGTAACCGACAAACATTGTATTCATTCCCATGAAAATCGCATTCCTCGCCTCGCGGCTCCTTCTGGGGCTCATTTTCACCGTCTTCGGCCTGAATGGCTTCCTGCACTTCCTTCCCCAGCCGCCGCTGCCCAGCGTGGCCGGACAATTCTTCGGCGCCCTGTACGTGTCCCACTACCTGGCCGCGATCTTTCTCGTCCAGCTCCTGGCCGGCGTCCTGCTTCTGAGCAACCGTTTCGTCCCTCTTGCCCTGGCGGCCCTCGCGCCCGTGATCGTGAATATCGCGCTTTTCCACACCTGCATGTCGCCCCATGGCTATGGCCCGGCGGTGCTGGCGGTCGTTTGCTGGATCGTCCTTTTCGTCCGCGAGCGCGCGGCGTTTGCGCCCCTGTTTTCGGCGCGGGGGGCCGCGTGATGGAGCTTGGCCTCGACAGTTTCGCGAGCGCCCTTTCCCCGCCGGGCAGCCGGCTGGAGCCGGCGCGGCTCCTGACCGGTCTGCTGGACGAAATCGGGCAGGCGGACCGGGCGGGGCTCGATGTCTTCGGCATCGGGGAGCATCACCGCAAGGACTTCCTCGATTCGGCCCCGGCGGTCATCCTGGCCGCCGCTGCGGCGCGGACGGAGCGGATTCGGCTGACCAGCGCCGTCACGGTGCTGAGCGCGGCTGATCCCGTGCGGGTGTTCGAGCAGTTCGCGACCCTGGATCTGATCTCGCGCGGGCGGGCGGAGATGGTGGTGGGCCGCGGCTCGTTCGTGGACGCCTTTCCGCTCTTCGGGCTGAAGCTCGACGACTACGACGAACTTTTCGAGGAGAAGCTCGATCTGCTGCTTAAGATCCGGGCGAACCCGACGGTGACCTGGTCCGGGAAGCACCGGCCCGCACTGACCGGGCAGGGGGTATTTCCCCGTCCGATCCAGGATCCGCTGCCGATCTGGATCGGGGTGGGCGGAACGCCGGCTTCGTTTGCGCGCGCCGGCCTCTTGGGGCTGCCGCTCATGGTGGCGATCATCGGCGGCGAGCCGCACCGGTTTCGCCCGCTCATTGATCTCTATCGCCGGGCATGGGCGCACGCCGGCCACCCGCCGGAGAAACTCAAGGTGGGCCTGCATATGCTCGGCTACGTGGCGGACACGGACCAGAAGGCGGCCGACGACTTCTTCCCGGGGTATGCGCACAGCTTCACGGAGATCGGCCGCGAACGCGGCTGGGCGCCCGTCACCCGGGCCCACTTCGACGCGCTGCGCGGGCCGGAAGGGGCGCTCCTGGTGGGCAGCCCGGACTCTGTGGCCGAGAAGATCCTTCGCGTGAACGAAGCCCTGGGCGGCATCGCTCGCCTCACGTTTCAGATGTCGGTGGCCGCGCTCACTCACGACAAGCTGATGCGGGCGATCGAACTGCTGGGCGCGGAAGTAAAAAAGAAGATTTGAAGCTCAAGGCGTCGCCGAGGGCTCCCAAAGTTCAATGGGATTGCCTTCCGGGTCCTTGAGATGGGCGAAGCGGCCGTTGGGGTACGTCGTGGCATCGACGTCGACGGCGATGCCGGCGGCCTTCAGTTGCGCGACCATGCGCTGCAGGTTGGCGACGCGAAAGTTGATCATCCACTGCTGGGTGGGCGGCTTCCAATAGGTCGTCGTGCGCCGAAACGGCGCGAAGACGGTCTGGCCGGCCTGCTGCTGCCAGACCGTGTCGTCCTTGGATTTCGGCACGAGGTTGATTCCCAAATGGGTCCAATACCAGTTGGCCAGCATGCGGGGGGGGTCGGCTCGACAGTGGAAGCCGCCGATGCCCACCACGCGCTCCGCCGGAGCCGCGGCGACCGGCGATGGAGAAGGGGTGTCGGCGAACGCCGCGCCTGAACCGGAGGCGGCGAGGACGACAAGCGCCAGAAGCGTTCCAGGGGCAAGAGTCGGGGCGATCATAGTCCACCAGTCATTGGCCGATTTGTGCCCGGAGGCGATGGCAATTCCGTCCGAACGGCTGCGGCTACTTTTGGGCGACGAGATCACCCACTGCAATTGTGTCCGGGGGCGCTGCAGGGCTTCGCAAGCGCGTTGGCAGGCTGGTGCCGCCCACGCGGGAGGGCGTCCCGGTGAAGGTAGGGTCGATGGCGTCGTGGCGCAGGCCCCGGTTACGGGGTCTCCGGCGACGTGGGAGAGGGCCAAGGTGGGGTGGTACCGGATTGGCACCAGTTGTTTCAGGTCGATTCTCCCGCGCAGGAGACTATTTGCCTCGGGAAGGAGAGATTCCCCTTTACCCGCATGACTCGCCTCATGGCCTTTCCCTTTCGCCTGGCCGCCGTGGATATGGACGACACGCTGCTGGATCCGGAGAAGCGCGTTTCGGCCGCCAACCGCGAGGCGCTGGAGCAGCTGCGCTCGCGGGGGTGCCGGGTGGTCCTGGCGTCGGGGCGCCGGCACGAGAACATGGTCCGCTTTTACCACGCACTGGGGCTGGACGATTTCGCGGTGTCCTGCCAGGGGGCGCGGGTCGAGCACGTCCGCACGGGCGAAATTCTGCACCAGGCGGTGCTTTCGCCCCCGGACAGCGACCGGATATTTGCAGGAGGGCGGGAGCGAGGCCTCACGGTGATCGTCTGGCGGAAGGACGGCATCTTCGCGGCCGCGGACTCGGCGTGGGTGGGGCGGTATGCGAGCCAGACCGGCGGCGAGCCGATCCAATTCAAGGCGGAAGGCGAACTGCGGCGCGCGGAAGCCGAGAAGATGGTCTGGGTCGGCGAGCAAACCGGGCTGCGGCCGGTGATGGAGGCCGCGCGGGCCTTGTGCGGTGGCCACGTCGCCCTGACGGACGCCCATGACTGGTGCCTCGAGTTTTCCGACACCGGGGCGTCGAAAGGGGAGGGATTGGCGGCCATCGCCCGCCGGACGGGCGTGCCGCGCGAGCAGGTCTTGGCCTTTGGCGACGGGTACAACGATGTCGCCATGCTGCAGTGGGCGGGTCTGGGCGTGGCGATGGCGCACGGCCGGGAAAGCGCGCGCCGGGCTGCGCGGAAGACGAGTCCGCCGGGCGATCCGGGCGACGCCCTGGGCCGGAGCGTCGCCGAGCTGCTGAAGGAATTTGAATGAATACCGTCATCATGCAGGGCCAGAGGTCGTGGCCGCTCAAATCCTCCCATGTGGAAGCATGGGTCACCGTCGCGGGCGGACATCTCGGGCCGGCGACGTTTCGCTGCGGCGGGCGCAAGATCCGGCCCCTCTCCGTGGCGCCCTGGGCCGAGGAACCGTTGCCGGCCGGCACGCCGCCGCTTTTGCGCGCCCTGCGGGGGGACTTCTTCTGCCTGCCGTTCGGTGGCAATGCGACGGCGTACCGCGGCGAGAGCCACCCGGTGCACGGAGAGACCGCCCATGCGAACTGGAAGCTGGTGTCCCTGGAACGCGACGCGCTGCATGCCCGCCTGACGACGCGGGTGCGGCGCGGCCAGGTGGACAAGTATGTGCGCCTGGGACGGGGCGAGGAGACGTGCCTGTACCAGCGCCACGTGGTCTCCGGCATGAGCGGGCCAATGGATCTCGGCCACCACCTGATGCTTCGGTTCGGTTCCGAGGCGCTGATTTCAACCAGCCGGTTTGTCCATGGGCAGGTGCTCCCGGAAGCTTTCGAGTCTCCCGAGCGGAAAGGTTACCAAAGCCTGCGGCCCGGAGCCCGCTTTACGTCGCTGGGGCGCGTCCCCGCCCTGGCCGGCGGGATGGCTGACCTGTCGCGTTACCCGGCCCGCCGGGGGTTCGAGGACCTGGTCATGGTGGTGTCCGATCCGAAGCTGCGCTTTGCCTGGACCGCGGCCTCGTTTCCGCACGAGCGGCACCTCTGCCTCACGCTGAAGGACCCGCGGGTCCTGCGGGAAACGGTGTTTTGGATTTCCAACGGGGGACGCCATTATCCGCCATGGAATGGCCGGCATGTCGACGTGATGGGGCTGGAGGAGGTCACCTCCTATTTCCATCTGGGACTGGCCGATTCGGTGAAGCCCAATCCGGTTTCGAGGCGGGGGCACCCGACGAGCGTGCGCCTGTCGCCCACGCGGCCCCTGACGGTGAACATGATATTTGCCGTGGCGGCGACCCCGCGCGGATTTGACCGGGTGGCGGGCGTGACCCCCCGGCGGGGCGGGGTCACGGTGCGTTCGGCGAGCGGAAAAAGCGTGGAGGTGCCGCTGGATCTGGCGTTCCTCGGAGTCTGAGCGGGCAACTGCCAGGTCCCCAACGGTCGACACTAGATACGACCGAGCGGTTCGAGCCGCACGCGGCGCAGCGTGCACGCCGGGAGGCGGCCCGGAACGCCTATCTGAAGAGCTCGGGCAGGCCGGAGCGCGCCAGTTCTCCGAGGCGCCGGCACTCCTCGTCCGGAAAGCTGGCATAGGGCCATCGCAGGCGGGGGCTCAGTCCCGGCAGCCAGCCGCCCGCGACGGCAAGGGCCTTGTCGCACGCCATGTTGGAGAGCTGGCGCTCCCGGGCAAAGGGCACTACCGAATCGAAAAGGAAGCGGACGATCCGCTCCTGGAGCGCCAATCCGCGCTCCGGATCGCGCAGGCAGAGGTCGTACCAATGCTGCGCGCCAGCGGGGCTGAGGCAGGCCACATTGGAATAGGCGCCGCGCGCCCCGTGCACCAGGCCGGTGGCCAGAAAATGTCCGGGAATGAAGACCGATATTCCGGCAAGAATCGGACGCATGGCGGTGTACCAGGCTTCGTCTCCGCCCGGCAGCTTGGCCCCTTGGACGCAGGGGTGCCGCGAGACCACCTCCGGCCATTCCGCGGGCTCGAGCCGGCGCTTGGCATGGGGCGGATTGTAGAGAACCAGTGGAATGCCTCCGGCGGCCTGGGCCATGCCTTCGAGGAAACGATGGACTTCCGCCAGGGACGGCGGGAACCAGTCGGGCAGGATGACTTGGACGGCGGACGGCGCCAGGCCGCGCGCGCGCGCCAGGCGTTCCCGCGAAATCTGCGGGCTGGAATGGGCGACGCCGATCTGAAAGGGCAGCTGCAGCCGTTCGCATTCCTCGGCGACGATGGCGTGAAGGCGGTCGAATTCGGCCTCGGTCTGGGTGTAGAATTCGCCGGCGCTGCCATTGGTGTAGACGCCGTTGACGCCCGCGGCCCGGAGCTGCCGGATCTCCTCGCGCAGCAGATCCTCGTCGATCGCGTCGTCCGGACGGACCGGCAGAAGAAGGGTCGCCCAGTTGCCGCGTATGGCGGCGGCACGGAGAGGTTTCACGCCCTCCGTTGTCGCCTCAGCGGGCGGCGCCGACAAGGGGCAAGCGCGCGGTGCTTTGTTTGATCCACTCCGGGCCGCCGGGCTTCGCGCGGGGAAAGGCCGAATGCGCGGCGAAAGGCGGTGCTGAAATGCTGGGACGAGCTGAAGCCGAATTGCAGGGCGGCGCTGGTCACGTCGAAGGCCGGCTGCTGGAGCATCTCCCGGGCCGCCTCCAGACGCAGGTGCGCATGGTAGGCCGCCGGGCTGATCCCCACCTCCCGGCGAAACCGCGCGCAAAAGTGCGGCACGCTGCGCACGGTGGCGGCGCCCGCCATGTCCCGCAGCGGCACCCGGCGGTCCAGGTGGCGCTTCATGTAAGCGAGGGCCCGCTGCACCGGCAGCGAATAGGGCAGCGCGGCCCGGGGCACGTCCCCCAGCGTGGCCAGGCGCTGGCGCGCGAGGGCGACGAACGCGCCAATCAGGGCCCGGGTGGCCTCCGGGCGCCGCCGGCGCAAGGTCATCACCTGGCCCACAATGGCGCGCAGGACCGGCTCCAATTCCTGGCAGGCCGGAATCAACCGCGCGCCGGAGGCGCGTAGCTCGCGGGCGAGCCGGCGGCCGTCGGGGCCGAAGCGCTCGAGGCGGAGGCCGACCCAGACGTGCTGATTCTCGCCGTTGGACCCGGGACCGGTGCCATGCGGCTCGCCGGGGAAGGCCACAAACAGATCGCCGGCCTCCTGGCGGTGCCGGCCGCGGCGGTCCTGCCAATGGGCCGTGCCGTGGGACAGATAGAGAAATTCAAACCCCGGGTGGGCATGGGGCGGCAGGGAATGCCCGCGGCAGCACAGCGCCTCGCCGCAATGGGTGAGCCCGGGCAGCTCATCGACGGGGTCCTCGAAGATGAATCCGCTGATGATCTGCGGATCGCGCAGCACCTGCATGCCCCCAGTTTCCTCCCGGGCGGCGGGGCCGGCAATGGTATTTTATGGGCCCGGGTAATATTGTGTACAAAGTGCGGAAATTTCCTGGAAGCGCCCGCGGCCTCGGCCGCGTATGCTTCCGCCCGTGAAATCCCCCTCCTATCATCTTTCCGAAGAGCAGAAGGCCTTCTATCGCGACCAGGGCTTTCTCCTGGGCCTGCCGCCGATCTATTCCCGCGAGGAAATGGCGCAGCTCAATGCGGAGCTGCCCCAGTTGCTCGCCCTGCTCCAGCCGGGCGAAACGGCCAAGGACATCCGGGAGTGGCACGAGACCAGCCGCTATCTTTACGACATCGTGATGAACCCGCGGATTCACGACCTGGTCGAGGGGATCCTCGGGCCCAACTTCTACTGCTGGGCGAGCAGCTTCTTCATCAAGGAGCCGTTCAGCAAGTCGACGGTGGGCTGGCACCAGGATGCCTACTATTGGCCCATGGCGCCGCACAACACGGTGACGGTATGGCTGGCGTTCGACGACGTGGACGAGGAGAACGGCGGCATGAAACTGATTCCCGGCTCGCACAAGCAGGGCATCATCAAGCATCGCCGGTCGGCGGTGACGGATTCGGTGCTGACGCTCGAGCTGGAGCGCGGGCAGGTGAGCGAGGCGGACGCGGTGCAGTTCAAGCTGAAGGCCGGCGAAGTCTCGCTGCATGACGACCGGGCGGTCCACGGATCTCCGGCCAACCCCTCGGCCCGGCGCCGGGCGGGTCTGACGCTCCGCTATTCCGGGGTGCACGTGAAGAACGACATGTCCGTCAACCCGAACTTCAAGACTTACCTCTGCCGGGGCGTGGATCCTTATCGGTACAATCCGGTCGGCCCCGTTCCCACGGAGCGGTTCGCCCGGCCCGCCTTCAAGGCGGTGAGCATCGAGGAGGCGGGAGCGGCACCCGCGGGGAAGACCTCGTGAGCCCCGGGGGTCCCGCTACCGCTCCAGCAGAACGGCGGCGGAGCGGGCCGGGATCTGCAAAGTCCCGTCGGTTGCCGCCGGCGCGGGCTTTTCGGGGGACACGGCCACCTCAGTGCCGACCGGACCGGGCAGACTCACGCGCGCGATGATCGGCCGGTGTCTTTCGAGACTGATCACGACGACCGCCCGCTTGCCGTCGGACCGGCGGAAGACGGAATACTGCATCTGCCCGTTGGCCGAGACTTCCGCCCCCAGCGTATCGCGAAAGGGCGCGTCCCACAGGTAGTCGTGGTAGCGGCGGCGCAGGGCGTCGATTTTCCTGCCGTAGGCGACGGTCAGGGGAAAATCGCTCAGCCGCCCCTTGAAGTTGTACGGCTCGTAGCTGATG
>DASRSH010000129.1:0-7955 GCA_035656575.1 Opitutaceae bacterium
CTAACCCATTGGCACAAAAGATGGTTAGGAAATTCGGTCACGGCCGCCCGCCGGAGGTGGCGGCGCCGGGCCCGCGCGGGAAGGCCGGGAACGGCGGTGGCCGGTGCCGGGCCGCCGCTCCGGCCGGATTCCGGGGGCGCCGGGGCGGCCCCGGCCTTCCGCCGCCCGCGCCGTTCCCCGCGCCCGCCCGGCGGCCCGGCCGTCAGGCCGTATCTGATGGTACGATACACCTGCGTCCGTCGGGGAAAGCTCCGATGCCCCGATTGGCCGGCGCCGGCGGAACCCGCCGCGCGCGCGCGCGGTCCCACGCGCGCGATGAACACCAAGCATCGTTTCTTCCCGGCCGCGGCCCGCGCCGCCGGCGGCCTCCTCCTGCTCGGCCTGCTCGCCGGCCCGGCCCTGCGGGCGCAGACCGCCCCGCCGCCGGCGCCGCCCGGCACCTACGCCGCCGCGCCGGTGCCGGCCGCCGACGCCACGCAGATGCAGGCCGACGTGCTGTTCCCCTACGCCTTTCGCTTCAACACCACGGGCATCGTCGGCGACGTCGGGGGCACCTGGGCGGGGAACTTCATCGGCGGCGAGTTCTCCTACTACGACGCGCGGCCGCGCGACTACGCCTGGTACAATCCGGGCGGGCTCTTCGGCGGGGACATCCCGTATCGCGACAACATCTACACCCTGAACCTCGCCTACCGCTACCGCTTCCCCCTCTGGACCGGCGGCGCGGCCGGCAATCCCGTTCCGCTCGAGGGGTATGTCGGCGCGGGGGCGGGCGCGGCCTGGCTCGATTTCCGCAGCTCCGGGGCGCCGGATTTTCCCGGCGGCCCGGGCTACAGCGACACCAACCGCGGGCGCTTCGACGCCGACGGCGTCGCCGGCCTGCAGTGGAACTTCACCCGCGCCCTCGGGCTGCGCGCCGGCTACCGCTTCATCTGGATCGACCGGGCGCACCTGTTCTACACCCCGCACACCGCCGTCGACAGCGGCGCGTTCGAGGCCGGCCTGGCCTTCCGCTTCTAGCTGTATTAGACGCCTGAATACATCGCGCCGGCCGCGCGCGGCGGAACCCGGGCCCCGCGCCTGTGTCGTACCCGCGCGATGAATACATATCATCGCTTCCTCACCCCGGCGCGCGGCCTGGCCGCCGCCGGCTCCCTCCTCGCGGCGCTCGCGCTGCTCGCGGCCCCCGCCGGCCTCCGGGCCCAGGACGCCCCGGCCGCCGCGGAGCCCGGTTCCGCTCCGGCGGCCGCCCCGGACGCCACGGGGCCGACCCTCGCGGGCGATGTCCTCTTCCCCTATGCCTTTCGGTTCAACCGTTTTGGCTTCGTGGGCGACGCCGGTGGCGTCATCGACGGCGCGCACTTCCTCGGGCTGGAGTTCAGCTACTTCGACGCCAATCCGAAATCCTACGCCTGGTATCCCGACACCGGCGCCGGCCCCGCCTTCGGCGGCGACGTGCACTACCGCGAGGACCTGTACACCCTCAACGCGGCCTATCGGTACACCACTCCGATCCCCGTGGGCGGCAACCCGCGCCTGCTGGACTTCTACGTGGGCGGCTCGATGGGCGTGGCCTGGCTGGAATACACGCCGTATGGGACCTATTTTCCCACGTTCGCGGGCGCTCCGGGTTGGAGCCTGTCCGACCGCGGCCGGCTTGACCTCCAAGGCGTCGCCGGCTTCGACGTGAACTTCAGCCGCAACGTGGGGCTGCGCCTGGGTTACCGCTACATCTACGTGAACAGCGCGAACGTGTTTTACACCGCCACGCGCGTGGATACGGGGGCCCTCGAGGGCGGTCTCACCTTCCGGTTCTAGCCGGGCGGGGCGGGCTCGTCATGCCGATGAGCTCGCCCAGCAGGGTGCCCACCATTAGCCATTCCTCGAAAGGCAGGTAGCGGTCCGCGCCGATGTCGCGGGCCGCGACCTTGGCCGGCCCCGATGAGACCCAGATGATCGGCAGATCCGCCCGCCGCCGGCGCAGCTGCGGAATCAGCTCCTCCGCGCGCACGCCCACCGCGCCATGGCACACGACCCCGCTCAGCGCCGGGTCCCCTATGAGCTGCAGGGCCTCCGGCGCCGACTTGCATTCCATTAACACGGCCTGGGGAAACTTCCGCAGCAGCGTGCGGCCGTAGTAAAAAAAGCCCTCACGATCGTTGTCGACCAGCAGGAATTTGAGCATGAGGCGGAACGATCAAGGTACCCGCAACTCCCCCCGATGGCCCATCGGGGAAAGCCAGGGGATGATCCTAGGAGTTAGGGGAACCGCCCGTCACGTGATCTTCAGATGAACGCTGCTCCCGATCAGGGCGGGGCCGACCGCAAACCGGGTCAGGTCCGCGGTCTCGGGAATCTTCAGCTTGTCCGTAAGTTGCCGAAGGTGCCGGCGCACCCGCTCGGGGCTGATATGCAGGGTGAGCGCGACCTGCTGGCGGGCGACCCCGCCGGCCAGAAGTTGCAGCACCTGTGACTCGCGGCAGGTGAGGCGCGCGGCTGCGACCTCAATCCCGGCATCCTGGACTTGCCCCTCCGTTCGCGGAGGCCGGCTGGCCGAGCCCGGGCTGAAAAAGCCTCGGCCCGCAATGACCGCATGGACCACCTCGGCCAGGGAGTCGGAGAACGCCTGTTTGGCCAGGATTCCGGCCGCGCCGACCGCATGCGCGCGCTCCACGTACTCCGGGTCGCTGCAGGCGGTGAGAATGATCACCTTCGCGCCAGGACAGGCGCCGACGATGCGCCGGGTTGCCTCCAACCCATTGAGCACCGGCATGGAGATGTCCATGAGAACGATATCCGGCGCGAAGCTCCGCGCCAGCTTCACCGCCTCCTGGCCGTTGGCTGCCTCGCCCACGACCGCAAAACCCCCGTCCGCGTCCAGCAGCGAGCGCACGCTCTTGCGCATGGCGGGGTGATCGTCGGCCACGACGACGGTGATGGGCTTCGGGGCACTCACGTTCCGCCCTTTCCCACCGTGAATGGAATGTTGACCTGCACGACCGTGCCCAGGCCGGCCGCGGAGCGGATGGTCAGCTTTCCGCCGATCATTTCGACCCGCTCCTTCATGCCGACCAGCCCGAGGCGCCGGGGATTCTTGGCCCGGAAAATCCGGTCGACGTTGAAGGATTGCCCGTTGTCCCGGATCTCCATGCGGACCAGGCCCGGCATTTCGGCGATGTCCACCTTGACCCGGGTGGCGTGCGCGTGGCGGAGGACATTATTGAGCGCCTCCTGCGCCACGCGAAAGAGGACCGTCTTCCCCGTGTCGTCCAGGGCCTCGAGGCCCTGGAAGGCCGTAAGATGGATGTTGAGCCGCTTCTGCGAGCTGAGGCCTTGGCAGAATGCGTGCAGCGCCGGAATCAGGCCCAGGTCATCCAGCACGGCGGGCCGCAGGCCGCGGGCGAACCGGTGTACCGCGGCGACGGAATCCTCGACCAGCTTCTGGCTTTGGACGATTCTGGCCGTGAGCTCGCCGGGCTCGACGGCTTTCCCGGCGCGCAGCGCGGTCAGCTCCACGTTGATGCCGATCAGCGTCTGCACGACGCTATCGTGAAGTTCGCGGCTGATCGCCTTTCGCTCCTCCTCCTGGGCGATGATGATCTGGCGGGTCAGGTAGCGGAGCTTTTCCTGCATGACTCGCGATTCGGCCAGCAGCGACCGGTATTCCTCCTGGCCCTTGCGGATGGAGATGACCGAGGATTCCAGACGCTGGTTCGTTGCCGTCAGCTCCGCCGTGCGCTCCTCGACCAGGCCCTCGAGCTTGCCGGCGTGCTGGGACAGCTGGATCTGCGCCTGGCGCAGCGCCTCTTCCGCCTGCTTGCGGGCGGTGACGTCGTAAAAGCAATTGATCGCGCCCGTGGTCTCTCCCCGATCGTTCTTGAGCGGAACGATGTTCGCGACGACGGTGATCCGCGAGCCGTCGGGGCGCTCGATGATGGCTTCCGCATCCCGGGCCTCCGCGATCTTTCCCCGCAGCACGTCCGCCATGGGACAGCGCGCACGGGGCAGGATCGTGCCGTTGGGCCGGCGCAGCTTGAATGAGCCGCAGAACTTTTCCGCCCGATCGCTCACTTTCGGCTTCCGGCCCCACAATTCGACCGCGCAGCGGTTGAACTCCTGCACTCTTCCCCTGTTGTCGCACGAATAGACCCCCACCGGCCCCAGATTGAACAGCGCGCGGAAGCGCTCCTCGTTCGCGCGCAGCGTCTCCTCGTCCCGCTTGCGGGCCGCGATCAGCCCATTGAGTTCCGCGTTGCGGCTTACCATCTCCTCGTTGACGGTCGTCAGCTCCTCATTGGTGGACTCCAGCTCCTCCTTGGACGTCTCGAGTTCCTCGTTGAGGCTTTGCAGCTCCTCGTTGGCGGACTGGCCCTCCTCATTCGACGCCTGGAGTTCTTCGGTGGCCGCTTCCGAATGCTCCTGCACCGAATGCAGGTAGTCGCGGGCCTCGGCCAGATCCCGTTCCAGGCCGGCCACCCGGCTGGTGTCATCCTTGCCGGCGGCGGAGAAGCGCAGGCGCGCAGCCCCTTTGGGCGGCCCGGGCGAAGGACCCTCGCCCGGGAGCCGTCTTTCGGATTCGCCAAACAGGACCAGGTAGCAGGTCTCTTTCAGGTTCCGCAGCGGAATGACCTCCAGATTCACCATCCGGGTTTTGCCGCCCAGCGCGAGCGGCACGGCCTCCTGGCGCGCCACCTTGTTCTCCTTCATCGCGCGCCCGATCGCGGCGCGGAGGGGCAGCATCAGGCCATCCCGGGCCATTCGCAGGAGATCGAATGTCGCCTTGCCGGTCGGCGGCTCGAGGTACGCGCTCGTCGATCCCCGGAACTGCACGATCTGCAGATCCGCGTTGACCAGCACCCCGGCCGGAGCGAAACGGTTGAGGACCAGGCGGTCGGCTTCCCGCTCGGCGTCGAACCCGCTTCGGAAGACCTCCTCTTGCCGGCGGTAATTCTTCCCTTTCATCCGGGCGGCGCGCGGCGGCGGGACGGGAGCGCGCCCGCGGTTGGCCGGCGGCAGGTAAAAGGCCCGTAGCGGCGCGGCTTTTTGGGCAAAGATTTTCCGTTTCTTGTCGACCGGAAAAAACAGGTCGCCGAAATTGCCGATGGACTCCGATGCTCCCAGGAACAGGAATCCCCCCGGCTTGAGCGCGTAGTGGAAGGCGGGGAACAGCCGCTTCTGCAGGCCGGCCTCGAGATAGATCATCAGATTGCGGCAGCTGATGAGGTCGAGCCGCGAAAACGGCGGGTCGCCGATGACGTTTTGCCGCGCGAAAACTACCGACTCCCGCAGGGACTTGATTACCCGGTAGCCGCCCTTCTCCTCGACAAAGAAGCGGCGCAGGCGCGCCGGCGAGACGTCCTGGACCAGGGCCCGCGCATAAAAGCCATGGCGGGCCTTGTCCAAATTGGCCTCATTAAGGTCGGTCGCGAACATCTGCAGCTTGCGTGCCCGCCGGATCTTGCCCGCGGCTTCCGCATAGGCCATGGCGATGGAATACGCCTCCTGCCCGGTGGAACAGCCCAGAACCCAAGCGCGCACCGGCTCGACGGTGCGCTGCCGGAGCAGCTTGGCGAAGACCCGATCCCGCAGCACCGCAAAGGCGTCAGCGTTGCGAAAGAAACTCGTCACGTTGATGAGGGCATCGGCATAGAGGGCGTCGAGTTCGCCCGGGTTGGCCCGCAGAAAGGCGGCGTAGTCCGCCAGGGTATTGCGCTGGTTCAGGACGGCCCGGCGCACGATCCGCCGCTGAATGGTCGCCGATTTGTAGAGGGAGAAGTCCACGCCGCTGTGCCGGCTCAGCAGCGAAACGATTCTTTGGTATTGGCCGTTCCGATCCTGCGGGGCGTCCGGTTCGAGCTCCGCCGCCAAAGCACGGAAGACATGGCTCCGGCCTGCAGCGGTGGCCGGTGCCCGGCCCCGGGAGCGCGGGGGCTTGCCGACGTCCGGCGCAGCGGGGGAAAGCCACGGGTGCCGGGAGATGCGCGCCAGCTCGCTTGCGATGCCGGCGGGAGAAAGCACCCGATCGACACAGCCGGCGGCCGCAGCGCTCCGCGGCATCGAGTCATAGCGGGCCGAACCATCCTGGGCGAAAGTCAGGCCACCCTCCGCCTTGATGGCCTCCAGTCCCAGGGTCCCGTCGGTGGCGTTGCCGGAAAGGATCACTCCGATCGCCCGCTCGTGCTGATCCTTCGCCAGCGCTTCGAAAAAATTATCGATCGCGCGCGCCGCGAGCGCAGTGCGGGCGCGGGGCTGCAGCTTCAGAACCCCGCGCGCGATGCCGAGGCTCGCATTGGGCGGAATGATGTAAACATGATTGGCTTTGACCCGCAGATTGTCCGTGACCTCGCACACGGGCATCCGGGTCGCTGGGGTCAGAAGCTGGGCCAGCGCGCTTTCGTGCTGCGGATCGAGATGCTGCACCAGCACAAAGCCAAAGCCCGTGTCGGGGGGCAGCCGTTTCAGGAGCTGCGTGAACGCCTCCAGGCCCCCGGCCGAGGCCCCGACTCCGACGATCGGACACTGCCCCGCGAAACGCGGCGAAGACGAGCGGCCCCCCCCGCGAAGGGCGGACCGCAACGAGGGCAACGTCTTGCGCGTGGGTTTCATATTGCATCTGCGGCCGCTGACGGGCGCTCCTGATTAAACACCCCCTTGCAGCCCCAGGCGATAAGGTTAAACCCTACTGCGGCAAAGTCGAAATCGTAAGCGCATGCTCGCGCCCACGCCGCACTTGTGTCATTTTTGGGGGTCGAAAGGCCGGTAGGAGTCTTACGCCCATGAAAAGTATCCATCTCGTCGGGGGAATCATTGCGGTCGCCTTGCTGGCGGCGGGTTGCAGCAAACAGTCGGCCACCTCTCAGCAGCCCGATTTCGTCGCCCATCTGACGGGCGGCGAGCAGGTGCCGGCGGTGACGACCGACGCCACGGGCACGGCCTCGTTCTGGCTGAACCCGGATCACACCGAACTCCGCTACGAACTGAGCGTGACCAATCTCAACGACGTCACCATGGCCCATCTCCATCTGGGGGCCGCGGGAGAGAACGGGCCTCCAGTGGTCTGGCTCTATCCGTCCTCGCCGCCGCCGAAGGAGATTCCCGGGGCGACCAATGGCGTCCTGAGCCAGGGCTCGATCAAGGCGGACAATCTCGTGGGCCCCCTGGCGGGCAAGTCGGTCAACGACTTGGTGGACGCGATCAAGGCGAACAAAATCTACGTGAACGTCCACACCACCGCGCACCCGGAAGGGGAAATCCGCGGCCAGGTGCAGTGACGGGCCGGCCGCTGGCGGCGGCGCTGTATGTGGCGGCGATGGCAGCCGTCATCGTCGGGGTCGACGTGGCGTTCTTCCGCCACCGATTCGGGGAACGGCTGACCGTGAATGTGGGAATCGTGCTGGTGTTTGCCGCGTTCTACTTGAGGTTTTGGGGGCAAAAATGACCGGCCGGCCGCGGCAGCGTCCCCACGCAGCCGGGGCATTCGTACCTTGCATCGGAAGGACGGCCGGTTTCCTGTCTCCCGGAGGAATGAGCGGGAGGGCCGGGAGGCGTCGCCATTGACAGGCCGGCCAATGTGCTACCCTTCGTAGCACATGAAGAGGACCACCGTGCGCGACCTTCGAAACAACTACGCCAAGGTGCTGCTTTGGGTCGCCAAGGGCGAGGAAGTCGAGGTCACGCGCCGCGGGAAAGTGGTGGCGAAGGTGATTCCACCCGCGGCGGTAAAAACCAAGGTAGACTGGGAGCAAAGTGCGGCGCTGAACCGGTCGGCGTGGTCCACCCGCCTTTCGGCGAACGAGAGCGCGGCCGTCTTGGCCGATAGCCAGGGCCGCTCCGCTGAACCCGCCAGGCAAGCGCCGTTGTGATTTTTGAAGCGGCGTCCGACGGACACCGCTGGTTCCTTTCCTCTTCAGAGGGAACAAGATGGCGGAGAGGGAGGGATTCGAACCCCCGGTACC
>DASRSH010000130.1:0-16597 GCA_035656575.1 Opitutaceae bacterium
TCTCGCCCCCGCCCGGCCGGGACCTGCGCGCCTTCAATCTGATTTTCGAGACCCCCCGGGGCGGCGCCCATCGCCCGGCAGGTGGCCGCGCACCTCGCCGCCCTCGCGGCAATTCTGGCCACCTACCGCGGATTCATCGCCTACGCCCAGGATCTATGAAGGAAACGCACCATGACGGACTTCTCGGCCATCGACCCTGCGCGGGGCATCGCAATCATCGGCGGCGGCTGCGCTGGGACGCTCGTCGCTGTCCAGGTGCTGCGCCAGGCGGCGGCGCCCGTACGCGTCCGGCTGATCGAGCGGCGGCCGCCGCCCGGCCCGGGGATCGCCTACGCGACGGACCGCAATGAGCATCGGCTGAATGTCGCCGCCGGGCGGATGAGCGCCCTGCCCGGCCAGCCCTCCCATTTCTACGAGTGGGCCCGCGCCCGCGCCGGCCATCTGGGCTTTCCCGATGCGATCGCCGCGGACGACTACCTGCCGCGCTGGATGTACGGGCAATACCTGGAGCAGCTCCTGGTCGAGGCGCGCGCGTCGGCCCGGCCCGGCGTCGAGGCCGAGGTGGTCCTGGGCGAAGCGGTCGACATCGCAGTCTCCCCCGGCGGCCCCGCCGTCATCCTGGCGGACGGGCGCCGGCTCGATGCCGCCGCGGTCGTGCTCGCCCTCGGCGTGCTGCCCGGCGAGTACCCCATCCGCCGGCCCCTGCCGTTCTACCGCAGCGCGCGCTACCTGCATTCGCCGCTGCTGCGCACCAGCCTCGCCCACGTGGCCCGCGGCGACGACCTGCTCATTGTCGGCGCGGGCCTCACGGCGGTGGACCTGATCGTGCAGTGCTCCGAGCTGGGCAGCCGGGGCACGCTCCACGCCCTGTCCCGGCACGGCCTGCGCCCCCAGCCGCACCGGCCGGGACTGCCTCCGTATCCACTGTTTTTGGACAAGGAGCGCCTTCCCCGGACGGCCCGGGCCGCGCTCCAGGCCGTCCGGCGCGAAGTCGGCCGGGCCGCCGGCGCCGGGGCGGACTGGCGGGCGGTGATCGACAGCCTGCGCCCCGTGTCGCAGGACCTGTGGCGGGAATTCTCGTGGGAGGAACGGGCGCGCTTTCTGCGCCACCTCCGCCCCTACTGGGAGGCGCACCGCCACCGGCTGCCGCCCCAGACGGCGGCCATCGTGGCGCGGATGGAGGCCGAGGGCCGCCTGCGCTTTCATGCCGGCCGGCTGGTCAGCCTGCGCGAACAGGGGGACGGGGCGGCCGCGCTGATCAAGGTGCGGGGCCGGGAGGAGTTTCTGGCCTTGCGGGTCGCCAAGGTGATCAACTGCACCGGGCCCCGCACCGATTACTCCAAATACCAGCATCCGCTGCTGGTGAACCTGCTGGCGGCGGGCCTCATCGGCCACGACCCGCTCGCGCTCGGCCTCGACGCGCTGCCGGGCGGCGAGGTCCTGCGTTACGGCGGGGCCAGTCCCGTCGGCTGGCTGTTCACCCTGGGGGCCGCCCTGAAAGGGGCCCTGTGGGAAACCACGGCGGTGGCGGAAATCCGGTGCCAGGCGGAGGCGCTGGCCGGCCGCCTGCTCGGCCTGGCCGCCCGCGGGCGGGAAATGGGAAAATGAGGGAAAACCCCTAAAGGCCGGGCGCAATTGGGCCGATGTCGCGGGCATGCCTGCCACCGCTTCGGCGCAGAAGCTGCTGGAACTCGCCGCCCGGCTCCCCGCCGCGGCCCGCATCCTCAGCTCGCTGCAGATCCTGCTGGTCGACCCCAACACCTCCCTCGAGGATGTCTGCGCGCTGATCAAGCTGGACATGGCGCTGACGGCCCGGGCGATCTCCATCAGCAACAGCGCCTATTACGGGCTGAGCGCGAAGAACTCCTCGCTGGAGGAGGCGGTGGGCTACGTCGGCTTCAACGAGGTGTACAAGCTGGTTGCCATCACCGTCGCGACGCAGATGGCGCAGGACGACCTGCGCTTCTACCGCTGCTCCGCCCTTCGGCTGTGGGAGAACACGATGGCCCACGCGCTCGCGATGGAAGCCCTCGCCCAGTTCGCCGGCATCCACCCGCGGCACGCCTACACCGCGGGCATGATGCGCTCGCTGGGCAAGAGCGTGCTGGAAATGTTCGCCCGCGAGGCGCTCGCTCCCAGCCAGGCGTTCGATCCCAGCGCGGGCCAGACCCTGGAAGCATGGGAGCACGCCACCTTCGGCTGCGACAGCGCCGCCGTCGGCGCGCGCGTCCTGCGCACGTGGCATTTTCCGGAGGAGATTTGCGCGGCGGTCGAGGGCCAGCGCCATCCCGCGGGCAAGGGCGCCCTGCTGCTCTACCTGTCCACCCGCGTGGTGCACGAGCTGGGGCTGGATCTGCCGGGCGAGGATTCGCTGTGGGAAAAGCCCGACGCCGCCGATCTCGCGGCCGCCGGCTTCGGGGAAACGGAAATGCGGCTGGCCTGGCTGCAGGCCAAGGCGATGTTCGAGCGGCTGCAGCTGGCGCTTCAGCAGCCGGCCAAGATCAGCGCGCCCAAGCTGACGGCGGCGCTCGCCGCCAAATAGTACCCCACCCACGGCAGGCTGTGGGCCTGCGCGAGTTTGAGGGCGAGAAGGGGCGCGACCGATCCGCCGAGGATCCCCGCGACATTGAACGCCATCGAGGAGCCCGTGTACCGGACCGCGGTGGGAAACAGTTCGGCCAGATACGTCCCCAGGGGGCCGTAATCGAGCCCCATCAAGGCGAAACCGATCGCCAGCATCGCAAAAGCCCCGCCGGGCCCGGAAAGGAAAAGCGGGCCGAAGACCAGGCCAAAGAGCACGCAGGCCACATTGGCGACGATCAGCACCTGGCGGCGGCCCCGCCGCTCCGCCCACAGGGCGCTGAGCGGAATCGCGGCGGCGAAGCACACGATCGCGGCGAGCTGCATCCATAGGAACGTGTCCCGGCGGTAGCCCAGCTCGCGCGTGGCCCAGCCCAGGCAGAAGACGACGAGGATGTAGAAGACCACGAACGCGGAAAAGGCGGCCAAGGTGCCGAGGGCGAGCGGCCGAAAGTGGCGCCGCAGCACGGTCAGCACCGGCACCCGCTCGCGTCCGCGGTGCTCGATCACTTCCGTGAACGCGGGCGTTTCGGTCAGGTTCAGGCGCACGTAAAGTCCGATCCACACCAGGGCGCTGCTCGCCAGAAAAGGCAGCCGCCAGCCGAAGGATAGAAATTGCCCGTTGGTGAGCCACGCCGAAAGCAGCAGGAAGGTCCCGCCCGACAGCAGGAAACCCAGGGGCGCGCCCAGTTGGGGAAACATGCCGTACCAGGCCTTCCGTCCGGGCGGTGCATTTTCGGTGGCGAGCAGCACGGCCCCGCCCCACTCGCCGCCCAGACCCAGCCCCTGCCCCACCCGGCACAGGGCGAGCAGCAGCGGGGCCGCCAGTCCGATCCGCGCGTAGGTCGGAACCAGGCCCACCGCAAACGTCGACAACCCCATGGTCAGCAGCGCGGTGACCAGCGTCACCTTGCGGCCCAGGCGGTCCCCAAAGTGGCCGAAGACGAGCGAACCGAGCGGCCGGGCGAGAAAGGCGAGCGCAAAGGTCGCCAGCGAATTGACGACCGCCGCCGCCGGATCCGAATGGGGGAAGAACTGCGCCGGAAAGACGAGCACGGCCGCGGTCGCATAGATGTAGAAGTCGAAGAACTCGATCGTCGTTCCGGCCATGCTGGCGACCAGGACGCGGCGGGCGGGGTTGCTCATGAGAAAGAGCAAGCTAAGAATGGACGGCGGGGATTTGCTAGTCTTCGCTGGAAGATTATGAGTCTTCCGATGAGCCGCCTGATCCGAAGCTCCGTTCTGCTCGCCGCGGCCTGCGCCGCCGTTCACGCTGACGACACCGCCGGCAGCGCCGCCCGGGGCCGCGTTCTCTTCCAGCAGCAATGCGCGCTGTGCCATTCCACCGGCCAGGCGGGCGTGCCAGGCGGCGCGCAGGGACCGATGCTGGCGGGAGTCCTCTACCGCCCCGCCGCCGTCCTGCCGTATTTCGGCTACACGCGGGCGCTGCGCGCGTCGCACCTGGTCTGGGACCCGGCCACCCTGGATCGCTTTCTGGCTTCGCCCCAAGGGACCGTGCCGGGCACCGCGATGGTCGTCGCCGTGCCCTCCGCGGACGATCGCCGCGACCTGATCGCCTATCTGGGCACGCTGCCTCCGGTTGCGGCCGAGAGCCAGCCGCCGCCCGAGGCTGCCGGCGGGGCCTTGGCCGGAGATTGGCAGAACGACGCCCCCGGCGTCCGCCACCATCTGACGGTCGCGGACCTGCCCCCGCCCTTTGCCACGGACTCGGCCGGCAACAGCCCGAGCGTCGTGGATCGCCCGCCGGGCGCGCATCTGTCCGTGCCCGCCGGTTTCGAGGTCAAGGCGTTCGCGACGGGCCTGGAGGCGCCGCGGCGCCTGCTGGTGGCGCCGAACGGGGATCTGTTCATCGCGGAAACTGCCGCCGGCATCATCCGGGTGCTGCGCGCGGCGCCGGGAGCGGATCACCCGTCGGAAAACCGCGTCTTTGCCCAGGGACTCGAGGGTCCGTTCGGGCTGGCCTTGTACCCGGCGGGCGGCGAGCCGCGCTGGCTGTACGTCGGCTTGCTCAACCAGGTGATCCGCTTTCCGTACCGCAACGGCGACCTGGAGGCCTCCGGGGCGCCCGAGGTCATCGTCCCGGAACTGGCGCCGCATCCGCGCGGCGGCCACACGACACGGGACCTGGCGTTCTCACTCGATGGGCGGCGGCTGTTCATTTCCGTGGGATCGGGTTCGAACGTCGCCCAGGATATGCCGACCAAGACTCCGGAGGAGATCCGGGCCTGGGAGGCGGGGCATGGACTCGGGGCGGCCTGGGGACCGGAGGAGAACCGCGCGAACATCCTCGTGACCGACCCCGAGGGCCGCACCGGCCTTCATGTGTATGCGTCCGGCATCCGCAACCCCGTCGGCATCGCGGTGGATCCACGGACCGGCGTTCTTTGGTGCTCGGTCAACGAGCGCGACGCGCTCGGCGACGAGCTGGTGCCCGACTACATCTCGCGCGTGCGCGAGGGCGGATTCTATGGGTGGCCCTGGTATTACCTGGGCGACCATGAGGATCCGCGGCACGCCCACGAACGGCCGGACCTGGTGGGCAAGATCACGGTGCCGGACGTGCTGTTGGAGTCCCACTCCGCCTCGCTCCAGCTTGCCTTCTACACCGCGACCTCCGGCGCCGCCGTGTTTCCGCATCAATATTACGGCGACATCTTCGCGGCCGAACATGGCTCGTGGAACCGGGCCACCCGCACCGGCAGCAAGGTCATCCGGGTCCCGCTCCGCAACGGCGTGCCGACCGGAGAATACGAGGATTTCATGACCGGTTTCATCGTCGACAACCGCCACGTCTGGGGGCGTCCGGTCGGGGTGGCGGTCGCCCAGGACGGCGCCCTGTTCGTCTCCGACGACGCCGGCGGCGTCATCTGGCGGATCGCCTATAAACGATAAGAGCCGCTCCGTCGGCTCGTTCGCCAGACTTGAGCGGCTCAGAAATGCCACCCGGGGCCCCGGGTGGAAGCTTGGCGGTTACTGCACCTCGTAGATCTCGAGGAGCGCCGTGCCGGTGGACCCGTTGGCGCCGGTCACTTCGACCGAGTACGAGCCGGGATTGAGGCTGACGACCATCGCGGAATCGGCGGAGTTCGACGGGAGCGCATAGGCGCCGACCTGCGCCGCGGCCGTCGCGACCGCGTTGCTGTTGGCCCAGCCCGTGTTGGTGCCCTTGATCGTCGTGCCCTGGTAGAGGGTGATCGTGGGCGTGGCCATCGGATTGCTCACCCCGTAGGCGCTCAGCGACGGGCCGTCGCCGCGGATGAGGACCGTCTCCGGGACGGACCCGGTGATGACAAAGCCGGCGATGAGCACGTTGGATCCGCTGTTGGTGACATAGGCCTTGGTCGAGATGTTGACCAGGCGCGTCGGCGGCGTGCCCGAAGTGTCCATATCGTAAACCTCGGCCAGGACTTCGCCGCTGCCGCCCGACTTGCTGCCGATCACCGCCGAGAAGCCGGTCGAGCCGGAGATCGTCAAGGCGGGCACGAGCACCTCATCCAGGGAGGTGGGCGAGAGGGAGAAGGCGCCCACCGCGGACATGTCGTTGGCGATGGTGCTGCTGCCACCCCACCCCGTGGTGTCGGAGGAGATGACCGCCGGGGCGGCCGTGTTGAGGGTCAGCGTCGGATCGGCCAGGTAGTTATTCACGCCCTCCGAGGCCAGCCCGGGCCCGATGCCGCGGACGACCAGGTTCTTGGTGCCGTTGCCCGACACGTAGAAGCCGGCGCTGACCGTGTTCGTGCCGGACACGCCCGCGAGGGTGGAGAGGTTGATCAGGCGCGCCGCGCCGACGTAGAGCGTGCCGCCCGCCTGCGCGCTGCCGTTGAGGAGCACCGTGTATTCGTTGCCGTTCATCGCCGAGGTCACGTTCGACAGGGTGAGGGTCGCGCTCGTGGCGCCCGCGATGGGCGTCCAGGACGATCCGCCGTTGGTGGAAACCTCCCACTGAATGGCGTCGCCCGCGCCGGCCGACCCGATCGTGAACGTGGCCGTGCCGCCGACCGGAACGGTGTGGTTGGAGATGAAGGCGCCCGTGCTGCCGCCGCCATTGCCGCCGCTGGGGGCCGTGCCGGCATCGATGGATTGGTTGTCGCCGTCCGCCACGTACAGCGTGCCGCCGCTGGAGACGGCCACTCCCTGCGGGTAGTAGAACCGGCTGTCGTTGCCGCCGATCGTGGTCACGGCGCCGGCGGAGCTGATCACGCGCACGGCATGGTTATAGGTGTCGGCCACGTACACGTTGCCGCTGCCATCGACTGCGAGCTGGTAGGGCTGATTGAACTGCGCATGGGTGCCGCTGCCGTCGGCGTCGCCGCCCATGCCGGGGGAGCCGGCCAGGGTGGTCACGTTTCCGGCCGCGCTGATCTTGCGGATCGTATTGTTGGAAAAGTCAGCCACGTAAACATTGCCCGAGCCGTCGACCGCCACGCTCGTGGGGCCGTTGAACAGCGCCTGGGTCCGGACATTGTCGGCGGTGCCGGTCTGGCCGACGGTGCCGGCATACGTCGAAACCTGGCCGGTGCTCTTGGTGATCATGCGGATGACGGAATTGCCCGTGTCGGCGATGTAGAGGTTGCCGGACGCATCGATCGCGATGCCCTGCGGATGATTGTAGGTGGCGGAGGCTTCCGCGCCGTTGTTCGATCCGGTGGTGCCCGCGATGCCCGACAGCGTTGAGACCGTGCCGCCCGGGGTAATCATCCGGATGGTCGAGTTGCCGGTATCGGCGACATAAACGTTGCCCGCGGAATCGACCGCGACATCGGACGGATTGTTGAAGGTGGCGACCGAACCGGCACCATCAGCGCTGCCCGCCACGCCCGTGCCGGCGAGCGTCGAGACGGCGCCGCTGCTGGTGACGACGCGGATCGCGTTGTTGCCGCTGTCGGCCACGTAAATATTGCCGTTCGACCCCACCGCGAGGCCGTAGGGATACGCGAAAGTGGACGAGGTGAATCCGATGGTCCCCATCGCCCCCTGCAGGATGCTCGCCACCCCGCCCGTGACGGACTTGATCTCATGATTGCCCGTATCGGAAACATAGATGGAGCCCGAGGCGGTCACGGCGATGCCCTGCGGATAGAAGAAGAGAGCCGCCGAATGTCCGCCCGTGACACTGCCGGCCACGGTCGTCACGGCGCCGCCCGCGATCTCGCGGACAACCTGGTTGGACGTGTCCATGACGTACACATGGCCGCTGCCGTCCACCGCGACCGCCGCCGGGTGATTGAACAACGCCCCGCCGGTCGCCGCGCCATTGGTGTCGCCGGTCACGCCCGCGCTGCCCGCGAACGTGCTGACGCTTCCGGTGGTGGTGGACACGGCGCGGATGGTGCTGTTGTCGTAGTCGGCGACGTAGAGATTGCCGGTCGTGGCATCATAGGCGATGCCGCCGGGAAAATTGAACAGGGCCGAAGACCCGTCGCTCGAACCGGTCACGCCAACCGAACCGGCGAGGGTCGTCACGTTGCCGTGGATGTCGATCTTGCGGATTACGCTGTTGTTGGTGTCCGAGACGTACACATTGCCCGCGCCGTCCACCGCGATCCCTTCCGGGCCGTTGAACTGCGCCGCGGTCCCGGCGCCGTTCTGGCTGCCGGCCGTGCCGGGGCTCCCCGCCACGACGGACACGTTCCCGCCGGAGATCTTGAAGATCGCATTGGCGCCCATGTCGGCCACGTAGACGTTGCCGCCGGAATCGACCGCAACCGCGGCCGGGTAGATGAAGCGCGCGGAGGTCGCCCCGGTGGAGAAGTTCTGCGTTCCGGCCGTGCCCGACTGGCCGGCGATGACGGTCACGTTGCCGCCGGAGATTTCCTTGACGGTGTGGTCGCCGGCGTCGGCGACATAGATGTTGCCGGAGCTGTCGACGGCCATTCCCAGCGGGTTGAAGAACCGGTCGCTGGAGGGCGTGGTGCCCGAACCCAGCGTGGCCCCGGAGCCCGCAAGAATGGAGAAGTTGAAGGTGGTCAGGGTCTGCGCGCGCAGCGGGCGGGTCGCAAAGGCGACTCCCGCGATGGCTGCAGCGACTCCGAGTGTGCGTAGCGAGCTATGGCTTTTCATAGTTGTCCGCTTGGATGCCCGCCGTGCGCCCTTAGTTACTAGGGTTGGCACCTACTCCTGCCGGTAGGTTCGCCCTACCTGCGGGCGGCCGAAAAGAGGCTTCCCAAGGCCGGGGCTGGCGGGTAAGGTTGACCCTTCCTATGCAAAAGACTCTCATCATCTTCAAACCGGACTGCATGGAGAAGCGGCTGGTCGGCACCGTGTTGGCACGGTTCGAGGCCGCCGGTTTCACAATCGCGGCGGCGAAGCTGATGCGGTTGAGCGCCGCCGTCCTGCGCGACCACTACGCGCACGTGGCCGACAAGCCCTTTTACCCCGAGATCGAGGCATTCATGAGCTCCCGGCCCGTCCTCGTCATGGCTCTGGCGGGGGACAATGTCGTCCAGCGGGTGCGCGATCTGCTGGGGCCGACTGACTCCCGCAAGGCCCCCAAAGGCACGATCCGGGGGGACTTCGGCACGGAAATGATGAAGAACGTCGTGCACGCCTCGGACAGCGAGGAGAACGGCCGCACGGAAATCGCCCGCTTCTTCCGGCCCGAGGAAGTGCTGGTCAGCTGATCCGCGCCGAGGCCGAGCGCCGCAGCGCGGCGTCCAACTCCTCCAGGACCAGGGGTTTGACGAGACAGTCGTCCATCCCCGATCGCAGGCACGCCTCCCGATCCTCCGCCATCGCCCCGGCCGTCAGCGCCAGAATCGGCGTCGGTTCGCGGCCATCGGCGGCCTGGGACTGCCGGATCAGCTGGGTCGCGGTGAGCCCGTCCATTTCGGGCATCTGGACATCCATCAGGATGGCATCGTAGCGCCCGTTGCGGGCGCGAGCCACCGCCTCGGCGCCATTGACGACGAACTCGGCCGTGTGGCCGAGGCGCATCAGCATCAATTCGGCCAGCCTCCGGTTCATGGGATGGTCCTCGGCGACGAGGATGTGCAGGTGGCGCGGCGCCGCTTCTCCGGACGCCCCGCCGGCGCCGTTCGGCGAAGCCGAGGCCGTCCGCGCCGCCACGGTCATCCGGGCGGTAAAGGTCGATCCCTTGCCGGGTTCGCTTTCCACGTCCAAGCTTCCCCCCATCAGCTCGCACAGCCTCCGGGAGATGGCCAGCCCCAGCCCCGTGCCGCCGTAGCGCCGCGTGATCGAGGAATCGGCCTGGCTGAAGGCGCGGAACAGCCGCTGGCGCTGCTCGGCGGTCAGGCCGATCCCCGTGTCCGCCACCCGAAAGGTGAGTTCCCAGCGGTCCCCCGGAAGGGGGCGGCAGTCCGCGCCGAGTTCGACCGAGCCTTGCTCGGTGAACTTGAGCGCGTTCGAAACCAGGTTTGAAAGAACCTGGGTGACTCGGATCGGATCGCCGGTCACCGCCGGGGGCAAGCCGTCTGCGAGGCTGGCTTCCAGGCGGAGCCGCTTGGCCGCTGCGGAGCTGGAGAACAGCCGGACGACATCGCCGGCCACCGCGGCCGGCGAAAAACCCTGCCGCTTGATCTCGATGGCCCCGGCCTCGATCTTGGACAGGTCGAGGATGTCGTTGAGCAGCGTGAGGAGGGTCTCGCCGCTGCTGAGGATGGCGCGGACGCATTCGCGCTGTTCGCCCTCGAGGCGCGAGCCTTCCAGCAGCCGCGCGAACCCGAGCACGCCGTTCATCGGCGTGCGGATCTCGTGGCTCATGGCGGCCAGAAACTCCGATTTCGCCTTGTTGGCGGATTCCGCCGCCTCCTTGGCGCGGCCCAGCTCCTGCGTGCGATCGGCCACCAATTCCTCCAGGTGGTGGCGGTGCCGCCGCAGCTCGTCCAACGTGATGCCCGCGAACTGCCCGGGCAGGCCGAGGCAGAAGGCGAAAATCGCCATCTCGTAAAGCGGGGTCATGGGACCGCGCACCTCGGCCGCAAACGGCCCGATCCCGTTGAGGGTGCCGGCCAGGCCGTAGACGGTGACGATCAGCACCGTGGCGGCCACTCCCCGCGCTCCGCAGGCGATGCCGGCCAGCAGGGTCAGGGGGATGGCCAGGTAAATGGCCAGCGGAGAAACCTGGAAGGTGAACCAGCAAATGAGCAGCGCGAGCGCGAGCACGAGGGCGTGGAGCGCCGCGAACTGCGCGCGGGTGCGGATGATGCCGCTCGCCCAGGGGGCGAGCACGAGCGGCACGACGAGAAAGATTCCCAGCGCGTCGGCCACGGTGACCATTGCCGACCGGAAAAGGCACGTGGCGAGGACCGGCAGCAGGCAGACCCCGAAGGTGAAGCGCAGGAACGAGCCCCCGTGGGCGAAGGGCGACTGCTCGGAGCACCACCTTTGCCACAGCCGGTAGGCGATCCAGGGCTGGGCCGTGCAGACGACCCACATTCCCACCATTCCGGAGTGATAGGCCATCACGCCGGTGTGCCGGGCGATGGCCAGGATGGCGGCGTTGGCGAGCCCGATGGCGGCCAGGGTCGGCCACAACGGCAGCGTGAGCAGCCCCACGACGGCAAAGCCGGCGGGCAGCCAGATGACCGTGAGATTCGTGGGCGGAACCTCAATCAGCCGCAGGGCCACGAAGCCGGAACCCAGGAGGATCGCAAACAGCACCGCCTCTTGCGCCGCGAGCGCCGCCAGGCGGGCCGCCCGGCGGGGCAGCAGCGCATCGGCCCAGGCTTCGAACACTCCCCGGGCGGCCGGATCGACGCTCAGCGCAGTTCTCACCGCTCCCGTTCGACCCGCGCGGGCCGCCGGGGTTACGCCGAGAGCGACCGAAATGCGGCGAGCGCCTCGTCCCGCGCGGCCGCATGGTCCACGCAGGGCGCCGGAGGGCTCTCGCCGGCGGGCAGCCAGCGGCGCGCATAGCTTCCGTGGGGATCGAACCGGCGGGCCTGGCGGTCCGGCGAAAAGATGCGGAAGTAGGGCGCGGCATCCGCCCCGCACCCCGCGGACCACTGCCAGCCGAGGGTGTTGTTGGCCAGGTCGGCATCGACGAGGGTGTCCCAGAACCAGCGGGCACCGAGCATCCACGGCAGGCGCAGGTCCTTGACCAGGAACGAGGCGGCGATCATCCGCGCGCGGTTGTGCATCCAGCCCGTGGCCCAAAGCTGCCTCATCCCCGCGTCGACGATGGGAAAGCCGGTCCGGCCCTGCTGCCAGAGGCGCAGCAGCCGGCCGGCCGGATCGCGGGCCCAGGGAAACCGCTCGAACGCGGTCCGCAGCGGACGGTCCGGGGTCTGGGGAAAATGCCAGAGCAGGTGGTAGCCGAATTCGCGCCAGCCGATTTCGTTGAGAAAGACCGCCTCGCCCCGCCCGGCCGGAAAGACGCCGGTTTTTCGCGACCGGCGCCGCACCACGTCCCAGACCTGGCGCGGGCTGATCTCGCCGTGATGCAGCCAGGGGGACAGCCGCGACGTTCCGTCCTCGGCCAGATCGTCCCGGCGGTCGGCATAGTCGCCCAGCTTGTGCGCGGCAAAGCGCCGCAGACGGGCCTGCCCGCCCGCCTCGCCCGGCTGCCACAGGGGGGCGAACTTCCCGGCCCACGCGGCCTGCGGCAGCAATCCCAGCTCATCGATCATCAGGGATTTGGGCCACCGGGCCGGCGCCCGCAGCTTTCCGGGCGGCAGGCGCGATGGTTCGGCCACGGGCAGGGTCAGGCAGTGCCGCCAAAAGGGCCCAAACACCTGGAAGGGTCGGCCCGCGCGGTTCGCCACCGTATGAGGCTCAAACAGCAGCGAACCATTGAAGCTGCGCGCCGCGATGCCGCTCCCGCCCAGGACCGACTCGACCCGCGCATCGCGCTCCCGCACCGAGGGCTCGTAGCGCCGGTTCCAGAAAACGGCGCGCGCGCCGGCGGCCGCGGCCAGCGCGGCGAGGACCTCGTGGCTTGGCCCGCGGCGCACCACCAGCCGCAGCCCGCGCCCGCGCAGGCTGCGGTCGAGCTCCACCAGCGAATGGTGGATCCACCAGCGGCTGGCCGCTCCCGGAGGCCAGGCGCCCTCGCCATCCTCGTCCCAGATGTACACCGGCACGATGGGCTCGCCCGCCTCCGCGGCGGCGCTGAGGGCGGGATTGTCCTGCAGGCGCAGGTCCTGTCGAAACCAGACGAGGATCAAAACGGTTTGGCGCGCTGGCAGAGCTGGAAGGGCACGCCCCAGGGATCGCGCATCATGATGAGCAGGGATCCATCCGGCTGCGGCTCGTCCTGGAACAGGCTCGCGCCCGCCAGTTCCAGGCGCTGCCGCGCCGCGGCGGCATTGTCCGCCACGAAGCCGAAATGAAAGCTCAGGGGATGAATTCCCCAATAGTCCGGAAAGGGCGAACGGGGATTGCTGTAGAGCTCGATGAAAACCCGGCCGGCCGTGTCGGCCAGGAAATGGGTGAAGGGCTCGTCGGCGCGCCGCCGCGCGACGCTCAGGCCGAATTGATCGACGTACCAGGCGGCCATGGCCCGGGCATCGGGGACATTGAGGGCGAAGTGCTCGAAGTTCACGCGGAAAGCAGAAAGGACCGGAGCGGAGCCAACACCGCTTCGCCCGCGTCTTCGAGCACGTAGTGCCCGGCGCGCGGGAAAAGCTGCACGGCGGCGTGCGGATACAGCTCCCGCCAGCGGGCCAGAAAATGGCCGTGGAAGCAGAAGTCGCGGCCGGCCCACCCGATCCACTTCGGCTTGAGCGCCAGGCGCGGAAGCTCGCGCGCGATCCGCTCGATCGTCGGCCGCGACGGGTGGTTCAATTCCAGCGGAATGTCCCGCACGAAGCGGTGGATGCCGATGCGGCTGGCCCAGCTGTCGTAGGGAAAGAGGTAGGCCCGCCGCTCCTCCGCGCTCAGCGGGCGCTCGCGCATCGCCATGTGGACCGCGGCGCGCGCGAAACCGTTCGCCCCCCGCACCAGCCACTCGCCCACCCCCGGCCACCGGCAGACAGCGATGCGGGCCGGCACGCGCAGCGAGGGGAACGCGGCCGTGTTGAGCAGGGCGATCCGCCCCACTTGCGGCTCGTGCTGCACCGCCCAGCCCATCCCGATCGCCCCGCCCCAGTCGTGCAGGACCAGGTCGACCTGCTCTAGGCCCAGGGCGTCGATCAGCCGGCCGACGTCGGCGATCCGCCCGGCCAGCGAATAGTCGTAGTCCTGCGGCTTGTCCGACAGCCCCATGCCGATGTGATCGGGCGCGATGCACCGGACCGCGGGCGAGAGCCCCGCGATCAGCCGGCGATAGTAAAACGACCACGTGGGATTGCCGTGCAGCAGAACCACCGCGCGCGGCACGCGCGGGCCTTCGTCGACGTAGCTCATCGCCGCCCCGCCGCCGAGGCGCAGCCGACGCGGCCGGAAGGGGTACTGCGCCGCCAGCCAGTCCGGCAGCGGCGCGCGGTCGGGGGCGCCGGTCACCATTCGAGGGCCATCATCATGCAGTTGAGCCCGCTGCCGATGCCGAAGAGCGCGGCGCGCTGGCCGGGCCGCAGGGCGCCGGATTCGGCGGCCAAGGCGAGGGTCGCCGGCAACGACGCCGAACCCATGTTGCCCAGCGTCTCGAACGTGGAGTAGTCGCGGTTCAGGTCGAGGCCGAGCGTCTCGAACAGGCGCCGGCGGTGCTGCGCCCCCACCTGGTGGCCGATGATGCGGTCCGGCGTCTGCGGCTGCCAGCCCGTCGCCGCGGAAAAGTCCGCCCACGTCTGCCGGGCCAGCTCCACCCCGGCGAGCAGCAGCTGCTCCGAGTCGGTCTGCATGGCCAAGCCGCCCTCGGCCGCCGTGTCGCCCTGGCACAGGGCGCTGTGCTCGGTCGCCGCCCGGGCCACTCCGCCCAGCAGCCGGTGCGGCCGCGCCCCGGGGGGGAGCAGCGTCTCGTCGCACAGCACGGCGGCGACGGCCCCTGAGCCGATGGTCAGGTTGGCGAAGAACGGCTTGATCGCGTTGCGGTCCCAATTTCCCTCGAGCAGGGTCCGCAGGGTCTGCTCCACGAGCGGCCGGCCGTTTTCGCCGCAGGCGATGAGCGCGCAGCCGATCTGCCCCGCCTCGATCATGGCGCCGGCGACGGCGGCGGCGTTGAGAAAGCCCAGGCAGGCGTTGGACAGGTCGAAGATCTGCGCGGAGGCGGGCAGGCCGATCGCGTGATGGGCGAAGGAGGCCGTTGCCGGCTCGAGCATGTCGCGGGAGACGGCCGCGTGGATGAAGAGCTCGACCCGGGGCCCCAAGGCGGAGCGCGCCAGCACCGCCCGGCCGGCCCGGGCGCTGGCCTCCGAGGCCCGGGTGCCCGCCGGCCACATCCGGCGCTCGCGGATGCCCGTCATCAGCTCCAGCCGGCCGAAGGGCAGGCGCAGCCGCTCATAGAGCGGGCGCAGCCGCTCCTCGATGGCCGCCGAGGTCCAGACCTCGTCCGGCAGCGCGACCGCGATCGACTCGAGGCAGACTCGCCGGAACTTCATTGCGGTCGCATCGCCAGGCGGATCACCTCGCGGTCGAAATAGTTCGAGCCGAGCCCCGCGTCGACGACCAGCGTGGCGCCGTTGATGCCGCTGCTGCGCGGACTGAGGAGAAAGAGGGCGGCGTCCGCCACCTCGCGCGTCTCCAAATTGCGGCGGCGAAAGGTGAGCTTCTCCGCGTACAGGTAGCTTTCGATGTACCCGGGAATCCCGGCCGAGGCGCTGGTCTTGAGCGGACCGGACCCGATGACATTGAAGCGCACCGCGCTGTCGGCGCTGAACGACTTGGCGAGGAAGCGCGAGCACGACTCGAGCGCGGCCTTCACCGGCCCCATGTAGCCGTAGTTGTCGGGCGTCACCAGCAGGGAGGAGATGCCGATGCTGACGACCGAGGCGTCCGGCGCCAGCAGCGGCCGGAAGGCCTGCGCGATCTCCACCAGCGAGAACGCCGACACGGCCATGGACTGCAGGAAGTCCTCCCGGGCCGTCTCGGCGAAGGACTTCACGCCGGCCCGGTAGTTGGCGAACGCGATCGAATGCACGAGGCCGGCGAGCGGCGGGGCGCCGGCGCGGCGGGCGCGCACCTCGTCCGCCAGGCGGCGGACCGCGGCGGGATCCTCCACGTCGCAGACGCAGACCTGCTTGCCCGGGAGCGCCGCGCGGCGCGCATCGGAGCGCACGGAATAGATCACCTCCGCGCCCTGGCTTTCGAGCGCCTGGCCGACGGACCAGGCCACGCTCTTCTTGTTCGCCACGCCGAAGACCACGAAGGTCTTGCCGGCGACCTGGAGAAAATCGCTCATGCCGGGGCCTCCGGGGTCTTCCAGGCCACGGAAAAGTCGACGGTGAGGATCCGCTTCTCCCCGCATCGGACCGCCCCGGACATCATCACGAAGCCCCCCAGGGCGTCCTTGCGCCTGACTTCGATCTGTATCGTGTCGCCGGGGTACACCGGATTGCGGAAGCGCACGTCCGAGATCTTGGCCAGCAGCGGCACCCCCGCGGGCTTTTCCGCCGGGTGCTCGGCCTGCCACTGCCGGGCGAGAAACAGCGCGCCGGTCTGGAACACTGCCTCGCACAGGAGCACGCCGGGGGTGATCGGAGCCCCGGGATAATGGCCGCGGTAAAAGTCCTCGTCCGTCCGCCACGTCCGCCGGGCGGTGAGGGAATCGGGCGCTTCCGCGACGATCTCGTCCACGAAAAGAAACGGGGGCCGATGGGGAATCAAAGCGGTGACGGGGAGGGTCATGCGGAAACGAAAAGCTGGCGGTCGATCTTGTTGGCCGTGATCACACCATAGTTGATGGTGCCGAGCCAGCCCGACATAATGATGCCGACGGAGCCGGCGTGATACAGGCCGGCGATCACCTCGGGCAGGCCGAGGGAGACCTTGAGCCCCTCGAACTTGGTGCCGAACGACGTGCCGGCCCAATGGGTCGTGTACCGCTCGATCGTCCGCGGGGTCGCCGCCTCGAACCAATCGATCTTGGGGCGCACGTCGGGAATGTAACGTTCCAGGGCGGCGAGCGACTCGTCGATCAACCGGCGCTTCTCCCGGGCATATT
>DASRSH010000131.1:0-3398 GCA_035656575.1 Opitutaceae bacterium
GCCCGCCCCGCACGCCACGGCCAGGCGGCGCTGGGGCGCGGGAATTTTTGTCCAGACCGAAAAGATCGAAGCGAAGGCCGCGCCGGCGTGCTTGATGCCGCCTTCGCGGCCCAGCGACGCGCCCAGCCCGACCACGACGATCGACAGGACGGAATTCGCGAAGGTGCGCAGCGGCGGAATTCGGGCCGAACCCAGCCAGATCGATTCGACGACGTCGCCGCCGTGGCCCCTCACCTTGTGCCGCGACAGCAGCCGGCGCACCGTGCCGGCCAGGAGAGCGGCGATCGCCAGGAAGAGGAGCCGGCGGTGGGCCGGCACCTGTTCGACGGCGAAGAGAAAGTCGGGATGGGTGCGATAGGGCGGCCACGCCAGCGCCTCGACCAGGCGCAGCAGCCGCATGAGCAGGCCGCCGGCGATGCCGGCCGCAATGCCGGTCAAAACTATTACGAGCCAGAATTCCTTCGAGAAGCGAAGCGCTTCCGACTGGAGATTGGGCTGGGGCGAGCGGGTTTCAGCCATGACGGCGACCCCGGCGGCGCCGGGGGAACGGCGAAGGGCCATTCCGGTCTCCTTCGGCATGAATTTGCAGTCGGATCCCGGACTGGGCGGCCAGTCGCAGCGGCGCATCCTGATCGTCGAAGACTCGTCGGACGACCTGTTTTTTCTCCAGCGCGCGCTGGACAAGAGCGGCACCCGCATTCCGATCGACGTCGTGACCGACGGCAACCAGGCCCACGCCTACCTGAACCGCGCGGTGGAACAGGCTCGGCCGGATGCCATTCCGTGCCTGATCTTCCTGGATCTGAAGCTGCCGCGCCGAAACGGCTTCGATATCCTGGACTGGATGCGCCAGCATCCGGTTTTTGGCGACACGCTCAAGGTGATCCTGACCGGCTCCCAGGAGGAGCGGGACGTGACGCGCGCCTTCGACCTGGGGGCGGACGCCTACGTGCCCAAGCCGATCGAACTCGAGGACCTGAGGGCGGTGCTGGACGCCCTGGCGAGCGGGTCGTGGCGGCCGGCGGCCGGCGGTCCGGCCGGGCTGCCCGGACTCAAGCGGGCGGCCGCTTAGGCGAGCGCGGGGATGAGGCGCGAATGCAGCGCGCAGACGCGTTCGTACGCCGGCCGGGCCGACTCGCGGCGGAATCGCGGCATCGGATACGCGCAGAAAAGCTGAAACTTCTCGCGGGCGATCAGCTCGTTCCACAGCCCTTCGAGTTCAAGGGCGCCGTTCTCGTTCCCTTCCGCCCACAGGATTGCGACCATTTCGCCGAAGGCGCGCAGGGGCCGCGGCGGTCCGCCCGGCGGCCGAATCACGGGCTCCAGGGTGGCGAGAAAGCGCTGGGGGTCCGGCCGTCCGTCGACCATGAACCGCGAGAGGGTTTCCGCCGCATTGAGCGGAAGATACGCCCCCTGCTGGCGCGCGGCGGCCACATCGTGGCCATTCCCGACCAGCCGCTTTTCGAGGGCGCGCAGATGCGCGTGGGTGGCGATGAGCACGGCCCGCTCGCCGGCGCGCAGACCGGTGCCGACATAGTTTGCCAGCGCGCCGATCAGCTCCGACTCGGCGTCATAGAACTGGACGATATGCTCGCAAACATGCGGTACCGGGGCTGCCATCGCGCGGGATTGGATTTGTTAGGGGCGGGATTGGTTCCTAGGAGAAACGAAAGATGGAATTAAGTAAGCTGTTCCTGCTCTCGCCTGCGCGCATGGATGGGGTGCGGGCCGGGCACCTGTTGCGGCCGGGCGCCTCCTTCGAATTGGCCCGGCGCCTGCGCCGTGAGGGGCTGCCCCTGGCGGAGGCGTTCACCTTCGCAAGCGGCCTGTATTTTCGCGGTAAAATCGCGTACGCGCGCCGGTTCGGAGAGACTCCGGCGGGCGCCGTTCGGGTGATCACCACCAATGCGGGACTGCTGGATCCGCGCCGCCGGGTAAGGCCCGCGGACCTGCGGCGCTTTGGTTCGGTGGCCATCCATCACGAGGATCCTCGGTTCCATGGTCCGCTGCGCCGCCACGCGGCGGCCTGGGCGCGCAAACTGGCTGACGACGGGCTCGCCGTGCTCCTGGGAAGCATTGCCACCGCCAAGTACCGGGAAGTGCTCGTGGACGTCTTTGGCGATCGGCTGGTATTTCCGGAGGATTTTGTCGGCCGCGGCGACATGAGCCGCGGGGCGCTGCTGTTGCAGGCCGCCCGGCAAGGGCGGGAGCTGCCATATATTCCGGTGAAGGGGGCGAAATGGAGCGGGGAACGGCCCGAGGGGTGGCGCGCGACGTGGGGAAGAATCGGGGCGCCCGGAGCCAGGCGAGAACCGTGAGCTTCGCCCCGTGTCCAACCGGCTGATGATTAAGAAGTCACCCGCCGGCGTGGCCTTCACGCACCCGGAAAAGGTGTTCTTCCCCGCGAACGATTTCCGCAAGGGGGACATGGTCGCGTACTATCTTGAGGCGGCGCCGTTCATTCTGCCGCATCTGAAGAACCGTCCCGTGACGCTGATCCGGTTCCCCGACGGTGCGAAAGGCGAGCACTTCTATGAAAAGAACGCGCCGCGCTTCCATCCGCCCTGGCTCAAGACCTTTGCCGTCTGGCGCTCGTCCCATGAAGGGTCGATCGACTATATCCTGATCAACGATGTGCGCTCGCTCGCCTGGTGCGCCAACCTGGCCGCGATCGAATTGCATCCCTTCCTGCACCGCGCGCCCGCGATCCATCGGCCGACGCTGGTCGCCTTCGACCTGGATCCGGGCGAAGGCTCGACGATCCTCAGCTGCGTCGATGTCGCCTTCTGGATCAAGGAGGTGCTCGACGGGCTGGGCCTGAAGTCCTTCGCCAAGGTGTCGGGTTCCAAGGGCGTGCAGGTGTATGTCCCCCTGAACTCCCCCCGCGCCACCTACGACCAAACCGGCGGGTTCGCCCGCGCCGTCGCCGAATTGCTGACCGAGCGCCATCCCGACCGCGTGGTCAGCAACATGTCGAAGCGGCTGCGCAAGGACCGGGTCCTCGTCGATTGGAGCCAGAATTCCGAGGGCAAGACCACGGTGTGCGCCTATTCGATGCGCGCCAAGCGGGACGAGCCGTTCATTTCCGCGCCGGTGGGATGGGACGAGCTGCGCCGCGCGAAAAAACCCGACCCGCTCTTTTTTTCGCCCGACCAGGCCCTGTCCCGCATGAAAAAACTCGGCGACCTCTTTGCGCCGGTGCAGACCCTCCGGCAGTCGCTGCCCAAGGGCTTTGCGGCCGCCCCGGCGCTGGGCGAATACGCCCGCAAGCGCGACTTTTCGCGGACGGCGGAGCCGCCCCCGAAGGCGGCCCCCGCCGCCGCCGGCAAGGAGCGCAATTTCGTCATCCAAAAGCACGCGGCCTCGCACCTGCACTATGACTTTCGCCTGGAGATGAA
>DASRSH010000132.1:0-2310 GCA_035656575.1 Opitutaceae bacterium
GACGTCATCCTCGATCTGGACCGCAAGCCGGTGCACAACGCCGACGAGGCGGTGAAGCTGAGCGAGCAGATCAAGGGGCCGAAGGTGCTGGTCCGCTACTGGCGCGGGGGGGCGACCCAGTACGTGGTGGTCGACGAATCCCAGGCGCCCAGCCCCTCCAGCTCGCCCTCATCGTCGCCCATGGCGCCCGATTCGGGCGGCGGCGACGACGACGCTAAGTGAACCGAAACCCCTCCGCCTCCAGCACGACGCGGAGGCGGCTCCAGGCCTGATTGAGGGCGGTCAGCCGCGGGGTCACTTCGTCCCAGCGGCCGGACGCGACAGCGCGTTCCACCGCCAGGGCGCAGGCCTGCATCTCCCGCGCGCCCAGCATGGCGCAGCTGCCCGCGATCGTGTGGGCGCACCAGGCCAGTTCGCGGGTGTCCCGCGCCGCCGCCAGACCCGGCATCCGCGCCAGCCGGGCGGGTTCGTCGCGGGCGAACAGGACCATGAAATCGGACACCAGCGGATGCCCCGCCGGGCCGCGCAGCATCTCCCAGTGGGCCCGGTCCAGCACCTCGGGCGGACGCGGATCGCGCGGCGGCCAGGCGGGTGAGCCATCGTCCATCCTTCGAGAGAAAGTTTTTGCCATTGGCGCGCGAGGCCAAAAGATCGGGGGCGTGGGTGTTGCATCGTTCGGCCGCTTGCCCGATGGCACGGAAATCTCGGCGTTCACGCTGTCCGGCCGCGGCGGCCTCGCGATCAAGGTGATGACCTATGGCGCCGCGCTCATGGAGGTCCACGCCCCCGATCGGCGCGGCCAGGTGGCGGACGTGACGCTGGGGTTCTCGGGCCTGGAATCGTATGTCCGGGACGGGGCGTTCATCGGGATGACCGTCGGCCGGGTCGCCAACCGGATCGCCAACGCCCAATTCGAATTGGACGGAGTGACCTACCGGCTGCCGGCCAACGACTGGCCGCACCATCTGCACGGGGGGCCGCGGGCCTTTCATCGGGCGGTCTGGGACGCCGAAGCGTCGGCCGACGGCGCGGGCGTCATCTTTCGCCACTCCAGTCCGGCGGGCGAGCAGGGCTATCCCGGCCGGGTGGACGCCGAGGTGCAATACGTCGTGACTCCGGCCAACGAGATTCGCATCGACTACCGGGCCCGGGCGGACCGGCGCACCCCCATCAACCTGACGAACCACGCCTATTGGAATCTCGCCGGCGGCGGCGACATCCTGGGCCACGAGGCGCGGATTTACGCCGGCAAGTTCCTGCCGACCGACGCGATGGGCATCCCTTCGGGCCGGATCGATCCCGTGGCCGGCGGACCGATGGACTTTCGCGCGGCCAAGCCGATCGGCCGCGACATGGCGCGGCTCGGCAACCGGCCCCTAGGCTACGACCACACATTTGTGGTCGACGGCGAAGGGCTGCGGCCGGCGGCCGAGGTGCGCGATCCCACCAGCGGACGCACCCTCGAGGTCCTGACGACCGAGCCCGGCGTCCAGTTTTACGTCGGCAGCTTTCTCGACGGCTCCGCCGTGGGAAAAACCGGCGCGAACTACCGCCAATACGGCGGCTTCTGCCTGGAGACCCAGCACTTTCCCGATTCCGTCCATCAGCCCGCCTTCCCCAGCATCATCGTGGAGCCCGGCGTCGAGCGCCGCAGCACCACGATCTACCGGCTTTCCGCACGGTGATCCGGCCTCCGGCCCGTGCGAATCGCACGTCGGAGAGCGTCACAGCGTCGCCACTACAGATTCCCCTTGCCTTGGCCCAAGTCCTGCAGGAAAAAACCGCGTCCGCTCGCTAGTTTCGGTCCAGTTGTTCCTTTCCGCGCCGATTTTCATTCCCTAGAACACCCATGCCCTCCAGCAACAGCTTCAGCTCCGCGCATTGCTTCATGCTCCGGCGGGACTTCGCCGACGAGCTCGGGTTTGGCGAGTACTTCTCGTCCACGCCCCGTGGCCAGACCACCAACCGCCGCCGTGCCCAGCTCAATCGCAGCCTGGGATTGTCCACGGCGCTCCCCCGCTACCTGGGCTACTTCACCTACAACGGAGAGGGTTACGTGACGCCCGACGGCGAGCTGGCCTATGGCGCCCCCGTCGACGGCCTGTTCCAGGAGTTGCTGGCCCGCCTCGCCGTCGGCATCCAGCGCAATCCTTCGCTTTCCTGTGCCAAGGACCGCACCTGCAAGGAGTTGGACATCGAGGCCGACTGGGACGGCACCCCCCGCCACCTCGTCGTCCACGACGCCTACACCGGCCGCGCCTGGCTCGTCCCCGCCTGCGACGAGGCCTTCGACATCCTCCGCACGCAAAA
>DASRSH010000133.1:0-10937 GCA_035656575.1 Opitutaceae bacterium
GCGGTCCCGTCCTTGTAGTTGGGCACAGCCATGGACCAGCCTTCCAGCGCCAGAAACTCCCCCTGTCCCGGCGCGGAAAAGTTCATCCCCACTCCGGGCGCCGACCCATTGAAGAAACGCGCGATGTCCCGCTCTGTGGGCAAGGGCGCGGGTCCGCCGCGGGAAGGCCCGGTGCGGATGGTCACCGCCATGCGGCCGGAACGGTAAGTGATCGCGTCGGAGGTATCGGAACGCCGCCAGCCCGCGTGATTGGGAGCGGCGACGAAGCCGAAACCGGGCCCGGCCAGAGCGGAGTCCTTCAGCTTGCTCAGTGTCACCCGAAGAATGTTCGGCGCGTAGGGTTCCAGAACGACCGTCGCGCCGCTGCGGTCCAGCACCACCGTCGGATCGCCGGTTGAGGGAGACTGAGCCGCCAGCGGGGCCGCCAGGGAGATCAGGGCCGCCCCGATGGAAAAGACGTGGGAAGGGAAGCGCATGGGGTAAGGCGTCGACTGAGCCTGGAGCCGCGGCGTCTGTCGACGCCGAACTTGTTTTCCCGAGACCGACGCGCCAGCCTGGATCTCCTTTTGCCATGACTGCCCGCCACGTTCGCCGCGGCTCTTCCCTGCGCGACCACCTTTTCAAGAGCTGGCCGCACGTGCCGCTGGGCCTGGTCCTGATTCTGATCGGCGTCCTGAACTTCCTGCAGGCGCATCTCCCCGTGCACCTGCTGCAGCGCTACCACGCCCTGCATGGATTGGCGGAGTCCTTCGCCGCGGTGGGGGCGACCGCCCAAACGCTGCTGAGCGCCTTGATGCTCGTTGCCGGCGTCGCGATGTTCTGGCGCCTGGTATCGGCATGGATCATCGCGGTGCTGCTGCTCGCCATCGCCGTGGGCCTCAATGCCGCACGGCGGCAATGGGGAGTGGGCTTCGCGCTGGAGGCGGGCTTGCTGGTCCTGCTGCTGTTCCTCAAGCACCGCTTCGCCCGGCGGACGGCGGCCGCGCGCGTGGTGTTCTCGATGAGCGGGATCCTTGCTGTCCTCGCCTACGGCATCTTTGGAAGCTATCTGCTGGGCGACAGCTTCAGCCCGCCCGTCCACGATCTGGGGACCGCCATCTACTTCACGATCGTCACCCTTTCGACCGTCGGGTACGGCGGGGTGCCGGCGACACCGGAAGGGCGCTGGTTCGTGATTTCGCTGCTGATTGTCGGCGTCAGCGTCTTCGCCGGCGCGATCGCCTCCGCCGTCGGACCCAAGATCGCGAGCGAGGTGGGCCGCTTTTTCAAACCGAAGGATAATTCTATGGATATGAAGGATCATGTCGTCTTGGTCGGACACGGCCCAGTGGCCCGTCATGCGGCCGAGGAATTCCAGGGCCGGGGGCTCGCGGTGGTGCAGATCGTGCCGCCCGGCCATCCTGCGGGAGCGGACACCGCCCGCCATCGATTCATTCAGGGCGACGCCACCCTGGAAACGGTGCTCAAGGACTCCGGCATTGCCCGCGCCCGCATCATCGTGGCGGCTTCGGAGGACGACGGGGAAAACGCTTTCATCGTCCTGAGCGCGAAGGAGCTCAATCCCCAGGTTCGGGCCCTCGCGGTGGCCAACTCGGCCCAGTCCACCCGCCGCCTCAAGCTGGCCCACGCCGATCTCGTCTTCTCTCCGGTGGCCGTGGGCGCGCGGGTCCTGGCCGATCTGGTCGAGGGCACCGCCGTCTCCTCCGAGTTCCAGGATTTGGTTCAGGGCTGACGTCCGCGAACCTCGCAGGTGTCCTCCGCGCACTCGGGCAGCCGGCTCGACTCAAATTGGATCGTGGCGTGGCCGATGCCGAAGTGCTCGGCCAGCTCGTGCTGGAGCCGCCGCAGCAGCTCGTCGTTCGCGGCACCGTCCGCGAGGACCACATGCGCCGTCAGCGCGACTTCGGTCGTGCTCAGCCCCCAGACATGGACATGGTGCACGTCCACCACGCCCGGCTGGGCGCGCAGCAGCCGGCGCACCGCGGCGACGTCGAGATTTGCCGGCACGGCGTCGAGCGCCAGGTCGACCGCCTCGCGCAGCAGCCGCCAGGTGCCCGCGACAATGACCGCGGCCAGCGCCAGGCTGAGCGCGGGATCGAGCCACAGCCAGTGCGTTCCCAGAATGACGATGCCCGCCACCACGACGCCGGCGGAGAGGGCGGCATCGGCTGCCATATGCGCAAACGTCGCCCTAAGATTGAGATCGTTTTCGCGCCCCGCCGCAAAAAGCCAGGCCGTGGCCCCGTTGATGGCGATGCCCACGGCCGAGACCCAGATCATGGTGCCGGCGGCGACGGGCACGGGATGGCGCAAGCGGCCGACTGCCGCCCAGGCGATCGCGGCCACGCTGACGAGCAGGATCACGGCATTGGCCAGGGCGGCATAAATCGAAAAACGGCCCCACCCGTAAGTGTGGCGTTCGGTCGGCGAACGCCCCGCCCACCACGCGGCGCCCCAGGCCAGCAGCAGGCCGAACACGTCCCCCAGGTTATGCCCGGCGTCGGCCACCAGGGCCAGCGAGTGCGCGAGCAGGCCGTAGATCACCTGCAGCGCGACGAACCCCGCGTTGAGCGCGACGCCCACGGCAAACGCGCGCCCAAAGTGATCCGGCGCGTGGGCATGGGCGTGGCCATGATGATGAACATGGCCATGATGATGATCGTGAGGCGCGTGCTCCCCGCTCATGGCGTAGCGCACGCCAGACTTGCCCTTGCGGGCGCACCTGGCAAGCGTCGCCCGGTGTTTCGCTTGATTGTGGCACTGGCGCTCGGACTGGCCGCCTGCGCCGCCCGGGCGCGCGTCCTGCGGGTGGATGTGACCGATCGCCACCCCGTCATGGGTGGTGCCCCTTTTGGGTCCGCCGGCAGTTATGAGTGGCTGGCGGGCCGCATCCTCTTCGCCGTCGATCCGGCCAACCGTTTCGATCGGCCGATCGCGGATCTGGACCTTGCGGATCGGGATGCGGCCGGACGGGTCGAGTTTTCGGCGGACTTCGCCCTGCTGCGGCCGGTGGAGCCCGGCCGGGGCAACGGCACGGTGCTGGTGGAAGTTCCCAATCGCGGCGGCCGCGGGGTCCTTTACGTCATGCAGGGGGGCACTCCCGCCTATACCCCGGCGCGAGCGTCGGACTTTGGGGACGGCTGGCTGCTGCGCCAGGGTTACGCCGTGGGCTGGATCGGCTGGCAATGGGACGCCCCTGCGGGGCACATGGGACTGCGGGCGCCTCGGGCCCACGGTCCGGGAGGAGCGACGCTTTCGGGGTGGGTCCGGGATGATTTTACCCTGCCCTATTGGCGCGGAGAGATTCCGCTGGGCCATATCATCGAGGGCCGCATGGGCGGCACGGAATATGCCGTGTCGGATCCCGACGACCCCCGCAACCGGCTGTCCGTCCGCGACGCCCCGTATGGCCCCCGCCAGCCGATTCCCCGGGACCGATGGAGCTTCGGTGCAGATCGCCGCAGCCTGAGGCTCCGGGGCGGGTTCCAGCCGGGCCGCATATACGAACTGATCTACCGGGCGCGGGATCCGGCCGTTGCGGGGCTGGGCCTCGCGGCCGTTCGCGACTTTGCCTCCGCGTTCAAATCCGGGAATACCGTGCTCGGTTCGGCCCAGCGGGTGTATGCGCTGGGCATCTCGCAGTGCGGCCGTTTTCTGCGGCAAATGCTCTACCAGGGCTTTGATGCGGACGAGTCCGGACGGCTGGCGTACGACGGCATTCTCGCGCATGTCGCCGGAGCCGGGCGCGGGAGTTTCAACCAGCGGTTCGCTCAGCCTTCCCGCGACGCGCAGCCGATGTCTTCGCTCTACTATCCGACGGACGTGTTTCCTTTCACCGCCCTCCCTGAAACCGATCCCGAAACGGGGCGCACCGCCGGGCTGCTGGACGCGACCCGCGCCGAAGGTCTGGCGCCCAAGGTGTTTCTGTCCAATACCTCCTATGAGTATTGGGGCCGCGTGGCCGCGCTGATTCACACCACGCCGGACGGCGCGCGGGATATGGCCCAACCGGCGAATGTCCGCGTCTATTTCTGGCCGGGCGAGGAGCATTTCGCCTATCGCTTTCCGGCGGTCAAAGGGGCCGGCGATCTCGCCGGACAGAATCTCATCAATCCGAATCCGTCGCGCTGGCTGTGGCGCGCCATGCTCGCCAATCTCGACGCCTGGGTGCGGACCGGGGAGGCGCCGCCGCCTTCGTGCGCGCCCCGAATCGCCGATGGCTCCCTGGTCCCGCTGGCGAGATGGCGGTTTCCCGCCTTGCCGGGGGTGCGGCTGCCGACTGCCGCCAACCGGGCCTGGCGGCTCGACTTTTCGCGCGAGCCTCCGGTTCCCGGCGAGCCGTATCCGGTGCTGGTGCCCCAGGCCGACGCGGACGGCAACGATCGGGGCGGCGTCCGCATTCCGGAACTGGCCGTGCCGCTCGCCACCTATACGGGTTGGAACTTGCGCGATCCGTCCATCGGCGCGCCGGATCGGCGCGCGTCCTTCATCGGCTCCTATCTTCCTTTTCCGCGCACCGAGGCGGAGCGCCGGGGCGCGGGCGACCCGCGCTTGTCGCTGGCCGAACGCTACCGCGGCAAGGCGGACTATCTGGACCGCTACCGCCGCGCGGTCCTGCAGCTTGTGCGCGAGCGGTGGGCGCTGCCCGAGGATGCTGGCGCGCTCATGGCGCGCGGCGCGCAGGAGTGGGACGCGGCGCAAACCGGCGGCCCTTGAACCCTGTCTCCGGGGCCGGCGGCGAGGGTCATTGCTGGGCCGGCCCCGGTTCCAAGCGGGTGCGGATCGCCTCCAGCAATTCCTCGAACGCGAAGGGCTTCGCCAACACCTCCGTTACGCCGAGCTGCGCCAGCTCGCCCGAACGCATGCGATCTTGCAGGCCGCTGGCGGCGATGATGGGCAATCCCGGGCTGATGGTTCGCAGCGTGCGGATCAGGGCCACGCCGTCCATTTCCGGCATCATGAGGTCGGTGATCAACAGCCGGATTTCCGTCTGCCGCTCCAAAAACAATTGCACGGCCTCGCGTGCCCCGGCCACGGGCTGCACCCGGTATCCCTGCGCCTCCAGCGCGCGGGCCGCCGTCTGCAGCACCGCCGGCTCGTCGTCGACAATCATGATCAGTTCCCGATTTCCGCGGGCGGACGAAGCCGGCTTGGCTACGGCTCCCTCCTCGGCGCCTTTCTCCGCCGGCAGGCACACCTTGAAGACGCAGCCCCGGCCGGGTTCGCTGTAGACATTGATGAAGCCTTGGTGGCTCTTCACGATCCCCACGGCGGTGGAGAGCCCAAGCCCCGTTCCTTTCCCGATCGGCTTGGTGGTGAAAAAGGGCTCGAAGATCCGGTCCTTCAGTTCTGCCGGGATGCCCATGCCAGTGTCGGCCACGGTGACGACGACGTAGCGGCCGGGCGCGGCCGGTGGATGCATTTCGACTTCCACCTTGCCCAGCTGGCGATTCTCGGCGCTCAGGGTCAGGCGGCCGCCCTCCGGCATGGCGTCCCGCGCGTTGACGCAGAGGTTGAGCAGCACCTGATGCAGCTGGGTCGCGTCCGCGTAGATCGGCCACACGTCCGCCGGCACGTCGGCCGCGACGACAATATTGCGGGGAAGCGTTTCGCGCAGGATGCCGGCCATCTCGCGGATGAGATGGCGGAGCTGCACCGGGCCCCGCTCGCCCTCGATGCCCCGGCTGAAGGTCAGCAACTGCCGGATAATGCTGGCGCCCCGCTTGGCGCTCTGCTCGACCAGTTGCACCAGCTCCTGGTCGCGGGGATGGGACAGTCTCGGCTGCAGCGCGGGGATCAGCATGAGCATGGGCGCCAGGATGTTGTTCAGGTCGTGGGCGATGCCCGACGAGAGCGTGCCGATCGCCTCCAGCCGCTGCGCGCGCAGGAATTGCTGCTCCAGCCTCTTGGCCGCCGTGATGTCCTCGGCCACCCCGACCCACCGCACGATCCGTCCGCCGGCGCCGCTGATCGGGAACCCGCGGTCGCGAATCCACCGCAGACCGCCTTCCGGCCGCGCGATCCGGTAGGTCAGGTCCCAAGCCGCACCGCCGCTGTGGCCGATCGCGGCCTCCACCCGTTCGCGGTCGTCGCCGCTCACGCCGCTGGGCCAGGGCGCCGCGGCCGAGGTGAGGCTTTCGCAGCTTCGGCCCCAAATCCGGGCATAGCCCGGGCTGACATAGAGCACCGAATTGCGCGTGGCATCCGTCATCCAAAAGACCTCCTGAATGTTCTCCACCACCTGCCGAAACCGCTCTTCCGAGGCCCGAAGATCGGCCGCCGCCTTTTTCCGCTCCGTGATGTCGCGGGCGAAGACGACCACGTAATCCCGGTCCGCCTTCACCAGGCTCAGGCTCAATTCCACCGGATACTCCGTGGCATCGGGCCGCCGGTGAATGCCCTCGACGACCACCCCGCCTTCGCGCCGAAGCCGATCGGTCGTGGCGAAGAACTGCTCCCGCTTGAGCTCCGGATTGAGGTCGAAGACCGTGAGGGCCAGGTAGTCGTCGCGGCTGCAGCCCCGCCGCCGGCAGGCCTCCTCGTTGACGTCGAGGACCCGTCCCGTGTCGCAGTCGATCACTTCGATGCACTCCCGGGAGCGATCCATCAGCATGCGAAAGAGATGGAGCGAGGACTCGGCTTCCTTGCGGGCCTGGATGTCGAGCAGGAACGCGGCCAGGCCGCTGCCGGAAGGAAACAGGCGGATGTCCACCCAGCGCTCGGCGACCGGCGACCAGGCTTCAAAGGCGACCGGGATGCGATCCGCCATCGCACGCCGGTATTGGCGCTCCGTCGACGTGCCCCGCAGCGCGGCAAAGACGTCCCAGATCGTGCGGCCCAGGACCGCGTCGCGCTCCTGGCGCAGCAGGCTGACCGCGCGGTCGTTGAAAAAGGTGAAACGCCACTCGGCGTCGAGCGCGAAGCAGGCTTCGGACATCCCGCGCACGATTTCGGCGAGTTCGGCATTGTGTCGCTCCGCCCGCCGCCGCTCGGTCACTTCCACCGAAAGGATGAAGATGCCTTCCGGCACCGGATGGCACCGGACCTCGAACCAGCCATGGTGTCCGTCGGGAAAATGGAAGTCGATTTGGCCGTAGGTCGCGATCCGCTCCATCATGCAGCGCTGAAACAGCCCGAAGACCTCCGTCGCCTCGATTCCGGGCCAGACTTCCTGCATCTTTCGGCCCAGCAATTCGGCGTTGGGCCGGCGATTCTGCAGGGCGGCCGCGGGATTGACGTAGAGGTATTCCCAATTGAAGTTCAGCAGTTGCCCGGCCTCGAGCAGGCTGTCCAGGGTCGAGTGGTAGCGATCCTCCGCGGCGCGCAGCGCCGCCTCCGCGCGGCGACGCTCGCCGATATCGCGCGCGATCTTCGAGGCCCCCACCACGACTCCGCGGTTGTCGCGGATGGGCGAAATGGTCACGGACACGTCGATCGCCCGTCCGTCCTTGCGGACCCGGACGGTGTCGAAGGGTGGTATGACTTCGCCCCGGCGGATGCGGGCAAGAATTTCGGGCTCCTCGTTGGCTCGGTCGGGCGGAATGAGCATGAGCATCGGCTGGCCCACCGCTTCGGCCGCCGTGTAGCCAAAGATCCCCTCCGCGCCGAGATTCCAGCTGGTGATGACGCCGTCGAGCGTCTTGCCGATGATGGCGTCCTGCGACCAGTCGATGATCGCCACCAGCCGCTCCCGCGCCTCCGCCAGGTGCCGCTGCTCTTCCGCCAGGCGGCTCGCGCGCGCGCGCGCCCCGCGCAACTGGCCGCACAGGGCGCTGATCAGGACTCCGGACGCGACAAAGCACAGCCATTGCGTCAGATCCTGGGGTGCCGGCAGCAGGGAGCGCGCCGGATGCGGGAAGAGAAACAGGTCCGCGGCGATCGCTCCGGCGGCCGTCGCCACCAGTCCGGGGCCCGCGCCGCAGCAGAATGCGCTGAGGACGACCGGGAGCGTGAAGACCACCAGCGCGGCGCGGCCTCCGAAATATCGCGCACCCTCAAGCCGACCCACCAGGGCCGCCGCCGTCGCCAGAAGGGCGAACGCATAGCCCGAAAAGCCGGTTGCGGTTAACTGCAGGGTTTTACGTTTCGTAGTATTCCACGCAGGCTGGCTGCAGCCCTCGGCGAGGTCAACGGGAGCAATCTGCGGGAAATCCCGCAGACCGGCGGGTTGCATCTCGGGCCGGAATATCCTAGGGACAAGTGGAGGCGAGAGTGACATGAAGGTGCTGCACTTGGAGGACAATTCATCGGACGCGCAATTGGTGCAGCGGCTGCTGCAGGCCCGTTGGCCCGAATGCCGGATCACGCTGTGTGGCAATGAAACACAGTACACCGCTGCGCTCGACGGTCCGCCGTTTGACGTGATCCTTTCCGACTATCATCTCGGCTCGCTCTCGGGCGAGGATGCGCTGCGCCTCGCCCGGGCTCGCACGCCCGACACGCCGTTCCTCTATCTCTCCGGCACGATCGGCGAGGATCTGGCTTTGGCGGCCGTCCATGCGGGAGCCGCCGATTACGTGCTGAAGGACAACCTGAAGCGGCTGGTGCCTGCGGTCGAGCGCGCTCTCGCCGAGCACGGCGAGCGGATGCGGCGCCGCGAGGCGGAGCGGCAGATCCTCGAACTGAACCACATGATCGACCAGGCGGGGGATGCGATTGTCATCGTGGATCTTACGGGGCGCATTCGCTATTGGAGCGCCGGCGCGGAGCGGCTCTTGGGATGGCCGCGGAGCGAAGTCGTGGGCAAGACGGCGGCCGACATTTTCCGGCCCGACGTCCTGGCCGGCCTGCAGGACGCGAACGAGCGGACCACCGCCGCCGGAGCGTGGGAGGGGGAATTGGCGCTGAATCATCGCAGCGGCGAAAAGATCACGGTCGCCATGCGCCGCACCCTCGTGCGCGACGAGGCCGGCCGGCCCACCGCGCACCTGAGCATCAGCACGGACATCAGCCAGAAGAAGCGCCTGGAAGAGCACTTGCAGCGCGTCAACCGCCTGGAAAACGTGGGGCGCATCGCCTCCGCGGTGGCCCACGACCTGAACAACATCCTGGCGCCGATCATGCTCGGCGTGCCGCTGCTGCGCGACAGCGTTTCCGACCCGGAAGGCGTCAACATGCTCGGCATGCTCGAGCAGAGCGCCAGCCGCGCGACCGATCTGGTGCGCAACATGCTCGCCTTTGTGAGCCAAAGCTCGCCGGGAGCCGAGACGACTTCGGTCCCCCAGCTGGTGGCGGAAATCAGCCAGGTCGTCCGCCAGTCCTTCCCGCCCGCGATTCGCTTCGAGGCGCACTGCCCGGCCGCGCTGCCGCCGGTGGCCATCAACCCCACGCAGCTGCACCAGATCCTGATGAACCTGTGCGTGAACGCGCGGGACGCGATGCCCGCCGGCGGAAAGCTGACCGTCCGCGCCCACCGCCGCCTCGTCGAGGCCGCTTCCGGGGCGAAATTGAAATCCGGAGAATACGTCGAGCTCGAAATCGAAGACACCGGCACCGGCATCTCGGATCACGTGCTCGCGCAAATGTGGCAGGCCTTCTATTCCACCAAGGAGAAAGGGCGCGGGACGGGGCTGGGGCTTTCCACGGTCAAGGGGATCGTCGAGAGCCACGGCGGCGCGATCGAAGTGAAAACCGTCATTGGCCAGGGCACCCTCTTCCGTCTGCACCTGCCCGCCGCCGCGACGGCCGCGACCGATCCGGCTCGCGCCGCCGCGGCCGCGCCGCCGTTGGGCCACGGCGAAGTGCTGCTCTTTGTCGACGACGAGGCGGCGATCCGCCTCGTCGTGTCCACGCTCTTGACGGAAGCGGGCTATCAGGTGCTGTTGGCGGCCAACGGCTCGCAGGCGCTGGACATTTATTCCCAGCGTGGCGGCGACATTGCGCTGGTAATCACCGACAACGTCATGCCCGGCATCGACGGCCCCCGCCTGGCCCGCCTGCTGCAGGGAATGGACCCGAACCTGCGGATCGTGGCCGTGACCGCCGCGCACGGGGGCGCCGCCGCCGTCTTCGACCCCGGCACGTTCCACGGCTCGGTCGGCAAACCCTACCAGGGACGGGAACTGCTCGAAACGATCGCCCGGGTGCTGCGCGAACGGGCGGCGGGGGGCCGCCCCGCGTGAGAATCCTAATCGTCGAGGATCAGGCGATCTTGCGCGAGATCCTCCGCAATCTCTGCGCCCGGGAATTGGGGCAGGAGGTGCTGGGCGAAGCCGCCGACGGCGAAAGCGCGCTGGAGCTGTCCCGGACGCTGGCGCCCGATCTGGTGCTGCTTGACCTGGAGCTGCCGGTGCGGGATGGCTTCAGCGTGATCGCGGCGCTTCGGACGCTCAAGCCCAGCCCGCGCATTCTCGTGCTCTCCTCGCACTGCGACGACTTCACGGTCCTGCGCATCGAGCAGTTTGGCGTCGACGGCTTCGTGGATAAGAACACCTCAACCCCCGCCGGGCTGGGCGAAGCCTTCGCCGCGATCGACCGGGGCGGGCGCTATTTCTCCCCCACCTTTCTGCGCGTGCGGGCCGCGCGCCGCCAGGACACGGGCTCCTTTGATAAGCTCCTGTCGGAAAGGGAGCAGGTCGTGCTGGCTTTGATCGGCGAGCTGCGCGACGACGCCGAGATCGGCCGGATTCTCGGGATTCGGGAACGCACCGTCGAAACCCACCGCTTCAACATCATGCGCAAGCTGGGGATCGATTCCCGCCTGGCGCTGGAGCGCTTCGCCAGGGATCACGGCTTCACGCGGTCTGTGGTGAAGGGTCTTCCCGGTTCAGGACTTCGATGAGGGCGCGGGCCTGGCCCGCCACGCCTTCCGCGCGAATCGGCAGCAGATCCGTGGCTCCGCCCCCGGCCGAGATCTGAAACTCGCGCGCCGCCCCCGCCAGCCTGGCCGCGTCCACCAGCTCGGCCAGGCCGTGCAGCCGATGGGCCTGGACGCGAGC
>DASRSH010000134.1:0-12739 GCA_035656575.1 Opitutaceae bacterium
GTCTCGTCGAAGCGGATCAGCCGGCCGGTGGCGACATCGTACACCGAATTGGCCCAGGCCTCGAAAGGAAGGAGCATATGCGCCAGGCCGCGGGTTTCCGTCTTGGTCAGCACTTCCAGCGTTCGGCGGCCGCCGGCATCCGTCGCCGCGTGCGCATCGACGGTGATGCGGCCGGCGCCCGGGACGACGATCCAGGCGACGTTGTACACCAGTTCCTCGCCGTCGGCCAGCGGCAGCGCGTGTGCCGGGGCGGCCGGGAGCGGATGCGCCGGACTGGCCGCGAGCGGGCACGCCGGACGGACCGCGAGCGCGGCGCCAAAAAGCCAAACGGCGGCACGCCTCATGCGGAAAGCACGGCGGCGGCAGCCGGAAGCGGAAGGATGCGCTGGGGGGAGACGGCCCAAAGCCGTTCGCCGGGGCGCAGCCGCCCGTTCCAGGGCGCCCCCGCCGCCCACGGCGAAAAGGCAGGAAGGATGAGGCGCGCCTCCGACGCCACCAGCGCCGGCAGCTTCAGACGGGCGCCGGCGCCGTCGCTCCAGGTGGCGGCCGGGTGGTGATGTCCGATGATTTCGATGGTTCCAGGGGGCGCCGCGTGCGCGGCGTCGCCGTGATGGAAAAAGAATCGGCCGCGGTGTTCCGTCGGAATGGCCGCCTGATTCCACCGCCGGTCGTGATTGCCCGCCACGACCGTCACCGGGACGCGGCAGCAGGCCAGATAGGCTTCGGCCCGATCGCTGCCCGCCAGCGTGTGCAGGGAGTCGCCGAGCCAGAGCATGGCGTCGGGGGCGTAATCCTTGACCAGGCTGTCCAGGCGCGCGGCGATTTCGCCGTCGCCCCAGAGCGGCAGCAGGTTGCCCTGCGCCCGGTGGCTGGCGGCGTAGCCCCAGTGCAGGTCGGCCGCGACCAGCAGCCGCAGCTGGGGCAGCCACAGGGCCAGGCGTGCGTCGAGCCAGACGTCAGGGAGGATTTCCGCGCGGGGCGGCAGGGAGGTGGCCATACATTTCGTGATAGAGCCGCTCGATGGTCGTTTCCGGGTCCTCGAGCGTCATCGTCTCTTTGATCGTGCTGGCGTAGATGCCAAACGAAAACGGACTGACTCGATCGACGTCGCGCAGGGACCAGGGAAGGCGGGCGGCCTCTTCCATAAAGGCGAGCGCCCGCGGAAGGTCCAGAAAGCGTTGGGTGGCCTCCGCATAGGCCTCGGCAAGCAGCGGATGGTCCGGCTCGCGGCGGCGCAGGACGTTGAAGATGATCTCGGCGCTCCAATGCAGCGCGCGCGGCTGGCGCTCGGCCCCCCGGCTTCGGCGCGGGACCATCAGGCCCGCCTGGGCCGTCCCGCGGAAGTGCCAGCGCACCAGGGGGGCGTCGGCCAGCGCGATCCGCAAGGCCGCCTCGGCGTCCGTCCGCGCGAACATCCCGCGCCATTCCTCCACGGAGCAGTCCTGGAACGGCCGGAGGGTGAGCAGGAAGCCGTAGTCGTCGATGGTGACCAGGGCGTTGCCGCCCTTGGCTTCGTGCACGCGCTGCGCCACGATGCGCGAGAGGGCGTCGTTCGCGGACCGGCCAATCAGGCTATGGAAGAAATAATGCACCAGGCCGCGTTCGGGATAGCGCTCGACCAGCAGAAAGCGGGCCGTGGGAATCGCGGAAAGGCTGGCCTGCAAGGCGAAATGCCGGGTCAGGGCGGCGGCGTTCGCGGGCGAGAGCCGGTATTCCGCGGCCAGCCAGGCCGCGGCCGTGGAGATTTCCTGGAGCGTCGCGGGCCGACCTTCCGGCAGGCGTCCGGCCAGTTCGCCCCGGAGCCGGGCGACCTCGGCCGCCAACCCGCTGGCGAGCGGCATCTTCCCGCCATACCAGCGCGGCACGGTGGGCCGGGCATGATCGGCCCGCTCCACCTTGGCGGTCAGGAGCCCGGTTTCGAGCAGCCGGACGGGCCGGCCGTTCAGGACGAACACATCCCCCGGACTGAGCCCGCGCAGGAATGATTCCTCGACTTCCCCCAGCGGCCGCCGCCCCAGGCGAACCTTCACCATGCTTTCGGTGTTGATCGTGCCGATGTTCTGGTAGAGATCGCGCGCGACGCGGGGCGCGGCGAGATGGAGCACGCCGCGCTCGTCGACCCGCACCTTGCCGAAGAGCGCGGCGTAATGCCGCTCCAGGGATTCGCCGCCGCCGGCCAGATAGCGCAGCACCTGGTCGAAAAGGCCCCGGCTGAGCGAGCGGAAAGGATGGCTGCGGCGCAGCAGCGCCAGGGCCTCGTCGGCGGTGACGCTCCCGAACACCGCCAGCCCCACCAGGTGCTGGGCGAGCACGTCGGCGGGGTTTTCCGGGAGCCGCACCGGCTCCAGGGCCCGCCGATCCATCATGCGGGCGGTCACGGCGCACTCGGCCAGATCGTTGATATTGCTCGCCACCAGGACGCCGTGGCTGGTGCGGTTGAGGGCGTGGCCGGAGCGCCCCAGCCGCTGCAGGGCGCGGGCCACCCCCTTGGGCGCCGAGATCATCACGACCGTGTCGATCGCCCCGATGTCGATGCCCATCTCGAGCGAGGTCGAGCACACGACGGCCCGCAGTTCGCCGCGCTTGAGGCGGTCTTCGACCTGCAGCCGGATGGCGCGGTCGAGCGAGGCGTGGTGGACCTCGATCCGGTCGGCCAGCCGGGGCAGCAGCTGCTTGAGCCGCAGTCCGATTCCCTCGGCGCCGCTGCGCGTGTTCGTGAAGATCAGGGTGGTGCGCCGCGTCGCGAGCAGGGTCCCCAGCTCCTGGAGCACCCGGGTGGCGGTATAACCGGCGGGCGGATACGCATTCTCGCGCAGCGGCGAAAAGACCTCCACCCGGGCGGCCCGGCGGTCCCGGACCTCGGCGATGCGGCACGGGCGGCCCGGGCCGGCGAGGAAGGCGGCCATCTCCTCCAGCGGGGCGACCGTGGCGGACAGGCCGATGCGGATGAGGGGCTCCGGCCGCAGGGCCTCCAGGCGCTCGGCGGCGGCCATGAGCAGGGCGCCGCGCTTGCTTTCGGCCAGCGCGTGCAGCTCGTCGAGGATGAGGTAACGGACGCGGGAGAGGGCGGGGATCCACGCCGGCTGGCTGAGCAGCAGCGTCAGGGACTCGGGCGTGGTGACCAGCAGATGCGGCGGCCGGCGCTTTTGCCGCCCGCGTTCGGCGGGAGCGGTGTCGCCGGTCCGGGCGGCGAGGGAAAGCCAGGACCAGCCGAGCTCGTCGCGCGGCTGATGCAGGTTCTTTTGCAAGTCATACGCCAGGGCCCGCAGCGGCGAAACATAGATGGCCGTGATTCCCCGTGGAAGCGGCGTCCCCGCTTCTTTCTCCCGCGCAAGGTGGTCGAACACCGCCAGGAACGCCGCCAGGGTCTTGCCGCTGCCCGTCGGCGAAGACAGCAGCACGGACCGGCCCGCCAGGATTTCCGGCAGGGCCAGCCGCTGGGCCGGGGAGAAATGGCCAAAGCGCCCGCGAAACCATGCGGCCAGCGCCGGGTGCAGGGCCCGGAACAGGGCCGCTTCGTCCAGCGCCGGATCGGCGACGCGTTCAACGGCTTCCCAAGCCATCGGCGGCGGCCAGGCGGCGGCAGGTGTCCAGCGTGTCGATCTCGGCGGGGGTCTTGTCCGCGCGGATGCGGAGGATGCGCGGAAAGCGCAGGGCAAACCCGCTCTGATGCCGCGGACTGGGCCGGATCGAATCGAACGCGACTTCGAGCACCAGGTCCGGCGCCACCGCGCGGTAGCGGCCCCGCACTTCCAGCGTGTGCTCGAGGAAATGCTGCGTGCAGCGCGCGATCTCCTCGTCCGTCAGTCCGGAATAGGCCTTGCCGACCGTGAGCAGCCGGCCCGTGTCGCCGTCGCGCACGGCGAAGGTCACGTCGCTCAGCACGTCCCGGCGTTTGCCGTGGCCGTACTCCGCCCCGACGACGACCACGTCGAGCGTGGCATAGGCCTTCTTGAGCTTCAGCCACGCCAGGCCGCGGCGTCCCGGCGTGTACGCGCTGCGCGGGTCCTTGGCCATCAGACCCTCGTTGCCGCGGGCGCGCGCCTGGAGGAAGGCGGCCTCGATCTCCACCGCGGTGCGGGCCTCCCGGACCGGGGCGAGGACAAAGGCGGGGGAAGGCTCGGCCAGCAGCTCGGCCAGCAGCGCGCGGCGCGCGGCCAGCGGTTCGCCCAGCAGCACCCGGCCGTTGCGCCAAAGCAGGTCATAGGCCGAAATCGAAACCGGGATCTCGGCGCCCAGGAAGAAGTCGTCGCCGCCCTTGCGGCCCAGGCGCTTTTGCAGCTCCGCGAAGGGCAGGGCGCGGCCGTCGCGCCAGGCCAGCAGCTCGCCGTCGATGATGAAATCGCCGGGCAGCGCCGCCGCGGCGCGGGCCAGGTCCGGAAACTGCTCGGTGATGCGATGCAGATCGCGCGAGAACAGCTCGACGCGGCCGCCCTCGCGGTGGACCTGGCAGCGGATCCCGTCGTATTTCTCCTCCAGCCACAGGGGGGCGCCCAGGCGGTCGAGCAGGGCCTGCGCCGTCGGCTCCGGGCTCGCCAGCATGAACTGCAGGGGGTGGAACACCTTGAGCCGGATCTTTCCCAAGGCGTCGGCCGAAGCGGCGCGGGTCACCGCGGCAATGTCCCCGCACAGCATGTTCGCCTCGCGGACGGCGTCGGGGGCGCGCCCATAGGCAGCCGCGACCGCCTCCTCGACCAGGCCTTCCTTGAGGCCGATCCGCAGGTCGCCGGTGATGATCTTGACCAGGTATCGCACCTCCGGTCCCGAAAGCTCGGCGAAGCGGGCCTGCATCAGCTCCAGCTTGGCCGCCGGCCCGCGCACGGCCGCGAGTTCGGCGAAGAACGTCTCGAGCTCGGCCAGCGTCATCGGCTGCGGCTGGGTCCGGCCCTGCAGCAGCGCGCCCAGCGTGTCGCCGCCGTCGGCCAGGCGGTGGTAGGTGGCGCGGATTTCCGCCTCGGTCACGCCCGTGATTCCCAGCACCGCGCGCTTGAGCACCGACCAACCCAGCTGCAACCCGCGGCCGTCGGACTGCGGAAAGGCGCGGCCGGTGAAATACAGCGCGGCGCGCCCCGCGTCCTCCGGAAGCAGGCTTTGGAAATAGGACTTAAGGTGGTCGATCTTCTCCAGCTTGCGGGGGGTGGCCTGAACCCGGTCGGCGACCGCGGCGAACTGGCTGAAAAGGGAGCCGAGAAAGGAGGCGGCAGGCTCGCCGGGGCGGCCGGGCGCCAAGCTGACGGGAGGGGACGGGGGCGAATTCGGAGAGCCGGATGGGCCCGTCCCGGAACGCGACGCGGCGGGGGCCGCGGGAGCTCCCGGGGCCTGAACCGGAGAGGGAAGGCTCAATTCCAATTGGTTGTCCTCGGCGATGGCCCAGGCCTCGACCCCGCGCTCGCGCAGCGCGCGCGCGAAGTCGGCGGCGAAACCATGCAGGGTCAGGACCAGGCTCGGCTTGACCCGTTCGACGTAGGTCAGCAGATCGGGGAAATCCGCGTGGTCCGACAGCGGGAAGGCCGCGTCGCACTGGTAGCGATAGACGGTGGCGCTGTCCAACGCCCAGCCGGTGATGACGGCGGTCCGCCGCGGGGCGATGGAGCGCAAGAAGGCCGATCCCGGCGCTTGCGGCGGGCAAATCACGACATGGCCGCGCGCTTCCGGCGCGGCGAAGGTCCGATAGGGCGGAAACACGAGCCCGAACTCCTCGTAGATGCGTGTGAGCCGCTCCGTCTGCGGGTGCAGCATGACGGGCAGGCCGGCCGAGGCCAGGCCGCTCAGCACTTCCTGGCTCTTGCCCAGGCTGTAGCCGAACAGGACGGGGACTTCGCCGTTGTCGATGGTCTCCTGGCAGAACCGCGCGATGGCCGCCATCACCTCCGCGGAGGGCGGAAACCGGTAGTGCGGGCGGCCATAGGTCGTCTCCATGATGAGGACGTCCGCCGGCGGCGTGGCGCACGGCTCGGCCGAAAGCCCCGCCCGGAGCTTGAAATCGCCCGTGTACAGCAGCCGGCCGTGACGCTCGTGGCGCAACAGGCACTGCGCGGAGCCGAAGATGTGCCCGGCCGGATGCAGCGTGATGTCGCAGCCGTCCGCGAGCGGCGCGGTCTGTCCGAAACCCAGCACGACTTCCTCGCGCGCGGCGGGCAGGCGCGCCCGCAGCAGCCGGGCCGTGCCGGTGGAGCAGAGCACCCGGCGATGGGCCGCGACATGGTCGAAATGCGCGTGGGACACGAACGATTGCTCCGCCGGGAAGCGGGCGTCGAGCCACCACTGCACCTGGGGAAGCCAAACGCCGTTGCGAAACTGCACCTCCCAGGACATGCTTTTCAACTTACGTCCCTTCATGGCCGTTTCCAGCCACATCCACATCAAGGGCGCGCGGGAGCATAACCTGCGCGACCTCGACGTGCGCCTGCCGCGCGGGCGGCTGATCGTCATCACCGGCCCCAGCGGGTCCGGCAAGTCGTCGCTGGCCTTCGATACCCTCTATGCCGAGGGCTACCGCAAGTACATGGAGAGCCTTTCGACGCAGGCCCGGCAGTTTCTCGACCAGCTCAAGCGCCCCGACGTGGACTTCATCCACGGACTGTCGCCCGTCCTGGCCATCGAGCAGCGCACGGGCGGCGGCTCGCCGCGCAGCACCATCGCCACCGTGACCGAGATCGCCGACTACGCCCAGCTGCTCTGGTCGCTGGCGGGGGAGTCGTTCTGTCCCAAGGACGGCGGACGCGTGGTGCAGCGGTCCCTGGACGACAACGTGGCCCGCGTGCTGGCGGAATGCCCCGGCGAGCGGGTGATGCTCCTGGCTCCGGCCCTGCGGGCCAAGCCCAGCGTGCTGCGCGACGAGCTGCCCCGGCTGCGCCAGCGGGGATTCCAGCGCGTCCGGCTGGACGGCGAGATCCGCACCCTGGACGAGCCCAACCTGGTCTCGACCGGCGTCCGCCCCGTCGACGTCGACCTGGTGGTGGACCGGCTGGTCGCCTCGCCCGACCAGCGCTCCCGGCTGGCTGATTCCCTCGAGCTGGCCTTTCGCGAAGGGCGCGACCGCGCCATCGTCCTCGCTCAGAAGTCGCCCGAGGCGCCGTGGCGCGAGGTGCGCCTGTCCCAGGCGCTGGCCTGCGAGATCTGCGGCGAGGTTTACGACCGGCTCACGCCCCGCCATTTCTCGTTCAACCATACCGAGGGGGCGTGCCCGACCTGCGGCGGATTGGGCCGCAAGCTGCGGTTCGTCCCCGAGCTGCTCGTGCCCGATCCGGACAAGTCCATCCGCGAAGGCGCGATCAAGGCCTGGCGGATCGGCGGCAAGAACCTCATCATCCGGCACAACGCGCTCCTCAAGCAGCTGGCCGAGCAGCTCCCCTTCGATCCGGATGTGCCCTGGAAGGACCTGCCGGAGGCGACCCGCGAGACCCTCCTGCACGGCGCGGGCGACCGGCAGTTCGCCTTCAAGCTGCGGCGGATGCGCGAGGCCCGCGCCATGCCCTTCGGCGGCGTGATCGGCGACCTGGAGGAGAGCTTCCGCTCGACCGACAGCGAGGGTTTCCAGGCCCGGCTGACGACCTTCATGATCAGCGGCGAATGCCCCGAATGCCACGGCACGCGCCTGAACGCGCGCAGCGGCGCGGTGGTCGTGCGCGGGCTGGAGCCGCTGACCTTTCCCCAGCTGATGGAGCTGGACGTCGCGGCGGCCCACGCGGCGGGCCGGCGCCTGGCCGAGCGCTTCGGCGCCGATCCGGCCCTGCGCGACGTCGTGGCGGGCATCGAGCAGCGCCTGCATTTTCTCGCCGAAACCGGGCTGGGCTACCTGACGCTGAACCGCGACTACGCCACGCTGTCGGGGGGCGAGGCGCAGCGCGTGCGCCTGGCCACCCAGCTCGGCATGGGGCTGATCGGGGTGATCTACGTGCTCGACGAGCCGAGCATCGGGCTGCACCCGCACGACAACGAGCGGCTGCTGGCGCAGCTGCGCGCCCTGCGCGACCGCGGCAACACGGTGGTCGTGGTCGAGCACGACGAGGAGACGATCCGCGCGGCCGACGAGCTGCTGGAGCTGGGCCCGGGCGCGGGCACCGAGGGCGGCGCGCTCCTCTTCCAGGGCGCGCCCGCGGCGTGCGCGGCGCTGCCGGCCAAGGCCTCGCGCACCGGTCCGTATCTGTCCGGAGAATACACGGTGGGGCGCGACGCCGCGCGCAAGGCCCCGGACGGGGCCTGGCTGACCGTGCGGGAGGCGCGGGAGCACAACCTGCAGGGGGTGGACGCGCGGTTTCCGCTCGGGCTGCTGACCTGCGTGACCGGCGTGTCCGGCTCGGGCAAGAGCACGCTGGTCAACGACGTCCTGGGCGCCGCGGCGGCGCGCAAGCTCAACGGCGCCAAGGCCCTGCCCGGCCGCCACCGCCACATCGAGAACCTGGATTTTTTCGAGAAGCTGGTCCGGGTCGACCAGGAGCCGATCGGGCGCAGCCCGCGGTCCAATCCGGCGACCTACGTGGGCCTGCTCGATCCGCTGCGCGACCTGTTCGCGCAGCTGCCGCTGGCGAAGGTGCGGGGCTACAAGGCGAGCCGGTTCTCGTTCAACGTGCGCGGCGGCCGCTGCGAACGCTGCCAGGGGGACGGCGTGATCCGGCTGGACATGCAGTTCATGGCGGACGCCTACGCGCCGTGCCCGAGCTGCGGCGGCCGGCGTTTCAACCGCGAGACCCTCGAGGTGCTGTTTCACGGCCAGTCGATCGCCGACGTCCTGGCCCTGACCGTGCGGGAGGCGATCGGGCTGTTCCGCAACGTGCCCAAGGTGCTGGACAAGCTGGCGACGCTGGACGCCGTCGGCCTGGGTTACCTGACCCTGGGCCAGTCGGCGACGACCCTCTCCGGCGGCGAGGCGCAGCGGATCAAATTGTCCCTGGAGCTGAGCAAGCGCCAGCAGGGGCAGACCCTCTATATCCTGGATGAGCCCACGACTGGGCTGCACTGGGTCGATATCCAGCGGCTGATGGACCTCCTGTTCAAGCTGCGGGACGCGGGCAACACGGTCATCGTCATCGAGCACCAGCTTGACGTCATCGCCCTGGCCGACTGGGTGATAGACCTGGGGCCGGGCGGGGGCCGGCAGGGAGGGCGGATCGTCTGCGCGGGGCCCGTGGAGGCCGTGATGGCGGCGGAGGATTCCCTGACCGGGCAGGCGCTGAAAAAGTGGAACCGGTCAAGAAAAGCCGGGAAATAGAGGAATACTTGCGGTTTGGCGCTCCCCTTGCTTGTCTGGCTGAGCCAGGGGAATCATCCGAAATCCAAGAAAATTAAAATCCGTCACTCATGAAGAAATTGTCCAAGCCCGCCGCGTCGCCCGCCCCAGCGACGTCCCGTGCCACCACACCCGCGCCGGCGCCTGCCGCCGCGCCCGCGCCGCGCAAGCCGGCCGCCGCCCCCGCGGCCGCGTCGCCCGCCCCCGCCGCGGTCAAGAAGCCGGTCGCGCGCGCCAACCCGCCCGCGGCCAAGGTCGATCCCGTCAATCCGCCCGCCAAGGCCGCCACGGCGCCGGCCGGCGAGAAGGTCGAAATCCCGAATGTCACGGCCATCACGGCCAAGATCGACGTCGGCTTCGGCAATGCGCTCTATATCCGCGGCGAAGGCCCCGGCCTGAGCTGGAACAAGGGCCTGCCCCTCAAGAACACCGGAGCCGACGCCTGGACCATCTCGTTGCCGCGCTCCACCCGTCCCATCGTCTTCAAGTTCCTGCTCAACGACGAGACCTGGAGCGCCGGCGCCGACTATACCGCCGATCCCGGCGCCTCCGTGACGGTCTCGCCGTCCTTCTGACCCGGTCAGAGGTCCGGCGAAAACTCCTGGAGCCGCTGCCCAAGCGCGGCGGCGGCATCCGGCTGGTCCAGCATTTCGGCCGGGACGACTTCCGCCCGCACGGCGAGCCGTGAGAACGGCCGCGGCAGGCAGAAGCGGTCCCAGCTTTTCAGCCGCCACGCGGACGAGAAGCGGCAGCCGAGCAGGATCAGCGCGGCGCCGCTCGCGCGCACCATCACGATGGCCCCCGGCTTGAACACGTAGCACGGGCCGCGGGGGCCGTCCGGGGTGATGCCGCCGTCATGGCCGGCGCGCAGCGCGTCGATCATGCCGGCGGCGGCCTGCCGGCCCAGCCGGCTGCTCGATCCGCGCGCGGCCTCCATGCCCAGATGCGAGAAGTACGCCGCCAGCCAGGCCCCGTCCTCGCTCGCGCTGATCAGCGCGCACAGCCGGCGGCCGTGCCGGTGGCGGCGGTACACCTCGGCGGCGAGGAACAGCCGGTTGTGCCACAGCGCAAAGACCACCGGCTCGTCGTGCTTTTCCAGCACCGAGCGCGTGGCCGCGTCCATGTCCAGCCGCAGGGTGCCGCCCCACAGCCGGGTCAGAGCCGCCAAGGGCCACACCAGGGCGCGGCGCCAGCCGGCAACGTGGTGGACGGTGGGGTCGGGGGACGGCATCGCCCGCCGATCACATTCAGGTCGAGCGCGGGGGGCAAAAGGATATTCTCCCGCCCGATGTTCGATCCCTGCCCCCATTTGCCGCCCCCGCCCCCCGAAGCCGATTGGCGCCACTTGAACCTGCACCGCACGGGCGAGCGAGGGGGCGCATTTTACCTGGCCTGCCTGGAATACGGCCAGGCGCTCTGGTGCCAGGGACGGGCCGCCCGGGCGCTCCTGTGCCTGGACCGAGCCCTGGGCGCCGATCTGGCCGGCGGCGAGCCCGAACTCGCGCGGTGGCCGCTGCCCTACCTGGCCATGGCCTGGCTCATGGCGCGGACGCCTGCCGGCGTTTTCCTCGGGAATCCCCGGGTTCATTTTCAGCATTATGCCGGGCGGATGAACGAACCCCGCCGCCTGCAGCGCCAATGGCGCGCGTGGGCCTGCTGGGCGCTCGCCCGCGCGGTCCTGCCGGAGCTGCCGGGCGATCCCCGGCACCAGGTCGACGAACCGGCCGGGGACTCCATCCGTGCGGGCCTGCGCGCCCACGGCGTGGCGGGGGAGGAAGATATCTGGCTTGCCGCGCTGGCGGCGGCCCGCTCTTTTGCTTGCCCGCCCCCGTCCCGCCCAACCCCTCGGTCATGACGCCGTCCCTCTCGCTCAACTTCCTCGATTCGTCGATCCTGGTCATCTATTTCGTGTTCGTTCTCGGAATCGGGTGGGCGCTCAAGCGCCATATCAAGGGCAGTTCGGATTTCTTCCTGTCGGGGCGGTCGATCCCGGCCTGGATCACCGGCCTCGCCTTTCTTTCCGCCAACCTGGGGGCGCAGGAGGTGATGGGCATGGCGGCGTCGGGCGCCAAGTACGGCATCATGACCAGCCACTTCTATTGGGTGGGGGCGATTCCGGCGATGGTCTTTCTGGGGCTGTTCATGATGCCGTTCTATTACGGCTCCAAGGCGCGGTCGGTCCCCGAATACCTCCGGATGCGCTTTGACGAGAAGACCCGCGGCCTGAACGCGATCAGCTTCGCCGTGATGACGGTGTTCTCCTCGGGCATATCGCTCTACACCATGGCCCTGCTCCTGCAGGTGCTGCTCGGCTGGAGCCTGAACACGGGCATCCTCCTGTCCGCGGTCATCGTGCTGATCTACATCTGCCTGGGGGGGCTGACTTCGGCGATCTACAACGAGGTGATGCAGTTTTTCATGATCGTCTTCGGCTTCGCGCCCCTCGCGTGGCTGGGGTTGCGCGACGCGGGCGGCTGGAGCGGGCTGAAGGTGCGGCTGCACGCGGTCGCGGAGCAGCAGCATTTCGCGCCGGACACGTGGACGGCGTCGTGGAAGCACCTGGGCCACGCGTCCCAGAATCCGATGGGCGTCGAATGGTTCGCCCTGGTGATGGGCTTGGGCTTCGTCCTTTCCTTCGGCTATTGGTGCACGGATTTTCTCGTGGTGCAGCGCGCCATGGCGGCGAAGTCGATGGGGTCCGCGCGGCGGACGCCGCTGATCGCGGCGTTCCCCAAGATGCTCTTCCCGTTCCTGGTCATCCTGCCCGGCATGGTCGCGGTTGCCCTGCTGACCGACCACAAGGGCGGATTCAGCCTGCCGTCGGACGGACACGGCCAGCTCGACTACAACATGGTCATCCCGCAGATGCTGGCCCACTACATGCCGCACGGCCTGCTCGGGCTCGGGTTCACGGCGCTGATGGCCTCGTTCATGTCCGGCATGGCGGGCAACGTCACGGCGTTCAACACCGTGTGGACGTACGACATCTACCAAAGCTACATTGCCCCGGACCGCTCGGATCGGCACTACCTCTGGATGGGACGGGCGGCCACGATCGTCGGCATCGTGATCAGCATCGGCGCCGCTTACCTGAGCAGCGCGTTCAACAACATCATGGACATGCTGCAGCTCGTGTTCGCCTTCGTGAATGCGCCGCTGTTCGCGACGTTCCTGCTCGGCATGTTTTGGCGGCGGACCACGGGCCACGGCGCCTTCTGGGGCCTGGTGAGCGGGACGGCGGCGGCGGCGGTCCATCATGGCTTGACGGTGCCGCTGGGGGATCCCGTCGGCGGGATCAAGGGCGGCTGGCTCCACGTCATCCACACCTACCCGAGCGACATGGCCCAGAACTTCTGGACGGCGATCTTCGCCTGGTCCGCCTGCATGGTGGTGACGATCGTCATCTCCCTGTACACCAAGCGCAACCGCACGGATGCCGAATTGCGCGGCCTGGTCTATTCCCTGACGGACAAGCCGGAAGAGGAGCACGAGGCCTGGTACGAAAAGCCC
>DASRSH010000135.1:0-17812 GCA_035656575.1 Opitutaceae bacterium
CGTCGAAGGCGAGGGCGCGGGCGGCGAAGGGGATGCGGGCCAGATCCGCGCTGCGGGCGGCCGCGCCTGTTCCGGGCTCCAGCCGGGTCAGCCAATAGTCCGTCGTGCGTTCGTCGTCGGTTGTGACCAGGAAGAATTTCCCGTCCACCCACGTTTGGCCGCAGACCTCGTGGTCCAAGGGGATGGTTCGGCCCACCGTGCCGTTCTCGTCCAGCGCGAGCAGCTTCCTGGGGTACCACTGGCTGAGCTGGAGCCGGGCGCCGTCCCAGCTCAAATGCGAGCCGCAATCGTCGGGGCACGGCATGCGGCCGCTGGCATCGAAACCCCGATAGGGCACGCAGCGGTGAATGAAGCGGTTGTCGGCCGGGCCTTCTCCGCATACCACCCGCAATTCCTCACGCAGGACGCACAGGCCCCATGGCTTGCCGGGCGCGGCCGTCTCCCATTTGACGGTCCACGACCTCGGGTCCACCGCATAGATCCGGTCGGTCGCGACCGAGCTCATCCAGAAAACGGCGCCGTCCCAGGCCAGGCCCTGGGGCCGGGCGAAGGGCGCGCGGATCCGGCGCACTTCCGTGATCGGTTTCATCGGGCGGAACCTCAGCAGCTTGCCATCCGGCCCGCAAACCTAGATTCTTCCCCGATCGTGACCGCCTTCCCCAGCGTTCGCTTTTGGCTCGGAGCTGCTTTGCTGCTGGCCGGTGCGGGAGCCCGCGCGGCCAGCCTGGGCGAGCCGGGCCGGCCCCTGGTCTGGACCATGTCCGACGCCGACGTCTATGCTTTCGGCTCATGCTGGGCGGTGGCGCGCGATTCCCAGGACCGCATCCTGGCGGGAACCGACGGCCTGGTCGTGTTCGACGGCGCCCGCTGGAAGTATTTCGCCGTGCCGGGGAGCGACACGTTGCGCGGAATCAGCGTCGACGCCCAGGGCCGGATCTGGGTCGGCGCGGCCCGCGAGCTGGGGTACTTCGATCGGCAGGCCGACGGCAACTATGCCTACCATTCCCTCCGCTCCCGGCTGCCGCCCGCCGCCGCGAACCTCCTGACCGATATCTGGTCGGTCAACGCGCTGCCCGGCGAAGTCGTGTTCAGCGGCGAGGACGCCGTGTTCATCTGGCGCAACGGCCGGTTCATCGTGCTGCCGCTGCCCGGCGGACGGCGCCTGTTCACGACGCGCTGGCACGACGAGCTGTTCATCACCCATTCGCCGACCGGCTTTTACGAGCTCAAGAACGACCGGCTCGTGCGGCTCAGCTCCGATCCCTCATTCGGCCGGACCGGGACTTTCCTGACCGAGCGCATCGGGCCGAGCCAATTCCTGCTCGTGCGCAGCGACGGCCTGTGCGAGCTCGACGACGGCAAGGTGACGCCGCTGTGCCCGCCGGCCGCGGCCTTTCTGCAGCCGCGGCTGGTCACGTGCGCTTTGCGGCTGCCCCATGGCGATGTGCTCGTCGGCCTGCTCAAAGGCGGCCTCGTGCTGCTGCGGCCCGACGGCAGCATCAAGCGCAAGCTCACGAACGCGAACGGGCTGCCCAACGCGGTCAATGCGCTGCTGCGGGATGGCCGGGGCGACATCTGGGTGGCCGACTACAACCAGGGCTTGGCCAAGCTCGACGTGCAGGCGCCCGTCAGCTTCTACGATTCGGGCAACGGCCTCGCCAAGCACGTGCGGACGATCACCCCGTGGGGCCCGAACCTGCTGGTGGGATCCGACGAGGGGCTCTACATGATCGCCGACGTCGGCACGGAGAACGAGACTCCCAAGCTGCTTTCGGAGGACGCGAACCTGTACAACATGTTCCAGTGGGTGAACGGCCGGCTGCACGGCGGCTATATGCACGGCGTCGACGACCTGACGGACGGTTCGCGGCCCGTCATCCGCACCGATCGGGACACGACGGCGATGACCGCCAGCGCCGAGGATCCCAACCTGTTTTACCTCGCCACCCGCAGCCGGATCAGCCGCGTGCAGATCCGGCCGGACGGTTCATACGCCCGCACCCCCCTCGCGGCGATGCCGAGCGACGTGCTCAGCATGGTCGAGGATCCGATCGCCGGCCTGGTGGTGGCGACGGCCAGCGAGGGCTTGTTTCATCTCCCGCCCGGCGCCGAGGCGCCGGCCACGCCGCTGCGCCTGGACGGCCCCGCGGCCCTCCAGGCCACGGGACAGGCCTGGGTGCTGCGCGCCGGGGCCAACCTGATCGCCACCTTGGCCGATCATGCGTTTGTCGAGCGTCTCGACGGCACGTGGCGCTCGATCGCGGGCGTGCCGGCGGGAACCGTGCGGGCCCTGGCGCCGTCCGGCGCCGGCGGCGTCTGGATCGTGCTCACGCACACGGAAGCCAACGGCCGCCCCTATAATATGCTGCTGCGGGCCGACGGATTGGATACGGACCGGCCTTACGCGACCGAACTCGACCTGCCTGCGCTGCAGGAATTGGGAGCGATCAGCGCCGCCACCACAACCGACGCCGGAGGGCGCCGGTTGCTGTGGATCGGAGGCCGCCTGGGCCTCGCCCGGGTGATCCCGGAATTGCTGACGCCGGCCACGCCCCCATCGCCGCCCCTGATCAACGCGACCAGTTGGGATCCGCGCGAGCGCGCGCTGCGCGTCGAATTCTCCAGCGTGGACTTCCGCCACGCCGGCGATCAGCTCTTCCAGACCCGGCTGGTGGGCCAGAGCGCCGCCTGGTCGCCGGCTTCGCACACGCCCTTTGCCGCCTTTTCCGGCCTGCGGGAGGGACGCTACTCCTTCGAGGTGCGGATGCTCGCTCCCGACGGGTCGGCCAGCGCCGTCGCGGCGGTGGATCTGGCCGTGGCGCCGCCGTGGTACCGGTCCTGGACGGCTTACTGCCTCTATGCCGCGGCGGCCGCCGCCGCCCTGGGGGCGTTTGTCGCCGGCCGCAGCCGGAGCCTGCGCCGGCGCCACCGGGAACTGGAGCGGATTGTCGCCGAACGGACCTCCGAATTGACCGAGCGCACCCTGCAATTGGAGCGGGCGAGCCGGACCAAGGATGACTTCGTGGCCTCGATCAGCCACGAGATCCGCAATCCGCTCAACGGGCTGATTGGCCTGGCCGCGACGCTCGAGGCCACCCTGGGCGACACGACCAATGCCGCGCAGCGGCAGCACCTGTCGATGCTGCGCCACTGCGCCGAGCACCTCTCGACCCTGATCGAGGAGATCCTGGATTTCGCGGCGATCGAATCGGGCCGGATCGAAATCGTCGCCGAGCCCTTTTCGGTGGCGCACCTGCTCAACTCGGTCTATGCCGTCGTCTACGAGCTGAGCGCCGTGAGCGGCATACCGGTGGACCTGCAGGTGGCGCCCGCGGTGCCCGCGCGGCTGGTGGGCGACGCCAACCGCATCCGCCAGGTCCTGCTCAATTACCTCTACAATGCGCTCCGCTATGCCGGCCGCGGCCGCGTGACCGTCGCCGTGGGCGCGGTTCCCTCCGGCGACGGCCGCTGCGACGTGACGTTCTCGGTGACCGACGAGGGGCCGGGCATTCCCCGCGCCGAACAGGCCGGCCTCTTCACCAAGTTCACCCGGGGAGAACTGGGGCGGCGCAGCGGCTATGGCGGCGCCGGCCTGGGCCTCGCCGTCTGCCGCAATCTGGCTGAACGGATGGGCGGCAAGACCTCCGTGGCCAGCGAACCCGGGGCGGGCGCGACCTTTTTCCTGTGCCTGAACCTGCCTCCGGCCACGGACGCGGGCGAGCCGGCTGCGCCGGCGGTCTCCCCCTATTCCCTCCCCCATCCGGCGCTGATCATCGAGGACCAGCGCGCCAACGCCCTGGGCCTGTCGGCGCTCCTTTCCCGCCTGGGCATCGCCTCCGACTGGGCGCCTTCCGCCGAGGCTGCCCTGGCCCTCGCGGCCGAACGGCCCTATGCCGTCATCCTCTGCGATTGGGAGCTGACCGGACTCAGCGGCGTCGACTTCGCCCGCGCGCTGCGCGCCGGTTCGCCCCGCAATGCGCGCACGCCGATCGTCGCGGTCACTGCCTTCGCCACGGAAGCAAAGCGCCGCGAATGCCTCTCCGCCGGCATGAGCGTATTCGCCACCAAGCCCATGACCCTGGAAAAGCTGGCCCAGGCCCTCGGCGAAGCGGTCCCTTCGGCCGCCCCGCCGCTGCGGCTGGACGCCCTGCGCGCGGTGGCGCGGGGCGATCCCGAGGCCCTGGGCCTGCGGCTGGATGCCTACGCCCGCGAATTGGACGCCTATCTCGGCGATCTCGCCACGGCGCTCGAGGCCGCGGATTTCGAGCGGCTGCGCAAGACGGCGCACAAGCTGGCCTCCCACCTTTCGCTCGTCGCCCACGATTCGGGGCAGGTCCTGGCGTCCGCCCTGGAGGAGGCGGCGGCCGCACGGGAGGCCGCCGCCGCCCGGGCCCACGTGGCGGAACTGCGCTTCGTTCTCCGGGAGCTGAAGGCGCAATTGCGCGGCAAGGCCACCTATTCTTAGGCGCTTTTCGTCCTGGGCCGTATCCAGAGCATGGATGAACTCGTGCGATTATGTCCCCCCAGGCGGAACGGGCGCTGGCCCAAATCCGACAGGAAGCCTTGCTTTGCCCCATCGATTCGCCGGCCTTTTCCCCCGCCGTCGCGATCCTGCGCCACCTCGACAGCGGTGAGAGCTGCGATTTTCTGGCCGCCTTTGCCGGCCTGACCCCCAGCGCGCAAGCCGCCGTGATCGAGCTGTTTCGCCAGCTGCACCATGGCCGCGTGACGCTGGAGGAGGTGAACGGCTACCCGCTGCCGCAGGGCACGCGGCGGCCGCGGGCCGAAAGCTCCGCCCTCCCGCGGCCGGCGGTATGGGTCAGTCTGCTGCCCCGGCCGCGGTGAAACGGGATGGCGGAAGTTGGCGCCCGCGCCGTTCTCTTCCTGCTAAAACAGCGGGGCGCCCCCCTCCGCCATAAATTGAAGTTACGTCATGCCGCGTGCGATCGGCTGCCGTTGACCAGCTGCTCGCAGTGCTGCCAGATCTGGCGCGAGTAGGTTTCGGCCCGCTCCTGGTCGTCCTCGTAGGCGCTGGCAAGCCCGACAAAGGGGCCGAGCTGCTTCAAGCCGGGCAGGCGCAAATAGATGTCGGTCCAGATGCGCTTGGCCCCTTCATACGGCGTCAGCGTGGAGTTCAGCACTTCCTCCGCAATGTGCCGCGCCAGGATCATTCCGGCCTGATTCACCGTCGGCACGACCAGGCCCAGCTCATTGAGCGCCGCGTAGAACAGGTCGCGCACCTCCGGCGAGTCCATGTTGTGCGCAGACGCCAGCCGATCCAGGGCGGGCGAACTGCGGCCCTCCTGGATCCAGCGCGAAGCCAGCGAAGGAAGCTGGTCCGTGGGCGTCCGCCCGATGGCGTACGCGGCGACCTCGACGTCAAGGCTCATGCCGGAATCGGCAGGAGCGACAGGGAGAACGCGCTCTTGGATTCCTCCTCCGCCTCCACCTCGCCGCGCGCCGCCGGCCCCCATTTCTCCATGAGGGCGACAATGGCATCCACATGGAACGGTTTGCAGACCACGTCGCAGCCCGCCAGGCACGAGGGATCAATCCCAAAGCCCGAGGTGATGATCACCCGGACCCGGGGATTGACCTGCTTCGCGGTGCGGGCGATTGACGGAATCGATCCCCCGCTGCCCCGCTCGGTATAGTAGTCGGTCAGGACCACGTCGTACCGCTTCTGCAGCATCAACTCGTACGCCACGGCGGCGTCGTAGGCGATATCGACATCCAGACCACGCTCTCGCAGCAGCATCGCGGTCACATCACAGATGGCTTTGCAATCGTCGACGACGAGGATTTTCATAGGCGTCAGCAAAGGAAGAAGTTGTTGTTCGGATTGAGGTATTCGTAGGTCGGCATCTCGACCGCATGGCGCCAGACGGTGGCAAACTGGCTCCAGGGGCCTTCGATTTCCCCGTCAAACCGCGTCTTCCACTGGGGAGCCGCCTTGTCCGGGGACGAGTTCACGCGCTCGAGGAACTGGCTGTGGCCCTCGGGCGTTGAGAAGTGAATCGCGCGCCGCTCCATGAAGTTGCCGATCTTCGCCAAGCCGCCGCGGGCGCGGTAGCGGGCGATGACGTACTCCGAGCGGGCCAATTCGATCGCCGCCCGCGCCGCCGCGGAAGGCAGATTGGATCCGGCCGCATGGCCGTAGGCCACGTGTCCGGCTGCCGACTTGTGATACAGGATGACGACTTCCCCGTCCTGGTCGTGCTCGATGCGGACCATGCCGACGTTGAGGTAGGGGGCGCGGGTCACCTTGGCGGCGAGCCGGCCGTCCCACCAGCTGATGATGGCCCAGCGCTCGAGCGCTTCCATCCGCGCGCCCTTGCGCGCCTGGTGCTTGAAGCCCGGGAACGCCGCCATGCCGTTGGTCGTCGGATCGAGGTCGAAGCAGTACTTCGAGCGGGTGGGCTCGGCGTGCGCCGATTCCATGAAGGCCCAGCGCTCGAGCGCCTCGGAGATCGCCTTGTGTTGGGCGACCGCCGGATTGTCGCTCGAGCCCGTGCCGTCGGCCGATCCGTAGACCGTGGTGGAGGGGCGGCCCCCGTTCAGGTCGGGACGCAGGTAGGCGTTGGCCTGATACAGGGGGTGGTTCGGCAGGCTGACCTTGTCCGCTTCCACCTTGGCGATCGGGCCGCGGTGTTCCGCCGAAACGTGGCGATAAAGGAATGGTGCGAGGGAAAGCATGTCAGAAGCAGGGAATGCCGGGAACGCCCATTTGGGAGGTCGGCGCTTTGGTCGGCTGGGTCGACGGGTCGATTTGAGCGGAGGCCTTTTCCAGGCCGAGGCTGAGGAGGATAACCGCGATCAGGGCGCGGGAGCAGAGGAGGGTCTGTTTCATGTGCGTGTGTGTTTTTTTGTTTTTTTGTGTGTGTTTTCGAACAGTGGGTGATTTGTTCGCCCACAAGCTACAATTCTGACTCGGGGATGAATACTCTATGATTCCCCCCCTTTGGAGGCCCCTTCGCATCCTCTTGGGGGGAGCACTGATGGGGGCGGCCATAAGTGCAAAAGCACAGGTCGCTGAAACCCCGGTGCTTACGGCGCTTTCGACGCCCCCCCAGGCGCGCGGCTTTGAGGACGCCCAATGGGGGTATGATGGGTGGATCTACGCCGCGGAAAATGCGCTCTGCCTTCCCGACGGCACCGTTTGGATTCCGCCCTCGAGCCTGCAGGTCGCTCTGCCGCTGCCCGGCGGAGACGTGATCGCCGCGGGCCGCGCGTTCTGCTCGCTGATTTCGCACGGGCACGAGCGCCGGCTCGTGTCGACCGGATACTTCGCCTACGGCGCCGTGCTGGGGAACACGGCGCTGGTCGCAAGTCCGCAGGGCGTGTGGGCCATCTCCCGCGACGGCGTCGTCGGGTCGCTGCCCATGCATGGCACGAGCCTCAGCGTCTACGTGTTTCGCTGGCGCGACCATTTGTACGTCACCTCCGACGAGAGGGGCAATTTTGTCTATCAGAACGGCACGTTTCGTCCAGTGCACTTTCCCTGGGGCGATGCCGCCTGGTTTCGCGTCCTGGAGACATCCTCGGGATTCATCGCTCTGGCGCGCGGTCGCCTGGTTTGCGGCCCCTCGGCCGAAGCGGCGACGACCGTCCGCTTGCCAGCCAGCCTTGTGGACCTGTTCGACCGGCAGTTGCTGGATGGTTTTGCCCTCAGTCGGGGCAAGCTCCTGTTCACCACGCTCAATGGCGGACTTTACGGCTACCGGCTGCAGCAAGGCGATCTCGGCGCAGAACTGTTCCATTTGAGCGCGCGGGACCTGGGAGGTTCGCCTTACTTCTTGAAGCCCGTCGCGGGCCAGCTCGTGCTCGGCACCAGCACCGGCGTCGACCTCGTGGCTGATCCTGACAATTACGACGAGGTCCGGATTCCGACTGGCGGGGAGATCTATAGCGTTTCGGCGACGCCCACCGGCATGCGCGTCTTTTCCGCCGGCGGAGCCTTTCGCCTGGATGGCACGCCGGTTCCGGCTGAACATGGGTTGCTGGGAATGGCATTGACCCCTGCCGGTTTGGTGAAGCTGGGCTTCACGTCTCTGACGCTGCCCTCCGGCCGCAACGTTGATCTGGGCGAACGGGAAACGGCGCTCGTGGTCGCTTACGGGAAAGGCCTGGCCGTCGTGCACGGCCCCCGCTTCTCATTCATCTCGCTTTCGGGCGAGCGCACCGAAGTGCCGCTGCCCGCGGCGAACTCCCTCGCCCTCTGCCAAGGCGACTTGGTGGTCGGAACGGCGGACGGCGCCTATCGTTTCCAGGGGCGTCACATGCAGCGCTGGCTGGGAGTCGGCCCCACCTACGTGGCGGCGGACAATTCCCGTTTTCTGGCGGCGGTCGACTCAGCAGGGACCTTTTTCAGCGGCACCGGCGCCGTCGTCGGCCGCATCTCCCAGGGCGCCCGCGTGATCAGCGCGGCCGTGTGGAAAGGCACTCCGGTTTACCTGCTTCAGCTCAATGACGGGCGCATCGCGCTCGGGTCGTGGATCGGCGGGAGCTGGACCCCCTATCCCTTCCCCATGCCCGAAGGTCCCGTGGCGGCGGTGGTGGATAACCATCACTTCGACATCGTCGGCGCCGACGCTGTGGTCTCAGCCATTGAGCTGGCGCCCGCGCCGGCGCCCGAACTCCGCCCCCACCTGAGCGGCGGCGGCGGTCCGGTGCCCTGGGTCTGGTCGGTGTCCAGCCGCGCCCAGGACGTTTCCTTCGTCCTGCCCTCACCCCTCGCCCCCTGGCTGGCTCCGATTTACGCGGTGAGCGTCAGCGGCGGAGAGTGGGAGGCGGCAAAGGCGGGCGCCCCGTTTTTTCTCCCCCGGCTGCCCTGGGGCCGGACCGAAATCTCGCTGCGCGCGGACTTTGCGGGTCGAATCGACCAGGCCGAATTTGTCATCAATCATCCCGCGCCCTGGTGGGCGCGCTGGCCGGCCCTGGTGGCGGACGCGGTGGTGGCGATGGCCGCCGCGTGGCTCGTCGTTCTCTGGCGCACCCGCCACCTGCGCCGGCGGGCGCTCCTGCTCGAAGGCATGGTGAGCGAACGGACGGCCGAGCTGCGCAAGGCCCAGGCGGCGCGCGAGGAGTTTTTCTCCTCCGTCAGCCACGAAATCCGCAATCCGCTCAACGGCGTGATCGGGCTGTGCGACATGCTCAACGAGACCGCCTCCTCCCTGGCCGGCCGCGATCGCAGCCTGGTCAACACGATGAAAGGGTGCGCCGACCAGCTCCGGACGATCCTGGACGACGTCCTGGACTTTTCGAAGATCGACCGGGGGCAAATCCACATCCACGAGGAGGTGTTTGAACTGACTTCCGCCATCGACGGGGCCGCCCGGGGCATCGACCCGCGCCTCGAGCGCTGCCGCCTGGAGCTGGGCGAGCCGGTCTGGCTGCGCGGCGATTCGGGCAAGCTGCGGCAGGTCGTGACCAACCTGGTCTCGAACGCGCTCAAATACGGCTCCCCCCCGGTCGCCCGCGTGAAGCTGCTCGTTTCTCAGCAGGTGGCCGGCATGCTGGGCGTCGAGATTGTCGTGTCCAACACGGGTCCGACCATACCGCCGGAGGATTTCGCGCGCATGTTCGAGGGCTTCGCGCGCGGCGGGGATGTGGAGCGCCGGAATATTCCCGGCATGGGCCTCGGCCTCGCCGTATCCCGCCGGCTGATGCAGGCGATGAAAGGCTCGCTGATCGGACGCAGCCACGAGGGCCTGACCGAGTTCGTCGCGGAAATCTCCCTGCCGCAGGCGGACCCGCCGGAAGAGCCCGTGCCCGGGGCCTCCGAACCGGTCGAGAAGGTCGCCCGGGCGCTTGCGATCGAGGACGAGGCCTACAACCGGCTCATCCTCGGCCATCTGCTGGGCCAAATGGGCTACGAGGTGGACTGGGCCGTCGACGGGGCCTCGGCGCTCGAGCTGGCCGGCGCCAACGCCTACGACCTGATTCTGACCGATTTCGTCCTTCCCGACACGGACGGGGCGACGCTGGCGCGGAAGATTCTGGCCACGCTGCCCGATCCCAAGCCGCCGGTGGTCGCCGTCACCGCCTATTCGACGAAGGAAAAAGTCGCCGAGGCCCGGGCCGCCGGCATCACGGGTTTCGTGGCCAAGCCGATTTCACGCCGCAAGCTGGAAGCCGCCATTCTCGGCGTCGGCGAGGCCGAGCGCTCCAGCCGTCCGATCGATGTCGCCGCGCCGGCGGGCGAATGGGATTTTGCGCCGCTGCTGCGGCTGCCCGACGGGCGGCAGGCCCTCGCCGAATTCGCCGAAGGGCTCGCGGGCGCCTGGGACCGGGTCGCCGCCGAAATCGCCGCGCTGGCGGCCGGAACCGACCCCGCCGCCGCCGCCAAGGCGGTGCACGCCTTTCGCGGCCGCATCCTCACCGTCCACGCGCAGGATCTGGCCGAGCAGCTGGCGACGCTGGAGTCGATCCTGCGCTCGGGGGGCGCCGGCGCGGCGGAGCGCGAGCGGGTGGCCGGCCTGATCGGCCCCATGGTCCGCCGCCTCGCCAGCGCCGCTTCCCAGCAGGCGCTGGCGCCTATCCGATCCTCGTGAAGCCCTTTTGGGCGGCGTAACGCATCAGGTCGGCCTGGGTGTGCAGGTCGAGCTTGGTCATGATGTTCTTGCGGTGATCCTTCACCGAGGCCGGCTTGATGCCGAGCAGGGCCGAGACCTCCTCGTTCGACATCCCGCCTCCGATCAATTCCAGGATCTTCTGCTCGCGGTCGGAAAGGATCTTGCTGAAGAAACCGGGATCCTGGTTCATCCGCTGGCGCAGGCTTTGCATCAGCGGCGAGAAGAAGACCGACCCCGCCAGCACGCAGCGCAGCCCCAGCTTGAAGGTCTCCGTCTTGTCCTCCTTGTGGACGTAGCCCATGATGGGCGAGCGCAGCGCGCGGAACAGGGTGTAATCCTCCGAGACCGCCGAAAGGATCATCACCTTGCGCTTGGTCCCCCGCACCCATCCCTCGAGCCAATCCAAGGCGACGCCGTCATTCAGCTCGAGGTCGACGACGGCGAGCGAAAAATCCTGGCCGGACAGGGCGCGCAGGTCGGCCAGGCTCGAAGCCTCGGTGATCCGGCACCCGGGAAACTCCTGGCGGATGGACGAAACCAGCAGATCGCGGAAAATCGTTTGATCCTCGGCGACGAGAAAGTGAAGCGGACCGTCCATGGGCTGGTTCAATGATGGCAACAAATCGCGCCGGAGCAATCGGCGCTATTGCTCCATCGGCCGTTTATGACAGGAATGAAGCGCCGACCGAACGGCGCCTTATCATGGCCGAGCCCCGCGATCCCGACAGCCGCCTCGACAAATTGCTCTGGGCGCTGCGTTTCTACCGCACCCGCCCCCTGGCCGCCGACGCCTGCGAAGCCGGCCATGCCGCGGTCGGCAGCCTCGCGGCCAAGCCGGGCCGCAAAGTGCACGCCGGTGAGATTGTCCGCCTCCGCCTGCCCGGCCTGACCCGGACCTTTCGCGTCACGGCCCTGCCCCGCTCGCGCGTGGCCGCGAAGCAGGTCGCGGCCTTCGCCGAAGACCTGACTCCGCCGGACGAATACGAACGCGCCCGCCAGGCGGCCCGGGAGCACGCGCTCGCGCGCCAGCGGTCCGGCGGGGGCCGGCCGACGAAGAAGGACCGGCGCGACCTGTCAAAGTTGCTGGGCCTGTAACCGAGCCGCCATCCGGGTTACAGACCGGCGTCGGTCAGCAGATAGACCGCGAAAGTCGCCAGCCAATGTTCGCCGCCGTAGTCGCCGGTGAAAATGCCCGAAAGCCCGGCGGCTTGGTGCGCCTGCGCCGCCTCTTCCAGCCGGGAGCGGCGCGGATCCTTCGCCTCCAGGGCCGCGGCGATGCCGCGGAGGGCCCACGCCCGGCTCAGATTCAGCCCGACCAGATGCACGATCCGCGGGTCGGACAGATCGCTCACCCGCGCGGGCTGCCCCCAGCGCCCAAGCTCGCCGCGCGACAGCCCGGGCCAGAATCCGCCCAGCCAGCGGGCGAAATCGTCCGCCGCCAGCACCCGGCGCATGAGATCCGCCTCGTTCAGCCCCGAGGAGAAGAAATCCTCGCCCGAGGGCTCATAGGCGCTGGGATAATCGCGGTCCCCGCCATAGTAGCGCCGCGCGGCCTCGCCGACCGTTGCGCGCAGGGGGCCGTCGCCGGCCGCCGCCGCGTAGTCCCAAATCTGCCCGAGGGCGAACCCGGTGTCGGGATGGACGCCCGTGCGCACGGGATAGGTCAGGCGCGGCAGGAACTCACGCACCAGCCGAACCAGTTCCCGCTCGAGCGGAGCGAAGGCACGGCTCCAGCCCCGGGCGGACACGTCGTCCCAGTCCTTGAGCTCGGCGGCCAGCCGCAGCGCCCAGGCCCATCCGTACATCCGCTCGAACCCGGCGTTTTCCCGGCGCCGAAAATATTCCGCCTCCGCTTCCAGGTTGGCCGGCGACAGATGCTCGTCCAGCCGCGCGCGAATCTCGGCCGCCGCCGGCAGCTCCCCCTGCCGGCGGAGCACGCGCGCCAGCAGCCAGTGCCCGTGCACCGCCGAATGCCAGTCGAAGCATCCAAAGAAGGCCGGGTGCCGCCCGCGCGGAGGGCGGACGTCCGCGGGGCCCGTCAGCACATCGGCCGGCTTGTTGGGGTACTCACGGTCGATTCCGGCCAGCGCGAGAGCGGCGTATCGCTGTGCTTCCGGCAAAGTCATGGCGGCCATTGTGGACACTCTAGTGTTAGAGCGGCAAAACTTTCGTCGCGCTCCCTCGCGGGATCGACCCTTCTCGCCGCGTGCGCCCCCCCTATCAGAATCCCGACCTGCCCCTCGACCAGCGCGTTTCCGATCTGCTCGGCCGGCTCAGCATCCAGGAGAAAATCGAGCAGCTGGTCCACGACAACCGGCCGGTGGAGCGGCTGGGGGTGCCGGCCTACAATTGGTGGAACGAAGCCTGCCATGGCGTCGGCCGCAACGGCGCGGCGACGGTCTTTCCGCAGGTCATTGGCTGGGGGGCCACCTGGAACCGGGACCTGGTCGCCCGGATCACGCAGACGGTCTCGGACGAGGCCCGCGCCAAGCACCATGCCGCCCTGGCGGCGGGCCGCCGGGGCCAGTACCAGGGGCTGTCCTTCTGGACGCCCAACATCAATATCTTCCGCGATCCGCGCTGGGGGCGGGGCCAGGAGACGTTCGGCGAGGATCCCTTTCTCACCGGCGAACTGGGTCTTGCCACCGTGCGCGGCCTGCAAGGTTCCGACTCCCGCTACCTGAAGACGGCCGCCTGCGCCAAGCATTACGCCGTGCACAGCGGGCCGGAGCAGCTTCGCCACGGCTTCGACGCCTGCCCCTCGCCCAAGGATCTGTGGGAGACCTACCTGCCCGCATTCGAGAAGCTGGTGCGCGGCGGCGTCGAGGCGGTGATGGGAGCCTACAACCGCGTCTTGGGCGAGCCCGCCTGCGGCAGCCAGCTCCTGCTCGACGACATCCTGCGCGGACGCTGGGGCTTCCAGGGCCACGTCGTCAGCGACTGCGGCGCGATCGACGACTTCCATCAGCACCACGGCGTGACCCGGACCGCCGCCGAGTCGGCGGCGCTGGGCATCCGGCACGGCTGCGACCTGAACTGCGGCCGCACCTACCTGGAGCTCGGGGCCGCGCTGGAGCAGAAGCTCGTCTCGGAAGCCGAGATCGACCGGTCGCTCCGGCGCCTGCTGACGACGAAATTCCGGCTCGGTCTGTTCGATCCCGCGGACCGGCTGCCCTGGGCGAAGCTCGCCCCGTCGATCATCGACAGCCCCGAGCACCGCTCGCTCGCGCGCCAAGCCGCGGCGGAGTCGATCGTGCTGCTCAAGAACAACGGGGTGCTGCCCCTGCCCCCGCGGCCGGAAAGCCTCCTCATCGTGGGCCCGACGGCGGCGAGCACCGCGGCGCTGCTCGGCAGCTATTATGGCGTCTCCTCGCGGCTGGTCACGATCGCCGAGGGCATCACCGCCGCGGCCGACCCCTCGACGCGGATCGAATACCGCACCGGCTGCCCGCTGAGCGGGCCGGTCGCCCCGGGCGTGAATTACACGTATCCGACCGCCGAGGACATGGAGATCGTGGTGGCGGTGCTCGGGCTCGATCACACGCTGGAGGGCGAGGAGGGGGACGCCGTGGCCTCCCCCGGCGGCGGGGACCGCTCGGCGATCGAGCTGCCCGACTGCCAGCGGGACTTTCTGCTCGAGCTGCGCCGGCACTGCCGGAAGCTGGTGCTCGTCGTGACCGGAGGCGGGGCGATCGCCCTGCCCGAAGCGCACGAACTCTGCGACGCCGTGCTCCAGGTGTGGTATCCGGGCTGCGAAGGCGGCACCGCCGTCGCCGATGTCCTGTTCGGGCGCGTGTCGCCCTCGGGCAAGCTGCCGGTGACGGTCCCGCGGCGGACGGCCGACCTCCCGCCCTTCGAAAGTTATGCCATGGCGGGCCGAACCTACCGTTACGCGACCGCCGAGCCCCTCTATCCCTTCGGCTTCGGACTCAGTTACGCGCATTTCGCCTACGGGGCCATCCGCCTGGACCGGACCCGGCTGGCCGAGGGCGAGACGTTGTCCGCCTCCGCGACCATCACCAATCAGAGCGCGATCGTCGCCGACGAAGCGGTGCAGTGCTATGTCGTGCCGCCCCAGGGCCGTCCGGGCGCGCCCCGCTCGCACCTGGTGGGATTCGAAAAGGTCTCCGTGCCCGCCGGCGGTTCCGCCACGGTGGCGTTCAAGCTGGACGCGGCGGCATTCCGGCAGGTGGACGATCAGGGCGCCCGCCGGTGGCAGCCCGGCAAATACCAGGTCGTCATCGGGGCGGCTTCGCCCTCTCCGCGCGCCCAGGCGCTGGGCGCGCCCGCTCCGGCTCAGGGAGCGGTGGAGCTGGTCTGACGCCGCCGGGCGGTCACGGGGGCCCGTAGACCTGGAAACGGCCCCCCGTTTCGAGCAGTCCCAGCAGCAGAAGCATCCCGTCGTAGTAGCGGTACTTCCCCTGAGGCGTGGCCATCACCCAGAGCCGCCGGACAAAAGGCCGCGCCAGGTCCGGATCGGCGGCCTGCCCCGCCACCGCCGCCATCGCCCAAAGCCCGGGGGAATAGGTGCGCTCCACCGGCCGCCCATCGACCTCGAAGCGGTCGGCGTCCATGCCCACCCCGGAGAGAAAGTGCAGCACCCGGTCGGACTGAGCCCGCTCCCAGCCATCGGCATGCCACCAGGCCCAATCGAGGGCCGGATAGGCCAGCGTCCGCCAGGCGTCGTAGCCAAACCGGTCGGGCCTGCCCCGCCAGCGAAATGGGCTTCCCGCCAAGGTCGCATAATCGGGCATGAGCCCGGTCGCGGGATTCGCCTCGCGCCGCCAGGCGGCGCGGGCCGCCACGACGGCCTGCCGGTAAAAGGCGCGGTCCCCGGGATCGCGGGCGCGATCGGCCCAGATCTGATAGAATTCAGGCAGCTGATAGGACGGGTCCGTGAAGCCCGACGCCCTCCGGTCGGGCGAGAAGATGACGAGGTGGGTCGCGGGGTTGAACATGTCCTCGGACCCGCCCCCCCGGTCATGCTGGTGGATCATGACGTGCAGGAGGCGCTGGGCGCTCTCCTCGTAGGCGGGATCATGCCACCGCGCGGCGGCGAACAGGAGCGCGGTGGTGAACCATTCCTCCCCGTCCGGCGCCGGACCGGCGTCCAGCGCGCGGCCGTCGAACCCGGCGTGCCAGGCGAAATAACCCTGGTAGGGCCCGTCCCGGTGCAGGAGGCGCTCGGTGGCGAACCGCCAGAGGCGGGCGAATTCGTCCGGGTGATTCAACTGGACGGCGATCATCATGCCGTACGAGAGCCCCTCCGTGCGGGTGTCGCGGTTGGCGACGTCGGCGATGTACGCCGCGTCGGCGCCGAACGGATAATAAACCGCCTCCCGCCCGGGATCGCCGTGGAAGAGCTGCCGGTGCACTTCGGCAATGTGCCGGTCCGTATCGGCCTCGCTGATATGCAGGAGCGCGTGGAAGAGGTTGGGACAGGACTGGGCCGCCAGCGACGAGGCGCCCGCGAGCAGGCCCAGCACCGCCCCCAGCCGGCGCATCATGCGGCAGCCGCGGCCTGGCGGCGGGCTTGGAGCTCGGCGCTGATTTTGGCCGTGGCCGTCTTGCCCAGCGGGTAGAAGATGACCGCGATCACCGCCACGGCGAAGGGGACGGCCGGAAAGATGCTCGCGGCCAGGCGGATGCCCTGGACCGCCTCCGGCAGTTGGACCGCATTGGCCACATAGTGATACTGGTCGAGCACGAGCGCGCCCAGCCATCCGCCCACGCCCAGGCCGGCCTTGAGCGCAAAGACAATGGCCGCGTAAGTCAGCCCGGTGGCGCGGCGGCCGGTCTTCCATTCCGAGAAATCGACGACGTCGGCAATCATGACCCACAGCAGCGGAATCGTCGGACCGTAGCAGGCCGGCCACAGCAGCGAAAGAAAGAACATCTCGCCGATCGACCGCTGGCCGGGGAGGGCGAAGAGGGCGCCGGCCGCCGCCGTGGCCGCCAGGCCGGTCAGAAACACCGTCTTCTTGCCCAGCCAGGCGGAAAGGGGGCGGGAGCAAAGCACGCCGATCAGGGTGACGACGTTGCCCAGGATATTGAACAGCCACTGCAGGATCGCCGCCCCGTTGCTGCCGTTGGGATTGAGCCGCAGGTCCAGCAGGTTGAGGAGCCAGCCGCCGAATCCGTGCAGCGGATCGGTGGTCAGCGGAAAGCCCCAGTGCCGGACAAACGCGCACACGCTGGCGCGGTCGGCGTAGTAGGTGAAGTAGTAGTTCTGCGCGCCGCCCCGCATCGCCAGCGTGATGAAGATGAACAGGGTGATGGCGAACATCAGGTACCACGGGCCATTGCGGCTGAGATCGCGGATATCCTCCCCAAAAGTGGATTCGCGGGCGGGGAGGATGCGCTCCCGCGCGCTGAGAAAGGTGATCACCAGCAGCACGACCGCCACCACGGCGTAAATGCCGATGGCCTTGCTCCAGCCGGCGCTGAGCGTGGCCGCCCCATAAACCACGGGCAGCGTGAAACTCTGCACCACGAGCGCCGCCGTCATGGCGGCGACGAAGCGGAAGGAGGCCAGGCTGGTGCGGTCGAGGTCGTCGCCGGTCATGACGGCGTTCAACGCCGAATAGGGCGTGTTGTTCGCCGAATACACCATCATCAGGGCGATGTAGGTGGCGTAGGCATAGACCAGCTTGGCCGAGCCCCCCACGTGGGGGGTGTGAAAGGCGAGCCAGAAGAGCAGGCCGAACGGCAGCGCCGTACCCAGGATCCAGGGCCGGAACTTGCCCCAGCGGGACACCGTCCGGTCGGCGATGATGCCCATGATCGGGTCAAAGGCGGCGTCCCAGCACCGCACCACGAGAAACAGGGTGCCGGCCGCCGTGGCGGTGATTCCGAAAGCGTCGGTGTAAAACGTAAGCTGGTAGAACAGCATCGTCTGGAACACCAGGTTGGCGGCGCCATCGCCGCAGGCGTAGCCGGCTTTCTCGCGAAACGAGAGACGGGGTGAGGTCTCGCTCATGGGCAGCGCCACAAAACGGGGCCCCTCCCCCGCTGGCAACCCGTTTGTCCTCTAACATTAGACTTGAGCGGCCGCGGGGGGCCTGCGATGCACTGCGAATGTCCGAACGCCGCGTCACCCTGGCCGACGTCGCCCGCAAGGCGGGAGTGCATGTCACGACGGTCTCGCTGGCGCTGCGCAACAACCGCCGCCTGCCCGAGCCCACGCGTCTGCGGCTGCAGGCCCTGGCCAAGCGCATGGGCTACGCGCCCGATCCCTT
>DASRSH010000136.1:0-26762 GCA_035656575.1 Opitutaceae bacterium
CAAGATCGACGAAGCGCCGCGCGAGAATCGACCGAAACCGCCCGAGGTGGGCTCTCAGCCCATCGCTGGAAGGTTTCGGCCGGTTATCGCCCGGCGTCTTCCCTCGAGATTGAAGTGATTTTCATGAAAAATTGGGGTTAGCCGGGGCTAAAGCCGCTCCACCGTTCCGTGGGCCTGCGAGCGCAGCGCCGCGGCCCACAGTTCGTGGCTGGCCACCGCCTCGTCGGGCGTGGCGCAGCCGAAACGGCCATCGAGCTTTCCGGCCCGCTCGGCCAAAAAGGCGGCCCACATCTGCTGCAGGATATCGGGGAAACCCGGCTCGAAGATGCCGCCGGTGATGGTCTTGAAGGGCGTGGCGAAGCCCAGGTCGGTTTTCTCCCAGTGCTGCTCCCGGTCCCGGCGGAAGGTCCACAGCGTCTTCGGCTCCTTCGTGGAATAACGCATGCCATGATCCGTGCCCAGGATCTCAAAATACCAGGTGTTCGTCTCGCCCGGCGCGAGCCGCTTCATCTCCAGCCGCAGCGGCACGGCCGCGCCCCCGATCCGCGCCTGCGTGTGCAGGGCCGCGTTGTCCCAGGTATCGCAGGGGGCGCGGCCTCCCTTGCCGTCGGGACGGGTCGAATAGATTTTCTGCAACTGCGCATACACCGATTCCACCTTCCAGCCCAGGCGCAGGGGAAGGTGCGCCACATGCATGCCCAGATCGCCCATCACCCCGACCTCGCCGCAAAATTGGTTTTGCCGCTTCCAATTGATCGGCTTGTCCGGATCCAGGTCGCTCGCATGGAGAAAGCCCGCCCGCACTTCGATGATCCGCCCCAGCTCGCCGCGCGCCGCCCGGGCATAAATGCGCTGGACGGCGGGCAGAAAGGGAAATTCCGACGAAACGCGGACAAACCGGCCCAGACGGGCGGCCTCGTCCCGGATCCGCCGCGCGGCCGCCAGATCGATTCCGAACGGCTTTTCCGCCAGCAGGTCCTTGCCGGCTTGGAGCACATCGAGGTACACGCTCTCGTGCAGATGATGGGGCAGCGCGACATAGACCGCGTCGATGTCCGGATCGATGAGCAACGCGCGGTAATCGGGCGTGAGGCGGCGGACCGAAGGAATCTGGCGAAACCATTCCAGCAGCGCCGGCTGCAGGTCGCAGACGGCGACCAATTCCGCCCGGACGGGAAAGTTTTCGAGCGCGAACCAGCGGCCGAAGGCCGATGCCGCCTCGCGGCCCATCAGGCCGCCGCCGATGATGCCGATGCGGACCACGGGCGTCGACATCTTCAGGCCAGGTGCCGGCGCGCCTCGGCCGGCGACGCGTTCTCATGCACGATGGCGAGCAAGGCACGCGTGATCTTGGCGGGCGCCGCATGCTGGATGATGTTGCGCCCGTAAACGATGCCCGCCGCCCCCTGCCCGATCAACGCGGCGGTGCGCGCCAGGATCTCGTCCTCGGAAGCCCGGCCGCCGCCGCGCACCAGGACGGGAATGCCGCCGGCCGTCTCGACCACGCGGTGGTAAACGGAGACGTCGTCGGTGGGATCCGCCTTGATGATGTCGGCGCCGAGCTCCACCGCCTGGCGCACCAGCGGAATGATCTTCGCGGGATCGCCATCGACCATATAGCCTCCGGCCTTGGCATTGGGCTGGAAGACCAAAGGCTCGATCATCAGCGGCATTCCGTAATGGTCGCATTGCGGCTTCAGGCGGAGAATATTCCGGATGCACTGGTCGGCCACCTCCGGCTGGCCGGGTATGCGGAAGAGGTTCACGACGACGCAGGCGGCATCGAGCCGGACGGCTTCGAGCGCCGGCTCCTCCAACAACCGCGAAAAGAGCGTCCGCGGCAGTTCCGCGCCATAGACGTTGGCCACATCGCAGCGGAGAACGAGCGCGGGTTTGGGCCGCGCCGGCAGGGTCTGCAGGTGCCGGGCCTGGCCCGCCGTCAACTGGATCGCATCCGGCATCGCCGCGGCCAGCGCCGCGACCGCCCGAGGCAGGTTTTCGATGCCCGCCAAGAATGACCCTTCGTTGAAAAACCCGTGGTCGATCGCCACATCGAAGCAGCGGCCCGACGCCGGATTGAACAGCCGCTGCAGCCGGGCGGTCTTCAACGCGCCGCCGCGGCACCAGCCGGCCGGCCCGCCTCCTTGAAAAATCCGGCTTCCTCCAGATCGGCCTTCAACGCTGCGAGGACCTTCCCGGTGACACGGTCGAGGGGGGGCCGCGGGCCGCCGCAGTCCAGTCCGATCAGCCCCATCACCGCCTTGCCCGCCGCCAGGGGGCCGTACTTGAGCAGGGGAACGATGCAGCGCTGGATGCGCACCTGCTGCTCCCGCGCCTGATCCCGGCGGCCGGCGGCGAAATCCTTCATCATCTTGTAATACATTCGGGCCGAATAGTTGTAGGTGCTGCCGACGGCGCCCTTCGCGCCCATGGCCAGCCCCGCCAGCAGGAATTCATCCCGTCCGAACAGGATGTCATAGTTGTCCCCGGCCTCGGCCAGCGTGAGCGAAAAATCCATCACGTTGTAATGCGTGAACTTGATTCCGGCGAACGTCGGAATGGCCCGGATCGCCTCGGGCAGAAACTCCTTCATCAGGATCTCAACGCCGGTCATCTCGGGGATGTGGTAATAGTAGAACGGAGTCCGGGGGGCCGCCGCGGCAATCTGCCGGCAATACTCCACGGTCTGCGCCACTCCCGCCGGGCGGAAAAACGACGGCATCAGGGCGGCGATCGCATCGGCGCCGATGCTCTCGGCATGCCGCGCCAGCTCGCAGCAGTCCGTCAGGGCGTTGTGGCCCACATGCACGATCAGCTTCAGGTTCGAACCGGCTACCGACCGCCAGGCGGTGGCCAGCCCGCGGCGTTCATCCGTCGACAGCGAGGCCCACTCTCCCGTCGTCCCGCCGACAAACGCTCCGGTCACCTCCTGCTCCACAAGGTACGAAGCCAGCTGCGGCACGAGTTCCGTGCGCAGGCGGCCGTCGGAATCAAAGGGCGTATAAGGCGCGGCGATCAGGCCGCTCAGGTGAAGGCGCTTCATGTGGATTGGCCCATGCCCGCGGGGCCGGGGCTGGACGCAAGGGGAGAAAAAGCGCCGCGTTCCGTCTCGGCAATCCGGGGAGACCGGCCCTTTAAAAGGGCCAGTCCTCCTCCCGGTCACTGCTTGCGCACCGAACCGCCGGCGGAGAAGTGCGGCACGATCCGCACCGCATCTCGCTTGGCCAGGCCCCCGTCGAGCAGGGAGCGGACCAGGAACATCACCTTCCGGGCCAGATGCGTCACATCGTAAATGTAGCGCGCCGGTTCCGGGTCCACGTGATTGAGGAACGGATCGTCATCGCGTGAAATCAGGCTGACGTCATCCGGCACGCGAAACCCCAGCCGCGCCAGGGTGCTCATCACCGACAAGTAGCAGTAGGGGTTGGCGACGATCAGCGCGGACGGCGGCTTCATCGATCCCTTGAAAAGCTGCTTGGTCAGGGAGGCGACGCTGGCCAGATGGTCGTCGTGGTACACCACGCGCGCCTCCACCTGCTCGTACGAGGTTCCGCGCACCCCCTCGTGAAAGCCCATCTCGCTGTCCAGATCGCCGGCCGCCCGCAGCTGGCGGTTGAAGAAGACGATGCGCCGGTGTCCCTGCGCGAGCAGCATGCCGACCGCATGGCGGCAAACCGCTCGCAGGTCGAAATCGACGGACGGAAGCTCAACCCCGTCGTAAATCGAGCCGGAGATCACGCACGGCAGCCCCCGCTGCATGAACCAGCTCTGCAAGGGGCGCTGCGAAAGCACCAGGATCCAGCAGTCGTGGGGATTTTTTTCCACCAACTTCTCCAGCGCGTGGCGCGGGTTTCCTCCATAGTAGGCCGGGCTGCTGTGGAGCTGCAGCCGCACTCCCATGTCGTAGAGCTCCGCCTGCAGCTCCTCGATCATCAGGGCGTTCGAGGGGCGCAGCCGCCCGATCGGCTCGGGAATGATCACACCCACGGAATGGCGGGTGGCCACAGCCGGGCCGCCTGAGGCGGGAGTCGCCCGCTTCACCCGGATTCCCCGCCCCTGAATGGGTTCGGCCAGCCCCTCGCGGTAGATCATATGCAGCGCAAACCGGCAGGTGTTGCGGCTGACATGCAGCGAGTTGCTCAATTCGCGTTCGCTGGGGATCCATTCCCGCCACGTGCCGCCATGGATCTGCGAACGAATCGCATCGGCAACCTGGGCGACGAGAGAGGCGCGCTTGAAGGTCAGGGACATGCCGGAAGGAACCGCAGGTTCAGGAGCCGTCAACCAATCCCAATGCTTCCAGGCCGGCCTCGCAGCCGGCAGGGAGGGGCGAAAGCGCGGCCGCGTCGCCGGCGGCCTGCTGCGCCAGGTTCAGCAGCAGGCGGTCCGCCGCCGGGCTGCCCAGGTTTCCGAGAATATCCAGCCCGTTGATGGTAAATCGGCCCGCCGCGAGCCGATAAGTGCCCAGTTCCACTCCGTCGTGATACACGAGAGGGGCGGCCCCGTCGGCCATGCAGCGCACCGCCACCGCCGCCACTTGGTCCGGTGGGTCGATGCCCTCGAAATACGGGGCGTGGGCCAGGATCTGCCCATAATACTCGGGGGTCATCAGGCGGATCTGCAGGCCGGAGAATGCCGCGGAATCCCGCGCGATGATCGCCTTGTGGTAAAGCCATTCCGTTTCGTCCACCAGGGTGCCGCGGCGCCCCAAGGCGAGCCACTGCAGCGGTTCGGGGCGGGCGCCACGGGTGGCGGCGAATACCGCCGGCGACAGGAACACCGCATGCGCCCCCTGAGCAATGCGCTCGTAGAGCCGCCGCCAATCCGCCGCCGACTCGCTGAAGCGCTCCCCGACGAGGATCGCCTCATGATCAAAATGCTGGTCCGGCGCATAGTCGCGCAGCGTCGCCCCGGCTGACTGCAGCAAGGCTCGCGCCGCCGGGCTCAAGCCCGCGACGGTGATCGCCCCGGTGAGCCGCGGGAGCGCGTCGCGCCGGCTGAGGGTGAAGGCGACGCTGCCCGCGGCGGCATTGGGCCGGCCGTCGAGACCCGCTTCCAAGGCATAGTCTCCCGCCGGGACCGGCGGCAGGGTCACATCCTGGTCAAAGACCAGATAAGCCAGGGGCGCATCGGGCCCCGGGGCGATCCGGACCGTGACCGGAGTCCGCCAGATCACTCCGGACCTGCCCGCCACATCCAGGTGCGCGGGATAGTCGCCGGCCGCAAGCGCATCCTCGTTCGCGAAGCTGACCCGCAAATGGACGGGTTCTCCGGCATAGACGTGCTGGGATGCCATCAGCAGGCACCAGCGCTCGGGCGCCCAGCCTTCCTGCAGCACGTGGAAATGGCCCGGCTTGAAGTCGTAAAAATTGTCCATCGCGCCCTCGCCCGTCCCCCAGCAATCGTTGAGGCTCGTCATGTTGTACCCATTCACGCGGGGATTGCCGCGCACAAAGCTGAAGGTCAGCGCCCGCTGCCGGCTCTGCTCCACCGCGCTGTCGATCAGCATGGTTTCAATGGAAGGATACACCGAGGCCAGGCCGTAGGTTTTCCAGGTCCGGTTGAGCCCCGCGATGGCAGGCCGGATCCAGGTTTCGGCGTAGGCGTCGTCGGGCGCGTCCGCGGCCCTGAGCTTGCGCTGCTCATCATAGGGGTCGTACTGACTGCCGTCTCCGGCTTCGGACAGGAGAAAGGGATGAGTCTTCTGCGCCTCGCGGCAGAAGGCCGAAACGAATTTCCACGAGGCGGGATAGCTCTCGTAGACGTGGGCGTCGCCGGTGCCGTTGTAAAAGGCCCCCGCCGGAAGGGCGCCCGTCGGCTCGGGCGAGATGGGATTCTCCCCGCCCAGATAGACATTCCAGTCCGGCGAACCCGGGTTCGACGCCGAAGCCGTGCGAAAATCATGATCCCAGCGTCCACTGCTCAGCAGCACCAGGCGGGTCGGATCAATCGCCCGCAGCGACGGCAGCCAGGCCCGGGCGCGGTGATAAATCGCGAGGTTGCTCGTTTCGTTGAGCAGTCCCCAGATGACCAGGCTGGGGTGATTGCGGTCCCGCCGCACCACCCCGTTGAGCGATACCCCGAACTTCGTCGGGTCCTGCAATTGCCAGGAGGTCTCATGCTCGCTGTAGACCAGGAACCCCAGCTCGTCGGCCTGCTCCAGCTGTTCGGGCAGCGCGGCGGAGATGATCAGGCGCAGGGTGTTGAAACCGGCGCGCTTGAGCGCGGGCATGACCCGCCGCAGATAGGTCAGGTCGCCGGAATTGCCCTGGATCGCGATCGGATCATACCAGTTGCCATGGGTGGATTTGAGCAGGATCCGCCGGCCGTTCAGCTCGAAAAAGCCGTTGACGATCCGAAAGTCCCGAAATCCCGTCCGAAAGCGGTAGGCATCGCCGGGGATGCTCACGGCTACCGAATACAGGTAGGGATCCTTCAAGTCCCACAGGTGCGGCTCGGGCACGGGCAGATCGAGCCGGCGGACGGACCGCCCCGGCGGCACGGAAACCGTGGTCCGCTGCTCCCCCAGCCCGCAATCCGCCGTCACCTCCACCGCCGCCCCGGCGCCCCGGTTGTTCTCGAGCGTGACATCCAGGTGCATCACGCGGGCCGAGGAGTCGGGCTGGGCAAAGGCGTCGATGATGCGGACCAGCGGCTGCGCCTCCAGAGTGACGGGCTGGTTGATCCCTCCGAAATAGGGCGAAGCCACGCGCAGGATGAGCGTGTTGGCGCGCCCCCACACCAAATCGGGAGTGACGTCGTATTCGAAGGGATCCTGGCCGCCCTCGTGCAGCCCGAGTTCATGGCCGTTGAGCCAAGCCTCGCTCAAATAGCGGACCGCGCCGAAACGCAGGTAAAAGCGCCGGTCCGGTCCGGCCGCCTCCTGCGGTTCGAAGGTGCAGCGATACCAATCCAGGTTCGCCGCACCCGGCGTGGTGACCGCCGCCGGGTTCGGCCAGGTCTCGTTGATGTTGCCCGGGACCTTGGCCGGGCGCGCCTCCGCGACCGGAAACCGGCCCGGCCGGAACCACTCCTGGGCCACGCCGGCGTCCTGGGCGTCCGGCACGAGCTGCCAGATCCCGTCGAGCGATTGCGGGCGCGCCGCGGCGCGAGGAGCGAGGAGGGCCAGCGCGGCCGCAAGGGGAGCCAAAACACGCGCGTTCATCGGGGTCTGCTCTTGAAGCGCGCCCCGGGCGCAAAGACAACGGGAGAGCTCTGGTCTGATTTTAGGACCAGGACGCGGGCATTGCCTCGCTCCGGGCCGCGTGGCGACCATCCCGGCCCACATGAGCGAGCGGATGACGGCGCTGGTCAACTACGATGCGAAACCCCACAGCGTGGAGCTGCGCGAAGTGCCCGTGCCGGAGATTGGCGCCACGGACGTCCTCCTGGAGGTCAAGGCCGTCGGCATTTGCGGCAGCGATCTGCATCAATACCTCGGCAAGCAGAGCTGGAAGGTGAACTACCCCGTCGTCCTCGGCCACGAGTTCGCCGGCGTCGTCGTCCGCCGCGGCGGCGCCGTCCGCGGCTTCGCGGAAGGGTCCCGGGTGGTCAGCGAGACTGCCGCCGTCCTTCCCCCCGGCTCGCCCTTCGTGCGCCAGGGGATGTATCACCTGGACCCGGGACGGCTGGGATTCGGCTACGGCGTGGATGGCGCCATGACCCGGTTCGTCAAGGTTCCCGAACGCTGCCTGCACGCGATTCCGGACCAGCTCTCTTTTGAAAAGGCGGCACTGACCGAGCCGTGCTGCGTCGCCTATCACGCCACCTGCATCCATTCGCCCATTCATCCGGGGGATACCGTCGCCATCATCGGTCCGGGGCCGATCGGCCTGCTCTGCGCATTGATGGCGCGCCTGGCGGGAGCCGGCCACCTTCTCGTGATCGGCATACCCGCCGACGCCCGGCGCCTCGAAATCGCGCGCGCGGTCGGGGCGGACACCACGCTGGGGGCCGCGGGCGAAGACATCGGGCAATGGGTCAAGGCGTTCGGGGACGGCTATGGCTTCGATGTCGTCATCGATGCCGCCGGCGTTTCGGCCACCCTGAAGCTCGCCATGCAGATCGTGCGCCCGGCCGGCCACATCACGAAAGTCGGCTGGGGTCCGGAGCCGCTGGGCTATTCCCTCGATCCGCTCGTGGCCAAGGCGGTGACCCTCAAGGGCAGCTTCTCCCATAATTGGCCCATCTGGGAAAAGGTGATCTCGCTGCTCGGCTCCGGCCGGCTGAATCTGGATCGCATCCTGGGCCGCCAGGGTCCGTTGACCGCGTGGTCCGAGCTGTTCGAGGAGATGCACTCGGGCCGGATCGTCAAAGGGGTCATCCTCCCCGCATGACCGCGCCCTTCGCCGTCAGCCAGTACACCACGGGAGGGCAGAACTTTGAGCGCGACCGGGACCTCCTGACCTCGCTCGGCATCGGCGCAATCGAGGTGTGCGAAGCGAAGTTGAATGAAACCCACGCCGATCCCCAGCTGCGATCGCTCGCCGACGCCGGACTGCGGATCACCAGCGTCCAGCCGCGTTATCATTCGCCCTTTCCCAATTCGCTCCGGGCCCGGCCGGCCGAGCCGGCGGAGCGCATGCGCCGGCTCCGCCGCAGCATCGGGCTTTTCGGCCGGCACGCGCCCGGCGCCACGCTGGTCGTGAACACCGGGCTCGCGCCCGGCGGCGATCTGGCCGCGGCCTATCGCACGGCCATCCGGGAATTTCGCGGCGTTGCCCGCGCGGCGGCCGATGCCGGCGTGCGGATCGGCCTCGAGCCGCTCAATCCCGTGTACATGAACACGGACACGTTCATCGCGTCCCTGGCCCACGCCGACCGCATCCTCGACGCTGTCGATCACCCGGCCTTCGGCCTGTTTCTCGACCTTTGGCACGTGTGGGAAGACCCGCAGGCGCCGCGCCGCATCGCCGGCTATGGGGACAGGCTGTTCGGGGTCCATCTGAGCGATTGGCGCCCGCCCCGCGCCTTTGGCGACCGGCTGCTTCCCGGCCAGGGCGAGATTCCCACGCTGACCCTCCTGCGGGCCGTGCGGCGGGCCGGCTACCGCGGCGTGTACACCCTGGAGATCTTCTCCGACCTGCGGCTGCCCGATTCCTTGTGGAAGAACCCGCGGGGCACCGTCGCGGCCGGCCAGAAGGCATTCGAGCGGATTTGGAGGCAACTATGCGGCTGAAGGACAAAGTCATTCTCGTGACCGGCTCGACCACCGGCATCGGCGAAGGCATGGCGCGGGTCTTCGCGCGCGAGGGCGCCCGGGTCATCGTCCACGGGCCGGCCGAACCCGACGCGGAGCGGGCCGGCCGCGCCGTGGCCGAGGCCATCACACGCGCCGGCGGGCAGGCCTCTTTCCTCGCGGGTTCGCTCGAGGATCCTGCGGTTCCGTCGCGGCTCATCGCTCAGGCGATCGAGCAGCACGGCCGGATCGACGGCCTCGTCAACAACGCGGCCGTCATGACCCGCGGCACGATGGAGAATACCGACCTCGCCAAATTCGAGCGCACCCTCGCCATCAACTTGCGCGCGCCCTTTCTGCTCATCCAGGCCGCCCTGCCCCACTTTCGGCGCCAGGGAGGCGGCCGGGTCATCAATATCGGCTCGGTCAACGCCTACAGCGGCGAGCGCAACCAGTTCGCCTACTCGATCAGCAAGGGCGGCCTCATGACGCTCACGCGCAACATTGCCGACGCCTACGGCCGCGAGGGCATCCGGGTGAACCAGTTCAACCTCGGCTGGACCCTGACTCCGAACGAATTCGAACTGAAGAAACGGGAAGGCCTGCCGGACGACTGGCCCCGCCGGATCCCGAAGGAGTTCGCGCCCTCCGGCCGGCTCCTTTCCCCCGAGGAAATCGGGTGGGCCGCCGTCTACTTCCTTTCGGAAGAAGGCGCCCTGATCAACGGCACGGTCATGGAGCTGGAGCAATTCCCCATGATCGGCCGCATGCAGGAACGGAGAGCCGATTGAAGCCCAAATTATCCGCCTTTCCCAAGTGCTTCATGGACGAACTCTGCGTCCGGCGCAGCATGAGCTTGCCGCAATGGATCGACCTGGCCGCCACGCTGGGAGTGGACGGGCTCGAGTTCTACTCGGGTTTCGTCGACGACCGGCCGGACGCTCTGGCGGAGGCCAAGGCGGCCCTGGCCCGCCACGGCCTGGCGATGCCGATGTTCTGCTGCTCGCCCGATTTCACCCAGCCCGATCCGGAGCTGCTGCAGCGGGAAATCGACCGCGAGAAGCGGATGATCGAGCTGACCGCTTTCTTCGGCGGGCGGTTCTGCCGCGTCCTCTCCGGCCAGCGCCGCCCCGAGGTCAGCCGCACGGCGGGGATTGCGCAGGTGGTGCGGGTGATCACCGGTCTGCTGCCGCACGCCGAGCGCCACGGCGTTGTGCTCACGCTGGAAAACCACTACAAGGACAACTACTGGAAATATCCCGAATTCGCCCAGAAGATGGACCTGTTCGTGGAAATCGTGGATCGCATCCGCTCGCCGTGGTTCGGGGTCAATTACGACCCCTCGAACACCCTCTTGGCCGGCGAGGATCCCATCGCCCTGCTGGAGCAGGTGAAGCACCGGGTCGTCTCCATGCATGCCAGCGATCGGTTCCTGACCCACGGGACGCTGGCCGACCTGCGCCGGGAGGAGGATGTCGAAGGCTACGCCCGCCGCCTCTCGCACGGGGTAATCGGACAGGGGGCCAATGACTACGATCGCATCTTCCGCATCCTGCGTTCGGTCGGATTCGCCTCCTGGATCTCGATCGAGGACGGCATGAACGGCTTGGAAGATCTGCGCGCCTCGGTGGCCTTTCTGCGCCGCAAGATCGACGAGCACTTCACGGACTGAGCCCCAGCAGGCGCACCGCGGCGGCTCGCACCGCCGGAACGGCCCCGCGAAAGGCCCAGAGCCGGGCCGTATCCGCGCACCGCGCCTGATCCGGAGCGAGCGCGGGTGCGAGCTGCTCCAGCTCGTTGAAGCGGCCCAATACGGGGTGCGCGACGCTGCAGGCCTCGAACGCGTACCCCGTGTCGCTTTCGTCCGCGGGAGGCCCGTCGGGGTACCGCGCCGACGGATCGGCCGAGAACTCCCGGACGACGAGCTGCGCCTCCGCCCCGCCTTCCAGCCAATGGCCGGCGCGGCCCGTCAGGCCGCGCGGCCGCAGGCCGATCTTGTGCTCCCCTTCGGAACTCATGCGATAGCGCAAGGCGCCGGCGGTCACGCGCACGTCGCCCGGCCCGGGCGCGCCGAAAAAAATGCGCGGCTCCCCGGCCCGTCCCCGCAGCGGCACGAGCATCTCGCCGCCGTGGGGCAATTGGGTCAGGCTCCACAATCCGGCTTCCACTTCGCCCGGATCGTCCGGCAGGCGCTCGAGTTCGGCCGTCACCGCATAGCCCGCGAACCGGATGCCGCCCAGATCCGGGACGGGATTGGGCGCCGCCGCGAGGTGCTTGTGCAGCCGGAAGGCCGCCGGCCGGCGCGAACGAAAGCCCGGCAGGCGGAATTCCCCCGTCAGCCGCACCTGGCCGCCCACCGCCTGATAGTCGAACTCGCCGGCATCGAACGGTTGCGGCGGAACGTATTCCGAACGGTCGGGATAGCGGGGAAAGAAAAAATCGATTTCGGGGGCCAGCCAGGTGCGTTCCCCTCCGGGATTGTGCCAGCCGGAAGTCGCGAAGAACGCGCGGGCGTCTGCCGCCAGCCGCGGATGGGTCCAGAGCACGTTGCGGTCCTCTCCGGAAGGAAACAGGCCCAGCACCCGCCCCCCGTGCGGCAGGACCAGAACCTCGGTCCCGTCCGGAAACAAGACTTCATGCGGCGCGTGGCCGCCGCGCGCCAGGGCTTCGACGAGAGAATGGTCCACGGATGCCCCAGAAGGGCGAAGGCGGACGCTGCCCGTCCATCTCCGTTTGCTGGCTCTAAATTAGAGCCGGTGTCCGGTGGTTGCCTTGCCCGGCCCCGCTGGAACGAATCCCGCCCGTGCCCACTTCCCCTCCCCGCCCCCCGCGCGCCCCCCGGACCGGAATCATCGCGGCCGGCAACTGGATCGTCGATCACGTCAAGGTCATCGATGCCTGGCCGCCCCAGGACGCCCTGGCCAATATCCGGGACGAAGTCGCCGCCAACGGGGGAGCCCCTTACAATGTGCTGAAGGACCTCGCCCGCCTGGGCGCGCGCTTTCCCCTCCGGGCAGTCGGCCTCGTGGGCGACGACTCCGATGCCGACTACATCTTCCGCGACTGCCGGCTGCACGGCATCGACACCTCCGGCCTGCGGCGGCTGCGGGGCGTTCCCACGTCGCATACCGACGTCATGACCGTGTCCGCCACCGGCCGCCGGACCTTCTTCCACCAGCGCGGAGCCAATGCGCGGCTGGGGCCCGAGCACTTCGACTTCGAGGGGACGCGGGCGCGCTTTTTTCACCTCGGCTATCTCCTGCTGCTGGACCGCCTGGACGCGCGGCGCGGGGACCGGCCGGCCGCCGCCGCGGTGCTGCGCCGGGCGCGGCGGGCCGGCCTGCGCGTTTCACTGGATTGCGTGAGCGAAAACAGCAACCGCTTTGCGGCCGTGGTCCTGCCGGTGCTGCCCGACGTCGACCTGCTTTTCGTCAACGACTTCGAGGCCGAGCGTCTTTCCGGCATCGCGTTGCGCAAAGGCGAGGCGCTGGACGCCGCGGCGGTGGAGGCGGCCGCGCGCGCCCTGCTCGCCGCCGGCGTGCGGGAATGGGTCATCATCCATTTTCCCGAAGGGGCCTTCGCCCAGTCCGCGCGCGGCGGCTCCCGCTGGCAGGGCAGCGTGCGCGTGCCCGCCGAATCCATCCGGGGCATGACGGGCGCGGGGGATGCGCTGGCGGCGGGAGTGCTGCTGGGCCTCCACCAGGAGGAGGACATGGCCTCCTGCCTGGAACTGGGCGTGGCGGCGGCGGCGGCCTGCCTTCAGCACGCTACGTGCTCCGACGGCGTCCGGCCGGCCGCGGTCTGCCGGGCGCAGGCGCGCCGGCTAGGCTGGCGTAATCCGCCCAGCCCAGCCGGCGCGAGTTTATTGTCACCCCAAATCTAGTAGCCGACCTTGTAGGTCACGAACCACTGGCGCAGGGGCTCGACCGTCCACGGCGTGACCGTGCCGATCGAGACCAGCTGGTTGGTGAAGTTGTCGCAGTTGAAATACAGCTCCTGGTGATACCGGCCGGTGCGCCAGCGGTAGCCGACGCCGGCGTCGAGGACGTACTGCCAGGTGCTGTAATACGAGCTGATCGTCTCGCCGGCGGTGATCGGCGTCGTCCCGATGTACCCGTTAACCGGGCTCATTTCCTGCCACATCGTGTACGGGCTGAAGCCTTCGCCGCCGAAGTTGATGTAGAACCCATGGCCATGCAGGTCGCCCAAATCAAACTTGAGGTGGCCGCTTACCGTGGCGGACGGGTCGATGATGTCCGGCGTTCCGTTGGAGAATTCCGGGTAATACCCCCGCGTTTCGCCGTAATTGATGATGCCCGACAGGCGATCGGTGATCTGGCCGAAGACCTCGGCCTCGATGCCATGCACGTTCGTCCCCTGCACCTGCTGGACGCCGATCTGCGTGTCGGTGCCGTCCGGATTGATGTAGTTGATCGCCACGATCGGATTGAGCTGGCCCTGGGTGATGTCGTGGAAGATCGCGACCGAGGCGTAGACCCGGCCATTGAGGAACGAGGCCTTGGCGCCGGTCTCGATCGTCGTGCCGCCGGGCTGGAACTCTTCCAGTTCCGACTCCGGGTAGAGCGACTGGAGGTAAGAACCCCACTCCGTGCCCGAAGCCAGGAAGTACTTGTTGGTGAACTGGGCCGGGTCGTGGTGCACGGTGTACAGCTCGTAGATGGAAAGCCACGGCAGCGGCTTGACGGTGATGGCGTAGCGCGGCGCGCCTTTGGTGTTCAGCCAGCCCGTGGTGCTGTAGGAGGCGGGAAGGCTCGGGGCCAGATAGTTTCGGTTCTCCGTGTCGAAGAAGTCGATGCGCCAGCCGGCGTTCAGGTCGAGCATGTCATGGAACAGCTTGAGATCGCCCTGGACGTACTCGCCGTCGCCCCAGCTGTGGCTGTTGCTGAAGCCGGTGATGGTGTAATTGTTCTGGATCGGGACGGACGCGTTGTGGCTGCTGTAGACGTTGACTTCGTACGGCAGGCCGGTCCCCGGATAGACGTCGGGCCACTGCCAGCCCAGATTGTTGCTTTCGCTGTCGTAGATGTCGCCCCCGGCCAGGCCCTGCAATTCCATGCCGGCGAACTTCCAGTCGCCGAGCAGGTCGAGCTCGTCGTTGCGCGCGCTGGCATTGCCCTGGCCGTGGGTCAGCGAAAAGCCGACGCCGAAGAACGGCTGGCCGGGCACGCCCTGGTAGCCGTTTTCGGCCCCCACCCCGGTGAGCGTGTAGCCGACCGGCTCCCCGTAGCCGGGATTGCCCGCCTGGGCCGCCGGATAGGTGTTGGTGCCGGGAACGGAGACGACTTCATCCGGCGTCTCGTCATCGCCATTGTTGCTGGAGAATTCGAGCGTCGTGGCGTTGCGCAGGCTGATATGATTATCCCAAAAGGTCTTGTTGATCACGAGCGTCGAGCGCCAGTCCTCATAGGTGATGCCGCCCGAGGCCCAGTCCGCCGGATTGAGATTGCTGTCGACCGCCGCTAGCTTGCCCGTGCCCAAAACGCCGACGTCGGTTCCCGGCGTGGGCAGCTGGCCGGACCCGCCGAAGACCGAGCCGTTCTGGAACACCGTGCCCGGAAGGTATTCGTAGATCGACGCGCCCAGGTTGGTGATCTGCCAGGTCTGGTAGATGGTCTTCTGCTGCCAGATGCTGTTCTCGATGCCCTCCGAAGGATAGTTCGTGTTGGAATAGGCCGTGATCAGGTCGATGCGCAGGGTCGGGTCGACATCGTAGCGGATCGAGAACTGGGTGCCATAGCCGCGGTGGTTGATGTTGGGCGTCTCGTAGTTGCCGCCGTCGTCGAACGCGACGATCCGGTAGCTCAACTTCGAGTTGCTCGGATCCACGCGCTGCAGGTCGACGCCGAACCGGTAATTGTCCCACTCGCCGTAGCCGGCGTAGAGCGAGGTGGCGTCCACGCCCTGCGGCGTCTTGCTGACGTAATTGATGAGGCCGCCGGGTTCGCCCAGGCCGAACGCCACGGAGCTCGGGCCCTTCACGACCTCAATCCGGTCGAAGAAGTCCATTGGCTCGGCGCTGAAGGAATAGCTCGAGGCCACGCCGTCGATATAAGTCGAAGTCACGATGGCGCCGCGGATGCGGGTCGAATACGAGTTGTTGTTCAGGCCGAACGTCAGATTCGGCTCGTATTCCAAGGCCTCACGCACGTCCTGCAGGGTGTAATCCTGCAAAAACTCCGAGGTCACGACGTTCACCGTCTGCGGCACGTCGATGTAGTTCTGCACCAACTTGGAGGTGGACGCGGTGGTCGCGGCCCCGTAGCCCACGTCCTTCACCGCGGTGACGTCGAGCGGGCTCAGGACCACGGGATTGTCGTTCTCCGCCGCCTGATTGATGCTGTTGGAGGATTGCTCCGGCGCCGGGGCGCCATTGGCGGCGACCGGCGGATTGGTGCCGGTCGGCGTGCTCGGCGGCACCGAATTGTCGGGGGCGGTCTGCGCGGCAGCGGCCAGGGCCAGCCCCAGCGACGCGCAGGTGGCCAGGATTTTTTTTCGGGTATGCTTCATTTTTGGTGGTGGGAGTTGCGAGGGGATCGGTGGGCGCCCCGGCCGCCGCCGGGACGGGCGCGCGGGAGGCGGAGGGGAAATGGGAACCGGGGCGGGTAACGTGGAAACGGAACGCGAGGCGACGTGATGGCGGAATGCCAGCGCCACCCGGCGCGCACAATGCGATCCGTGTGGCCTTTTTTTTGAGCCAGCCCGCCCGCCGCCCGTCCGTCACTGCGCCGGCAGCGCCTCCCGGCCCGCCCGCGCCGCCGCCAGCTCCGGATCGAGCCGCAGCGCCGCGTCGTATTCGGCCCGCGCCTGCGCGGTCCGGCCCAGCTCCGCCAGCACCGCGGCCAGGTTGGCGTGGACCCGCGCCAGCCCGGGCGCGAGCCGCAGCGCCGCCTCGTAGTGCGCCACCGCGTCGGCCTCCCGCCCCGGCAGCGCGGCGAGCACGTTCGCCAGGTTGTTCTCCGCCTCGACGTTTCGCGGATCCAGGCGGAGCGCGGCCGCATATTCCTCCGCCGCCGCGGCCGCGCCGTCCGGCCGCGCGGCCAGCGTATTCGCAAGGTTGATATGGGGCGCCGCCCACGCCGGCGCCAGCCGCGCCGCCGCGCGGAACTCGGGGATGGCCTCCTCCGGCCGTCCGCTCGCCGCCAGGGCCCGCCCGAGGTTGTTGCGCAGCGCGGCGACGCGGGGATTGAGGCGCACCGCGGCCGCGAACTCGTCCACGGCCCGGGGCAGGCCGCCCGGCGCCCGCACCAGCAGGTTGCCCAGGTTGTAATGGGCCTCCGCCATCGCCGGGTCCGCCTGCATGGCCGCCGCGAACTGGGCCTCCGCTTCCCGCTGCCGGCCGGGCTGTTCCGCCAGCACGACGCCCAGATTGTTGTGCGCCAGCGCGCTGGCCGGACTGCGCTCCAGCGCCACGGAGTAGAGGCGCTCGGGATCGGCGTAGATGCGATTTTGCCGCACCGTCAGCCCGAGCAGGATCGCCGTGGCCAGACCGGCTCCGGCCCAGCCCAGGAAGCGCAGCGCCGGGTCCAGGCGCGCGACGCCCGCCGCCAGCGCGGCCCCGGCGAACGCCGTCACGCCCAGCAGCGCCAGGTGCTGGTAGTGGTCGGCCACCAGGGAGAACTTCATGAAGCCCACGTCGGTGAAGCCCAGCGCCGGCCCGAGCATGACGCAGAAGTAGCCCCAGGCGAACAGCCCCCCGCGCACCCACGCGCTCCGGCGGCGAAAGCGCCACAGGACGGCGGTCAGACCGGCCGCGGCCGCGAGCGGCGCCCACCACGCCGGATCGCCGATGCGGATCGTCCACTGCGGATAGACAAAGCTGAGGTCGGCCGGCCACAACGCCTTGCCCAGGTAGAACCAGATGGCCGCCGCCGCGCCCAACAGGCGCTCGAGAAAGCCAGCCGTGCGAAAGGGCGCATAGTCGTGGGTTTCGAAGCGCACGTTCACCCAGGCGAGCACGACCGCGATGACGAAATAGGGCGCGAGATCCCGGAAATCGCGCCCGCGCAGGCGGCGCCTCCACGCAATGATGCCGGCAAGCACCAGCGGCAGCGGCGCGACCGAACCCTTGCCGAGCATGGCGAGGGCGAAGGCGACCACGCTCGGAGCGCGCCAGCGATAGTCCCGCTCGCCGGCCAGAAACCAGCGCTGGCTGAGAAGGAAAAACACCATGGCCACGAGGTTCTTGCGCTGCGTGATCCACGCCACGGATTCGACGTTGACCGGATGGACGGCAAACAGCAGCGCGCCCCAAAAGGCGCCGGGTACGCCGAGGCGGGCCAGGACCCGCCACAGCAGCAGCACGCAGACGAGGTGGAGCGCGATATTGGTCGCGTGATAACCGAGGGGATGCAGGCCCCACAGGCGCCACTCGGCCCAAAGGGTGCTCGACGTCAGCGGCCAGTAGTCCGCCGCCTGGCCGGTGAGCCAGAACCGGCGCAGCCCGTCAGCCGCGTGGATCAGCGGGTTGGCGGTCAGGAAGTTATCGTCGTCCCACAGGAAGGTGCCGCCCAACGCGGGCAGGTAGGCGAGCAGGGCAAGTCCGGCCAGCACCAGGCCGGGCACGAACAGCGGGCGCGGCTTTGCGACGGCCGGCGGCTTCATGGCTCCCCCTTCAGTTCCGCCGCGGCCGCCAGCTCCCGCCGGGCCTCGTCATCGCGGCCGACGGCGTGCAGCGCCGCGGCGAGATCATGGTGCGCCACCGCGTAGTCCGGCCGCAGTCGCAGCGCCTCCCGGTAGGCGGCGATCGCTTCCGCGGGCCGCCCCGATTCCAGCAGCGCGCTGCCCAGGTCCACCCGAGCCCCGACCAGGGCGGGATCGGCCGCCAGCGCCGCCTCATAGGCTGGAATCGCTTCCGCCCAATTTTGCTGCAACGCCCAGGCGTGGCCCAGACCGTATTCCGCCGCCGCCAGGCCTTGGCGCGGCTGCGGATACGCGGGAGCAAGACGCAGGGCCGCCGCGAATTCCCCGATGGCCGGCGCGAAGCGCCCCTCGCGCAGCCAGATCTGCCCCAGGTTGTTGTGCGCGCCCGCCAGCGCCGGGTCGAGCCGCACCGCGGCGGCGAACTCGTCCGCCGCCGCCGGCATCCGGCCGGCGGCCAGGAGGGCCGCGCCCAGGTTATTGTGCGCGCCGGCGCTGGCGGGCGCGGCTTGGGTTTCGGCCGTCCACAGCGACACCGCGCTGCGGTAATCGGCGTTGCGCCGCACGGTCACCGCTGCCGGCGCCGCGACCGCGACCGCCAGGACCGGCCAGCTCCAGGCGCGCAGCGCCCGCCGCGCGCCGGCGGCGACCGCGACAACCACCGCCGCGAGCGGCAGGTACATCCGGTGCTCGGCGGCGATCTCCGTCGCGATGGGAATGATGCTCGAAGTCGGGGCCAGGATGCCGAAAAAAGCCGCGCCGAGGAATCCCAGCGCCCGGCGTCCGATCACGGCGGCGACGGTAACGGCCGCCAGGCCCGCGACCAGCGCGCCATCGGCCGCCAGGGCCCCGGCGGAAACGGGCGCGCGCGAACCGTAGTCCAGGATCAGCGGGTGCGGCCACAGGCTCAGCCGCAGGTAATGCGCCACGGCCCAGGTTTGTTCGGCCGCGTACCGCGTCCAGGGGATGGGGGTGTGAAACCCGATCGTGCCGCCGCGGGTTCCCGCCGCCGCCGCCAACCCGGCCAGGATCGCCCATCCGGCCGCCAACGCGCCGTAAAATCTCCTCCGCTCGCGCAGCGCTTGCCGCCACGAGCCGGCGACAAACGTCCGATCGTAGAGCCAGACCGCCAGCGGCGCCGTGACCATGACTTCCTTGGCCGCCATGCCGGCGGCGCAGGCGGCGACGGCGACGGCGTACCACGCCCGCCGACCGGCCCCGGCGGCCGCCTCCGTGCCGCGAATGAAGCCATAGAGCGTAAGCAGATACAGCAGCCCCATGAGCGCTTCCGCGCGCTGCGCGACGTAAGTCACCGCCTCGGTCGTCAACGGGTGCACCGCCCAGAGCAGCGCGCAGAGGGCGGCGAACGCCGTCGGGTGGGCCTTCACCTCCTCGTGGCCGGCGCCCGCCAGCCGCCGCACAGTGCGCGCGACGATTCCGAAGAGGGTGAGGGCCGCCGTCACATGCAGTCCGAGGTTCACCAGGTGGTAACCGATCGAGTCGAGGCCGCCCCAGGCGTAGTTGAACGCAAAGGACAGGTTGACGAGGGGGCGCCCCGTCACGGGCGACCCATCGGCCGGCGGCCGCAGCGCGGCCGCGAGGCTGCGCAGCGTGGGATTGTGCACAATCGCCACCTCCCCATCGAAGACAAAGGGGCCGTGCAGGCTGTTGCCATAGGCCAGCGCCGTGATCGCCGCCACCGCCCCTCCCCCGAGCCAAGAGGCTCGGCGGGAGCACGGCGGCGCAAGAGGCGGGGTCATCGTGCCGCCCATTTCCATCGCCGCCCCGGACGCCGGTCAAGGCCGGTGTGGCGTCGCCGCTCCGCGCGCATGGATCAAAAAAAGCACCAACCCGCCTGGCTCGCCTCGCCGGGACGCGCAGCTTGTCCTTATCCTCCCATGCGACTGCGTCCCCTCTTCGCCGCCTGCATCCTCATCGGCGTTGCCCTGTCCCTCGCGCGCGCCGACGAAAATTCCCTCCCGGCCGAAGCCGCCGCCGAGCGGCAATGGACCCGGCACAGCCTGCTGGACCTGGACCGGCCAGTGTTCTCCTTCCGCTACGACGGCATTCCCTCGGCCCAGCTTCTTGCCGGCTGGACCAAGGCGCCGGTCGAAACCACGGCCGAAAGCGGCGGCCGCACTCGCCGCGTCCTGCGCTGGACGGACCCGCGGACCGGCCTGGAAGTGCGGCTGGAGAGCGTCGAGTACTCCGACTTTCCCGCCGTCGAGTGGACGGTTTACGCCGCCAACCGCGGCGCGGCGGATACGCCCCTGCTCGAACACTTCGAGGGCGTGGACACGCGCTTCGGGCCCGCGGCGGCGGGAACGATCCTGCGCACGACTCAGGGCGACAACTTCTCGGCCCACAGCTACGCCCCGCTCGAGTTTCCCCTCGGCCCCGAGGCGCGCAGCTTCGAGCCCGAGGGCGGCCGGCCGACCAACGGGGCGTGGCCCTATTTCAACGTCGACGGCGGCGGCCGCGGCCTCATCGTCGCGCTCGGCTGGCCCGGACAATGGCAGGCGCGGTTCTCGGCCGATCACGGCGCAGTGCGGATCGTCGGGGGCCAGGAAACGACCCATCTGCGCCTGCACCCCGGCGAGGAGATCCGCAGCCCGCTGGTCGCGCTGCTGTTCTGGCGGCGCAGCGACTGGATCGGCGCCCAGAATCTGTGGCGCCGCTGGTTCCTGGCCCACAACATTCCGCGCCCCGGAGGCGCCCTGCCCCCGACCGACACCATGGTGTGCCCGCCGGGCCTCTTCACGTCGGCGGCCGGGGACATCTCCTTTCTCAACCGTTACCTCCAGCGCGGCTTCCGCCCCGATTACCTTTGGGTCGACGCCGGCTGGTATCCGACCCAGCACGACTGGTTCCGGGCCACTGGCGTGGGCACCTGGAAGCCCGACCCCGTGCGCTATCCGCGCGGCCTCCGGGAGGTCACGGACTACGTCCACCAGCGCGGTATGAAATTCGTGCTCTGGTTCGAACCGGAGCGCGTTTACCGCGGCAGCTATCTCTGGAACCAGCATCCCGACTGGCTGCTGAACTGGGGCGACGCCGGCCACGCCGACCTGCGCCTGCTCAATCTGGGCAATCCCGCGGCGCGGCAATGGCTGATCGATGACATCAGCGGCTTCCTCGAGCGGGAGAACATCGACGTCTATCGGCAGGACTTCAACGTGGACCCCCTGGGGGCCTGGCAGAGGGCGGACGCTCCGGACCGCCAGGGCATGACGGAGAATCTCTACGTCCAGGGCTATCTGGCGTACTGGGACGCGCTGCGGCAGCGGAGGCCCGGCTTGATGATCGACTCCTGCGCCTCCGGCGGCCGGCGCAACGATCTCGAAACCCTGCGCCGCGGCGTGCCGCTGCTGCGCAGCGACTACCAGGCTCCGAACCTGCCGGGGTCCGACGGCGCCATGACCACCGACGTGTTCGACGGCAACCAGGGCCACACCTACGGCCTCAGCCTGTGGGTGCCGTTTTACGGGACGGGGGAATACGCCGACGACATCTATTCGGCGCGCAGCCACCTCTGCCCCTGGATGGGGGTCGGCACCCACTTTGACCACCCGGACTGGGCGGCGCTGCGGCGGCAGTTCGCCGATCACGCCGCCGTCGCCGCCTGTTTCTACGGCGACTACTACCCGCTCACCCCGTATGACGGGACCGAGACGACCTGGATGGCATGGGAATTCTACCGGCCCGGGTCGGGCGAGGGGGATATCCAGGCTTTCCGCCGGGAGAACAACGCGCAAACGGACTGCCGGGTCCGTCTGCGCGGCCTCGATCCCCGGGCCCGGTACGCCGTGACGGATGTGGATACGGGCGCCGTGCGCGAGGCCACCGGCCAGGAGCTGATGGATCGCGGCCTGCCGCTATTCGCCGCCGCGCCCCGCTCGGCCCTGATTCTCACCCTTCGTCGCATCCCCTCATGAAGCTCTCACCTTGGTTCGCGGCCCTCTGCGCCGCCGGCATGCTCGCGTCGGCCGAAGCCGACACGCCCTTCAACGGGCTCGATCTTGGCCTGGGCAACCTCAGCCGCCTTTCCGACGCCCAGTCGCGCTCCATCAGTCCCGAGAACTTCGACGGCGCCAAGGGCGGAGGCGGCCGGGCCACCCAGGGCGCGGGACAGAGCGCGGCCCGGGAACTAGGCCAGGGCTGGAAGGTTTCCCCCGCGGTCGTGATCGGCGCCGGCCAGACCTTCACGGTCGCCGACATCGACGGTCCCGGCTCGATCCAGCAGATCTGGATGACGCCCACGGGCAACTGGCGGACGGAGATCCTGCGCTTCTATTGGGACGGCGATCCCAGCCCGTCGGTGGAGGTTCCCCTGGCGGACTTCTTCGCCAGCGGCTGGGCCACCCACGACCACTGCCCGTTCTTCAGCTCGCTGCCGGTCTGCGTGAATCCGGGGTCGGCCTTCAACTGCTACTGGCCGATGCCCTTCCGCCACCACTGCCGGATCACCCTCCAGAACCTGGCCGACGACCGGATGGTCCTGTATTATCAGGTCAATTACGTCCTGGCCCCCGTGCCGGACGACGCCGCGTACTTCCACGCCGAATTCCGCCTGCAGAATCCGCTGCGCACGCCCGGCCTCTACACCATCGTGGACGGGATCCGCGGCCGCGGCCAGTACGTCGGCACCTATCTCGCCTACGGGACGCACGCCACCGGCTGGTGGGGCGAGGGCGAGGTGAAGTTCTACCTCGATGGGGACGGCGCTTTTCCGACCATCTGCGGCACGGGCACCGAGGACTACTTCTGCGGCTCCTACGATTTCGAGACGGTGGGGCCGGACGGGCGCCATCATTACACGGAATTCTCCACGCCCTACAGCGGCCTCACCCAGGTGATCCGGCCCGACGGGCTCTACGAGTCGCAGCAGCGCTTCAGCCTTTACCGCTGGCACCTGACGGATCCCGTGCGTTTCCGCTCGGACCTGAGGGTGACGATCCAGGACCTGGGATGGAAATCCGGGGGGCGGTACCGCAAGCTCCAGGACGACATCGCCTCGGTCGCGTACTGGTACCAGACCGAGCCGCACACGCCGTTTCCGCCTCTGCCCAGCCGGGACGAGCTGGAGACGGGGCAGCCGTGAGGACCGCGGCTTTGGCGGCGTGCCTCCTCGCGGTGTCGGCGCGCGCCGACGTGGCGCTGCCGGCGTTGTTCGGGCCGCATTGCGTGCTGCAACGGGGGCCGCGCGTCCCGATTTGGGGACAGGCGGCGCCACATGAGCCGGTGACGGTTTCAATCGGCGGACAGTCGGTCCAGGCGGAGGCTGACGATCGGGGCCGCTGGCGAACCGCGCTCGACCTCGCGGACGCCGGGCCGGGGCCCTTCGAGCTCGTCGTGACCGGCCGCAACCGCCTCGTGGTGCCCGATGTCGCGATCGGCGAGGTTTGGGTGTGCTCCGGCCAGTCGAACATGGACTGGAGCGTGGCCCGCACCCGGGGCGCCGCCGCTACGATCGCCGCCTCGGCCAATCCCGACCTGCGGGTCTTCACCCCCGTGCGACAGTTTTCCGATCATCCCCTCGACTCCATCGAAGGCCAGTGGCAGCGGGCCGGCCCGGATGCCACCGGCGGCTTTCCCGCGGTCGGTTATTGGTTTGGCCGCGATGTGCAGGCAGCCCTGCACCGGCCGGTGGGCCTGGTGCATCTTTCCTGGGGCGGCTCGCCCGTGGAATCCTGGACCAGCCAGGCGGCTCTCGACACCGACCCCGAGCTGAAGGCGGGCGCCGCGCGGGTGCTCGCCCAATACCGCCAGTATCAGAAAGACCTGCGCGCTTACGTCGCCGCATACGACGCATGGGAGAAGGCTTATTGGCGCCAGGGGCCCGCGCCGGCGGACCCCCGGCAATTTGCGGCGCCCGACGCCTCAACCGAAGGCTGGCAGCCGGTGAGCCTGCCCGGAAGCCTGGGTGAATCCGGCCTGCCGGACGCCGGCGCGGTCTGGCTGCGGCGCACCTTCACCATCACGCCGCAGATGGCGATCGGGCCCCTGTTCATCAATCTGGGCATCCTGCGCGACTTCGACAGCTTCTATGTCAATGGCGTGAAGGTCGGCGAGACCAGTCCGCAGACCGGCGGGGCGGCTTCGCCGCGAACCTATTACATGGAAGTGAATGCGGTCCGCCCCGGGCCCGTCACCCTGGCGCTGCGCCTGGTCGCCCCGGCCGGCGGGGCGGCGGTGATGGGGCCGGATACCGCGTTCAACATCGACACGGTGACGCTCGCCGGCACCTGGCTCGCCAAGCCGGAATACGCCCTTCCGGAACTGAGCGCCGATGGCCGGGCCGCCTATCCGGCGCCCATGGCGGCGGCGCCCTACCCGTTCCGCGTTCCGACCTGGCTGTTCAACGGCATGATCCATCCCGCCTTGGGCTACGCCATGCGGGGAGTCGTCTGGTATCAGGGCGAGGATAACGCCCCGCGGGCCTTCCAATACCGCAAGGCCTTTCCCCTTATGATCGAGGATTGGCGCCGGCGTTGGGGCGAGGGTGCCTTTCCGTTCTACTTCTGCCAGCTGCCCAAGTTCGGCCCGGTGGCGGCCCAGCCGCAAGATAGCCTGTGGGCGGAACTGCGCGAGGCGCAGACGCGGACGCTCGCCCTGCCCCATACCGGCGAAGCCGTGCTGATTGACTTGGGAGAACCCGGGGACATTCACCCGCGGAACAAGATACCGGTCGGAGACCGACTTGCCCGGCTGGCCCTCGCGCGCACCTACGGGATGAAGATTGTCGATTCGGGACCCGTCTTCGCCGGCATGACGGTCGAAGGCGATGCGCTGCGCATCCGCTTCCGGCACACGGAGGGCGGACTGGTCGTCCATGCCCTGCCTTCCAGCTACCGTCCGATGACCGTCGTCGCCCTCACGCGGCCTCTGGTCCTGCCGGCGCCGGATAGCCAGGTCCAGGGCTTCGCGGTCTGCGGTCCGGACCGGCGCTGGGTGTGGGCCGATGCCACGATCGACGGATCCGATGTCGTCGTGCGGGCGCCCGGCATCGCTCATCCCCAGGCGGTGCGCTATGCCTGGGCCGACAGCCCGGTATGCAATCTTTTCAACGGGGCCGGCCTGCCCGCGGCGCCCTTTCGCACCGACGATTATCCCGGCCTGAGCGATGCGGTGAAATTCGGCTTCACTCCGTGAGCTGGCTCCGCTCCGCCGCCGTCGCCGCCGCCCTGGTGGCCGCACTTCCGCTTGGGCGCTCCGCCGATGTCTGGCTGGCGGACGGCGCGCTGCGCGCCGCCTTCGACTCCGAGACGGGCGCCCTGGTCCGGCTCGAACGCCCCGCCACCGGCTGGGCGATCGAAAACCGCCCCAGCCTAGGGGTCTCCTTTCGGCTGCATGCCCCGCTCCCCCAGCAAAGGGACAATTTCGTCTTCGGGTGGCGGCAGCGCGCGGCCGAAGTCGACCCGCTCTCCGATCACGAGGTGCGGATCGTATGGCGCAATCTGCTCAGCGAACACGGCGGCGTGCTGCCCATGACCTTCACCGCCCGAGTGACGCTGGAGCGGGGCGCGCTGACCTTCTCCGGCCAGCTCCGCAACGACTCGCCGCTGACCGTGGAAACGCTGGAATATCCCTATTTGGGCGACCTGGCCTCGCCCGCGCCGAACGAACCGCTGTACCGGCGCCACATGTACTACGCCAACCTGGAGCGGCACGAGATCTATCCCCACTTTGAAAATCAGCAGGGGTATTGGGGCGTCGACTATCCCACCCAGGGGGCGGGTTCGAACAACAGCCTGTTTTGTCTCATTCAGGCCAAGGATCAGGGTCTGTACGTGGAGATGGCGGACCCCCGCTCCCCCTACTTCCTCGGCTATACATTCGAGCAGCATCCCGGCGTCGAGGAATCCATGGACTACACGGTGCCGCCCGGGCCGAGCATCGGGGGCAAGCCCGTGCATCTGGAATTTCGGGCGACGCACTTCATTTTTGCGGCGCCGCACTCCACCTTCGTGCTGGCTCCAGTCGTGCTCCAAGGCTACAGCGGCGACTGGCACGCGGGCGTGGATCTCTACAAGGCCTGGCGGGCCACCTGGTTCAAGCCGGCCCACCTCCCCGCCTGGGCGCGCCAAGTCCACTCCTGGCAGCAGCTGCAGGTCAATTCGCCGGAAGAGGAATGGCGGGTTCCCTACCGCGACTTGCACACCTACGCCGAAGCCTGCGCGGCCAACGGCGTCTCGGCCATCCAGCTGGTGGGCTGGCAGCGCGGCGGCCAGGACCGCGGCAACCCCTATCTGGGCATCGATCCGCACCTCGGCACCTGGCAGGACCTGCATCAGGCCATCGCGGCCAGCCAGGCGCTCGGGGTGAAGATCATCCTCTTCGGCAAGTTCGTCTGGGCCGACATCACCACCGACTGGTACAAGGAGGAGCTCTACAAGTACGCGATCAAGGATCCCTACGGCGATCCGTACCAGTATCCGGGTTACAGCTACCATACCCCGACCCAGCTCGCCGGCATCAACACGCGGCGCTTCGTCATGCTCTGCCCGCTCGATGCCGAGTGGCGGACGCTCGCCACCCACGAATTTCAAAAGCTGCTGGACCTGGGGGCGGCCGGATGGCTTTACGACGAAGTGCTGGGCCACGGCCCGGCGCTGTACTGCTTTGCCCCCGATCACGGCCACCGGGTGCCGGAGTACGTCTATGCCGGCGACCAGCCGATGTCGGACGCCCTTCACCGCGCGGCCAACCGCGTGAATCCCGACTTCCTCTTCGCCGGCGAGGCCCCGGAGGACGTCATGCTCCAGAACTATCCCTTCTCCTATTTCCGCATCACCCCGGGCCGCACGCCGGTGTGCAGCTACATCGACGATCAGACCCCGCTCATGGTTGCCGTGATCGGTTTCGACGACCGCGAGATGCTCAACCAGATTCTGAAGGACCGCTACATCATCAGCTACGAGCCGTA
>DASRSH010000137.1:0-6756 GCA_035656575.1 Opitutaceae bacterium
GCGAAATTCGAGGATCCCGGCTCGAAGGAGGACTTCATCAATCTTTGCCAGGCGCTCGAGACCACCCGCGACGTTCCCGGCGCCGTGGTCGAGATCGGCTGCTTTCGCGGCAGCAGCTCGTCCGTGATGCTCGATTACGCCAAGCACACGGGCCTGGACCGTCAGTTCTACTTCTTCGACACCTTTGACGGGTTTTCCTACGAGGAGGCGCGGGCTTCCGCGGACGCAATGTGGCAGGGCACCCACGCCACCGAGGGCCAGGCGGTCGTCCAGAGCCGGCTCGAGGCGGTCGGATACCCGAAGCTTCGGGTCCTTAAGGCGAACATCATCACCGACGACCTGCCGGCCGAAATCGGCCCCATCGCCGTGGCCAATGTCGACGTGGATTTGTACGAGGCCGTGGCCGCGGGGCTGCGGAAAGTCGCCGACCGCATTCCGTCCGGCGGCATCATCATCTGCGAGGATGCCGGGCACACGCCGGCGCTCATCGGCGCCCGCCTGGCGCTCCTGGAGTTCATGCGTTCGCCTCAAGGAAAGCGCTTCACCCAGGTTTTCCTGGCCTCCGGCCAGGCCTTTCTCATCGCCCACACCGCCCCCCCCTCATGAGCGTCGCCCTCTCCTCCCCCGCCTCGGAACTCCAGTCCAGCCTGGCCGGCCTGACGGCCGAACTCGACCGCTTTCGGCTGGATTCGAGCCGCTCCGGCGCGCTGCGCGAGGCGATTCTCTCCTTGGCCCAAGCGGTTGCGAGCCTTCCCCGTTCCGAGCGCGCTTCGCCTGATGTGGCGGAGGTGGTTGCGGCGGCTCATGATGTGTGGAAGGCCGGATATCACTCGCGGCGCGTTCCGGCGGAGGATATCACCCTTGGCCGCCGGCTGACGGCGTCGAGCTGGTGCGGGCTCCTGGCCGGAATGCTGCTGGCCCCCCGCTGGCAGTGGACGGACGCTCCCGGGCTGGATCAGGTGCCCGAGTGGTTGTGGGGTCCCTACACCGAATGGACCTTCGTCGAACCGTGCGCGGCGACAACGCCCGTGGCGGCCGACGACCATTTGCGCGCCCTCGAGGCGCTGGCCCAGGATCTCCTGCGCTGGGCCCGCCGCAACCGCGGCTCCCGCTGCGTCGACCAGGCGCTCGCGATCTTCGAAAACCGTCTTAACTGCACCTCCCCGCTGCGTTCGTCGCTGCCGCTCAAGACCTGGACGGCGGCTGCCGCCGAACTGCTGGCATGCGCGCTGCGCTGGCGGCGCGACCCGCAAGCCGACCCCTTTGCCTTTCCCGTCGAAGGCCGAGCCCTGCGCGTCGGCGTGGTGCTCAAGGACTGGGGCGAGTCGCTCAGCGTCCGGGCCCTGCTGCCCCGGCTCAGCGCGCTCGACCCGGCGCAGGTCACGGTGCAGCTCTTCTGCGAAAGCGAGCGCCACGATGCCGTGGAGCAGTCCTGCCGCAAGTGGGCGTCCAAATTGACCGTGCTTCCGGCGAAGGCCGACGAGGCCGTCGCCGCTCTGCGGTCATCGGACCAGGATGTCCTCGTGTTCGGCGGTCCCATGAACCGGCGGCGCGACATTTACCTGGGAATGCATCGCATGGCGCCCGTGCAATGCGTCACCGACGAGTGCCCCTACGGCTCCGGCCTGCCCCAGATCGACCTGCACCTGACCGCGCAGGCCGGAATGGCCCAGGAATTCTCGGAGCGGTTGGCCCTCCTGCCTTCGCCTTCCTTGGTCTGGGACGCGGCCACCGCCCGGCCCGAGTATCTCGAAATCTCCCGCGCCGAAGCCGGCCTGCCGCCGCAGGGGCCGGTGCTGGTCAGTGCCGCGTCCCCGGAACACCTCAGCCCCGAGAGTCTGCAGGCGTGGGCCGGCCTGCTGAGGGAGAATCCGGACAGCTCGCTGCTGCTGCTTCCCCCGGCCGGCGCGGATACGTTCATCCTTGAACAGATTTTCACCCGGCTGCAGGCGGACCAGGGCCTCGCCGACGGCCGCATCGCCGTCCTCCTCGGCGACCCGCGTGCGGCATTCGCGCTGGGTGACATCTACCTGGATACCTTTCCCTTTTCCGCCCCTTTGCCGCTGCTGGCGGCGCTGTCGGCCGGCCTGCCCGCCGTCGCGTGGCAAGGTCCGTCGCACCGCTCCCGCACCGGCGCGGGCATTCTGGGCGCGCTGGGGCTTTCGGCTTGGGCGGCCTCGTCTTCGGCCGACTATGTGCGCCAGGCCCAGGAACTGATCGGCAGTCCGGAGCTGCGGGGAGCGCGCAAGCAGGCGCTCCAAGCCGCGCTGGAAGCCGGCGGAAATCTGGGCGACGCGAACTATCAGAGTCTGCATTTCGGCGCGCTGCTTGCCGAGGCCCACGCCGCCCGCAGCCGCGGCGAACCGCTGCCGGCGGTGCTCACCCTTCCCCCTCTGCGCTGCCCCCGCGAACAGCTGCTCTCAGATTTCGAGGCGGCGCTGGCCCGCGGAGAGACCGACGCGGCCCTCGCCGACGCCCGCGCCCTCTTGCTCGCCGAACCCTCGGGGGCCCACGGGCGCAGCCTGATCGCCCGGGCCCTGATGGCCGCCGGCCGTGCCCCCGAGGCGGTCGCGTGGCTGCTGGCCAATCTGCACGGACGGGAGCAGGAGGCCCTGCGCTGGATCGAGCTGGGCGCAGCCCTGCGCGAGAACGGCGAGCCCTTGCAGGCCATCAGCGCCTACCAGGCCGGGCTGCGGCTGGACCGCAGGAATATCGACGGTTGGATCGCCCTCGCCGAAATGGCCCGCGACAAGGGGGCGGACGAACTTGCCGAGGACGCGGCCGGCATGGCTCGGCGTATCAATCCCCGGGACGCTCGGCTCGCGGCCCTATCCTTCTAATCGGAGGTCTCCATGCGCCTGCTCTTCACCACCTCCGCATTGCCCTCGGCCCCTGCGTGGCCCGCGCTGGCCGACGAGCAGATCGTCGCCGGTCCCCTGCAGGTGGACGCTTCGCTGGGCGGCCAGGTTTTTTCGCGCCGCACGCCTCGGGGCGACTATGATCTGGCAGCCGTGCTGGCGGCACTGCCGCCAAATCAAAAGCCCGACGCGGTCGCCTGCGTCGTCGATGGGAGGACGCGCGACCTGCCCCGCAACCTCGCCGCCTGCCCCGCCGTCCGCCTGCTGCTCATCGGCGACACTCAAAATGCTCCCGATGGCCTGCCGCGCCTGCTCGATTATGCCCGCGCCGAGCCATTTGACCGCATCGTCTTCACGCATGGGGCGCTGGACGAGCCGATTTTTCGCGCCGCCGGCCTGACCCAGGTTTCGTGGTTTCCCGGACTCCTGTGCCCGGTGCGGGACTGGCTTCTCCCCATCATCCGTCAGGAAGAGCGCGAACCCGTGGTGGGTTTCGGCGCGCCGACTTCGCTGCGCCACTCCGCCATCAACCAGTGCCTGGCCTCCCTGCATCGGGAGAGTGTGGAGTCGGCGGGATGGCCGGAGTCGATGGAGGAGCGCCTCGAAGTGATGGGGCAAACCCTTGCCGGCGTCACCCCATCGGAGCGGGGCGAATGGAATCCGGCGATTTTCGAACTGCTCGCCGCGGGGGGGCTGGTGATTGCAGGCGGACTGGGTGCGGATGCGGGACTGGAACGCATCTGGCCGGAAGGGGCGCCGTTTGTCGTCGAGAACGACTTCCACGCGGTCGCCGCTATGGTGCGCGCCGTCCTCGACCATCCCGAGCAATTTGCCGCGCGGCGGCGGGCCGGCGCGGCCTGGTACGACCGCTTCCTGGGCGAAAAGCCCAGACGGGCCGCTTTCCAAGCCCTGGTTTCCGAAGGCACCCCCGCCATTCCCGCCCCAGCCCAGCCCAATCGGGCGTGGTGCGAGTGCGACGGGCAGCAGTTGCGGTCCTTCGCCGCGGCCTCAGCCGCGCTGCAGATCGCGGTCGACGCGCGGGAACGGCCCACGGCCTGCGTCGCCTCCGATGCCCCGGCGCAAGCCGCCGGAATGGTGCGCCGCTTCCCCCGCTTGCGCGCCGTGGAGGTCTCGGCCGCGGAAAGCTGCGACGTCATGTTTCACGGCTGCAATCGGGCCGATATTGCCGCGACCTTCGCATGGTCGCCACGCCCGGAACCGCCGTCCGCGCAGCGGGAGGACTTCGCCGCGGCGCCGGGATTCACGGTCGACCGCGCCTTTCACGCCGCGTGGCAGTGCGATCGTTCCGCCATGGAGGCCCTTGAGACCGGGCACTATGCCCAGGCGTTCGAGCTGGCCAAGCAGGGGCTCGCCAGCCGCCCCGAGAATCCCGACAGCCATCTGATCATCGCCGACCTTTCGGCCGAACTGGGCAAGCAGAACAATTTCGAACATCACATCAAACAGTTCGTAAAGCACAGCCCGGACGATTGCCGCGCGCGGGTGCTGAGCGCCCGCAAGGGCCCGGGCAAGGGCCGCCGCGATCTGCGGCGAGCGCTGCAAGCGCTGGCGGAGGCCGATTCGCCGGAGGCGATGGAAACGATTCGCGAGCTGGCCAAATCCGCTCCGAGCGTGCCGTCGCTGCATGTGCTGCTGGCGCATATCCTGGACTGGGCCGGGGACCGCACCGGAGCGATCGAAGCCTGGCAGCGGGCCGTCCGCCACGACCCGAACGAAGACTGGCTGTGGTTCAGCCTGGGCCTCGCGCTGTGGGCGGACAATCGCCGGGAGGAAGCCGCGTTCGCCCTGCGGCGTGCGGCCGATCACGCCGCACACGAGGCCAACCACGGGCGGGCGCTCGCCGAGGCGTTGCGGCTCGACCCTCGGATCCCCCTCCACGCCGGAAAGGACCGTAACCTGGTCATCTGCGGTTCGGAGAACTGCCAGAAGCATGGCGCCGGCGTCATGTTGAAGCGCTTTTTTGGCGGCCACCTGGACACCGTCACCCTGCGACCGGCATCGTATTACGACGGAGTCGAGGAGGCCGGGGCGACCCACCTTTACGTGCGCTTCGAGGAATTCTCGCCCCGCGCCCTGCGCACCCGGCTGGCCCGCCTCCTGGCGCCCTACCGCATTCGGCGGATTCTTTGCATTCCCTTCGACCGCAAGGAGTGCCTGTACGCGCTGGCCGCGCACGAACTCACCGGCGCCCGGATGTGCGCCTACGTCATGGACGATCGCAATGTCCTCGTGCCCGAGAATGACGACGCGCTGCTGCAAGACCTCTTTTCGCGCTCCGCCGTGCGGCTCGCCATCTCGCCGGAGCTGCAGATGGCCTACACCATCAAGTACGACTTCGACTTCGACGTGATGCCCCCGATCGTCATCGACCGGGAGGCGCGGCGCATCAATCGTTGGACGCCGGCGGTGCGTCCGGCCACGCGAATTGCGCTGGCCGGCACGGTCTGGACCCGCAACCAATACGAACAACTCCTGCGCTTTGTCGTTCGCAGCGGAGTCACCGTGGACTGGTTTGGCAAGCCGCCTCCGGAGGACGCGCCCCAGGAGCACATCAATTACATGGGCTGGATCCCGGATGAGGCGACGCTGGCCGACATGCTGACCGGCTACGCCATGGCAGTCATTCCCAGCGGCACTTTGGACGGCAGCGAGGACAACGAATGGCTCACCCGGCTGAGCCTCCCCTCGCGCATCGTGTTCCTGCTCCAGACGCAGACGCCGCTGCTGGTTCTCGGCCACAAGGACACCTGCGCCAGCCGCCATGTGCTGCAGCTCGGCATCGGACGGGTGGTTCCCTACAACCATCCCAATCCGGCCCAGGTCATCGCGGAGATGATCAAGCCCTCCGCGCGCGCCCTCTTTCTGGCCAACGCGGCCAAGGCCGCGGATGCCTTTGTCATGCCCAGCGCGGGCCGCTGGATCTGGGACTCCACCGATGCGGGCTCCGCCTGCCCGGCGCCCTTTCAGGATTTCCTGGGCCGCGCCCCCGAGATCGAGATCGTGTGGCCGCCCGAGTCGGCGGGAAAGATCCCCATTTCTCACTTCGAACCCGAACCTGCGCTCGCGTGACGAGCCGCCCCCATCCATGAAGAAAGCCCTCATCACCGGAATCACCGGCCAAGACGGATCGTATCTGGCGGAATTGCTGCTCCAAAAGGGCTATGAGGTCCACGGAGTCATCCGCCGCGCCTCGACCTTCAACACCAGCCGCATCGACCACCTGTACCAGGATCCGCACATCCACGGCGTGCGGCTTTTCCTGCACTACGGCGACCTGACGGACTCGGTCCAGATGGTGAAGCTCCTCTACGAGCTGCAGCCCGACGAAATCTACAACCTCGGCGCGCAGTCGCACGTGCGGGTGAGCTTCGACATTCCCGAGTACACCGGCGACGTCGACGGCCTGGGCGCCCAGCGCATCCTGGAGGCGATCTGCGAGGCCGGCCTCGTCAAGAAGGTGCGCTATTACCAGGCCTCCTCCTCCGAGATGTTCGGCAAGGTCCAGCAGGTGCCCCAAACGGAGGTCACCCCTTTCTGGCCCCGCTCGCCCTACGGCTGCGCCAAGGTCTACGCCTATTGGCTGACCGTGAATTACCGCGAGAGCTACAAGCTGCACGCGAGCAACGGCATCCTCTTCAACCACGAGTCGCCGCGCCGCGGCGAAACCTTCGTCACGCGCAAAATCACCCGCGCCGCGACGCGGATCAAGGCGGGCCTGCAGGATTCGCTCTTCCTCGGCAACCTGGACGCCAAGCGCGACTGGGGCTACGCCAAGGAATACGTGGAGATGATGCACCTCATGCTGCAGCAGGACCGGCCGGACGACTACGTCGTGGCGACGAACGAGACCCACAGCGTGCGCGAGTTTTGCCAGGAG
>DASRSH010000138.1:0-9341 GCA_035656575.1 Opitutaceae bacterium
ACTCCGCGGCATAATCGAACTCGCGGGCCAGAGGATTCGAAAGGGCGGAATTCTGATGCAGCATTCTCAGATTCAACTGGTTCGGCCACCAGTCGCGGTTGGACCTGGCCCCCAGGTGGGTGTGCTGGGCGGCGCCGTGCAGATGCGGAAACGGGCATTTGGCTTCTTCGGTCATAAAAGGGATTCTCCGAGCCTAAGCTGCGGCATGGCGGCCCGGGCGGCAATCTCTCAGCGCAGGAACCCCGGAGCGGGTGGCAAAACCCCTCCCGGCGTTTCGGGAAATCTCCTATGCGGCTGGGTGCACTAACCGCTGGCCATTCAGGAGCCGTTGGCGTCGAATTTTTCACTCCGCGAGTGAGCTCATCCGCAGCGAAAGCCGAACCCTCTTCCACCCCACTTCCGCAAAGCGCTCCCAGCCAGGAGCGAATTGAAGACCTGGAAGCCCTGCAGAAGCTGGCGACAGAGCTGCTCAGCGAGCGCAACCTCGAGCAAGTGGTGCAACGGGTGATCGATGCGGCGCGGGCCCTGACCGGGGCGGCTTTCGGCGCATTCTTCTACAATGTGACGGGGACGAACGGGCAGTCCTATGCCCTTTACGCCTTGTCCGGGGCCTCCCGGTCGGACTTCGAGGATTTCCCGATGCCCCGCAACACGGCCGTCTTTGGGCCCACCTTCGAGGGCGCCGGCACCGTGCGGTCGGACGACATCCTCCTCGATCCCCGTTACGGGCACAATCCTCCCTATCACGGGATGCCCAAGGGTCATCTCCCGGTCCGAAGCTACCTCGCCGTATCCGTCAAATCGCCGTCCGGCGAGGTCTTGGGCGGTCTCCTTTTCGGCCACCCGGCGCCGGGGGTCTTCACCAACCGCAGCGAACGGCTGGTGGGCAATATCGCCGGCCAAGCCGCGCTGGCGATGGAAAATGCCCGCCTCTTCGCGCAAGCCGCCCGCGATCTGGCCGCCGCCCAAAGCGCCGACATCGCGGTGCGCCGCCTCGCATTGATCGCCGAGACTTCCGGCGAGGCGATCGTGGCGAAGGATCTGCAGGGCGTGGTGACGTCCTGGAACCGCGGGGCCGAGCGCATCTACGGCTATACGGCCGAGGAAATGATCGGCCGCTCCATCTTCACGGTCGTGCCCCCTGAGCTGGAGGGAACGGAGCGGGGAATCCTCGCCGCCATGAGCGCGGGGCGGACCATCGAGCAGCTTGAAACCCAGCGGCGCTGCAAGGACGGCCGGGTCCTCGACGTGTCGCTGACGCTTTCTCCGCTGCGCGACGCGCAGGGCCGGATCATCGGCATCTCGAGCATCGGCCGCGACATCACCGAACTCAAGCGGGCCCACGCGGAGCTCCAGCGCTCGCACCAGGAGCTGGAAAGCCGGGTCCGGGAGCGCACGGCATCGCTCCAGGAAGCCTTCGAGCAGATGGAGGAGTTCTCGTACACCGTGTCCCACGACTTGCGCTCTCCGATGCGCGTGGTGGGCTCGTACGCCCAGATCCTCCTGGACGATTACTCCGCCCAGCTTCCGGAGGCCGCCCGCGGGTATCTGCAGCGCATCGCCGACAATGTCGGCCGGATGGACCGCATGTCCCAGGGCGTGCTTTCCTACAGCCGGCTGTCGCGGCAATCCCTCCCCCGGCAGCGCCTGTCGCTGGCGGCGACGATCGAGTCCATCGTGCAGACGTTTCCCCAGCTGCAGCCCCCGGGCGCTGCCGTCGAGATCGGCCACCTGGATGACGTCGTGGCCAATGAAGTCGCTCTGAACCAGGCGATTTCGAATCTGCTGCAAAATGCGACGAAATTTGTGGCGCCGGGCGTCAGGCCTCGGATTCGGATCTGGAGCAAACGGGCGGGACCGGAAGTCACCCTTTCGATCGCGGACAATGGCATCGGGATTGATCCGAAGGTGCAGTCCCGGCTCTTCCGGATTTTCGAGCGCGCGCACCCGAATCTCGGCTACGAAGGCACGGGGGTCGGGCTGGCCATCGTGCGTCGGGCCGTGGCCCGCATGAACGGGCGGGTCGGCGTGGAGTCCGACGGGGTGAACGGCTCCCGGTTCTGGATCACGCTTCCCGCGGCCGATTTCGACCGGACGCCAAAGGCGGACGAAGGGGCGGCGAATTAGGGCGCGGCCATTTCCGGCCACCACGAAAGCACCCGCTCCCGGCTTTCCCGCAATTCCGGCGATGGGTCGAACAGTTCCGGCTCATGCTCGAGGCCGATGGGACCGCGGAAGTCCTGGCGCTTGAGTTCGGCCACCACCTCGCGCACGCGGGCAATCCCGTCGCCCAGCCGGCACGTCTCATGTCCCCGGTCGATGAATTCGAAGCCGGTTTTTTCCGCCCGCGGCGCGCGGACATCCTTGAGGTGAACCGCCATCAGCCGCCCCGCGAAATCCCGGGCCGCCTGCACTGGATCCCATCCCGCGGTCGCGCACCAGCCGGTATCGAGCGCCACGCCCACGACATCCTCATCGCCCGCGCCGAGCCGGGCAAAGATCTCGGCGGAGGTCTTCTCGGCGTGATTTTCGATCGCATAGCCGACGCCCAGCTCGCGCAGGAGGGCGACCGCCGCGCCGCGATCCGCTTCGAAAAGGGCGCAATTTCCCGCGAAGAACGGGATCGCGAGCGACCGGCACAGCCGGCAGGCCGCCCCAAGATCCTCGGCGCCGCCCATCACCCAGGCGGGATAGCTGCGGACGGCGAGACGGTGCCTGGCCAGCAGCGAGCGCGCGGCATCAATGTGCTGGGGAGTGGCCCAGCGCCAATGCAGATGCGCGCACCACAGGTCGATGCTGCCATACCCCAGCGCCTTGATTTCGCCCAGCAGGCCGTCGAAGCGCTCGGCGAACGTCGGCAGCGGGGCGAACCAGGCGTTGGTCGCATCGTCGCCCTGCGACCAGCCTTTCACCATGCGGTAGCCGATCTGCCGGGCGACGAAATTGGCGGTGATGAAGGAGGGATTGGGGGCCACGGCGGGATGATAGCGGATTGAGGCCTCTGCGTAAGCCTAATGCGCGGCCGGCAGCCCGTGCCCGGATCGGAAATCCTTTTGCTTGGCTCGTGCTGAACGGGCCGTGAGACTCGACCCCGCCGATGAAACCCCGATCGTCATGCCGCGCGGCGCGCTGGGCCGCGGGCATTCTCGCCGTCCTCGCGGCTTTCGCCGCTTCCCGTGGGCCCGCCCAGGAGCCCCTTTACTTTTCGCCGCTTTCGGGACTGGCCAACCCGCGCCCGGGGCGCGCCATGCACGAAGGCTCGTGGGACCGCCACCACCAGAACGACGACGCGCTGCACATCGACGCGGGAAAGACCGTGACCCTTTTCGAACATCAAGGGGCGGGCTGCGTGCACCGCTTCTGGGTCACGATTGCGCCCCGCGAGGACGTCGCGATCCTCTCGGAGGTCATCCTGCGCATGTACTGGGACGGGGATGAATACCCGAGCGTCGAGTGCCCCATCGGCGCCTTCTTCGGCGTCGGGTTCGGGGAGCAGAAGGACTACATCTCGGCGGTCCTTGAGGAGACCTCCGGCGGCTACAATTGCTTTTGGCCCATGCCCTTTCACCGGTCGGCCCGATGGACGCTGACCAACGGCTCCGGCCGGAAGCTCGACTCGTTCTATTACAACATCGACTACACGGCGCTCGATTCCCTGCCGGCGGATACGCGGCAGTTTCACGCCCAGTTCCGCCGCGAGAATCCGACGACCCCGGGGCGCAACTACACGATCCTCGATACGCCGGGCGAGGGCCATTATGTCGGCACCGCCCTTTTCATGGCCGGCCGCGAGCTGTATTTTCTCGAGGGCAACGAGATGGTCTATATCGACGGCGAGGAAAAGCCCTCCATCGAGGGCACGGGTACGGAGGACTATTTCTGCTCCGGCTGGTACTTTGACCGCGGCCTCTACTCGGCTCCTTACCACGGGGTCGTGATCAAGGATGAGAACCCGGCGCGAGTCTCCGCGTACCGCTGGCACATCGAGGACGCGATCCCCTTCCACAAGTCGATCCGCTTCACGATCGAGCACGGGACGGGGAACGGCGTCACGGCCGATTACTCGTCGGTGGCGTACTATTACCTCGCCGGCCCCTCGCCGAAGCCGCCGCCGCTGCCCGCCGACCTGCTGCCCTCCCACTTCACCCGGGCGGCGGTGATGCGGATACCGGGCGCCATCGAGGCCGAAAGCCTGAAGGATTCCGCCCGCGTCACGGAAGGCGGCGTGTGGGACCAGGACATGGGCAACTGGGAATACGGCGCCGACTGGTCGGGGCGGCATGCCCTCTTCTGGGAGGCCCGGGGTCCGGGCGCGGAAATGACGCTGCCGCTTCCGGCGCCGGCGGCGGGACGTTACCGGTTGACGGCCCGCATGGTTTCCGGCTCGGGTTTCGCCCAGGTCCGTTTTGTGGTGAACGGACAGCCGGCCGGCGGGACCGTCAACCTCTATGCGCCGGAAGTGAAGCCGGTCGAGGTGCCGCTGGGCGTGGTCGACCTTCGGGCCGGCGCCAATCCCCTTACCGTGACGGTCGCGGGCAAGGACGCGCAGGCGGTCACCTACCGCGTGGGGATCGACGCGTTCACTCTGACGCCCGCGCCGTAGGGCTGGAAGGGCGGGCCCGCCTCCGGAGGGCGGCGGGCGCCTCACCCTTCCGCCGGCGAGGGATCGACCGGATAATACCGCTCCACCAGGGGCTTCATGGTCAGGCCCTGGACGACGATGGAGAACACCACCGTCACGTAGGTGATGACCACGATCAGCTCCCCCTGGACGCCAGCGTCGAGGGACAGGGCCAGGGCGACCGGAATTCCGCCCCGCAGGCCGCCCCAGGTCAGGATCGCGACCGCGCCCGGATCGAATTTGCGCCAGCGGCGCATGATTCCGACGGGCACCGCGACGCTCACCCAGCGCGCGACCAGCAGCAGGGGAATCGCGGCCAGGCCGGCCTCGAGCCAGGAGCGGGTGAATCGCAGCTGCAGCACCTCTAGTCCGATGAGAACGAACAGGACGCCGTTCAGGATCCCATCGATCAGTTCCCAGAACATATCCAGATGCTCCCGCGTCCGGTCGGACATCGCAAAGCGCCGGCCCTGATTTCCGATCAGCAGGCCCGCGACCACGATCGCGATCGGGCCGGACAACTGGAGCGCCGCCGCCAGGGCGTACCCGCCGCTGACCAGCGCCAGGGTGAGCAGCACTTCGACCTGGTAGTTGTCCACGCTCTTCAGCAGCAGGTAAGTGACCCATCCCACCCCCAGCCCGAACACCGCCCCACCCAGGGCTTGCTGCACGAACAGCGCGGCCATGTGGCGAAAGGAGACGGGGCCTCCATGCAGCGCGAGTTCGGAGAGCATCAGAAAGGCGATGACCCCGACGCCGTCGTTGAAGAGCGATTCGCCCACGATCTTGGTGTCCAGGGCCTGGGGCACCTTGAAAGTCTTCAGGATGCCGAGGACCGCGATGGGATCGGTCGGGCTGATCAGGGCGCCGAAGAGCAGGCAGAACGCGAAACTCAGATTGAGCCCCAAGAACGGAAGGACCGCATGGAGGCCCGCGCCTACCATCAGGGTCGAGGTGAAGACCCCCACCGTCGCCAGAATCAGGACCGGCACCTTCTCCCGGACGAGGTGGTTCAAATCGACGTGCAGGGCGCCCGCAAAGAGCAGGAAGCTGAGCATGCCCTGCATGAACGTCCGATCGAAGTGCACGCGGGCGAGGATGTCCGCCACCGGCCGCTCGCAGGGCAGTCCCAGGGCGCGCAGGGCGATCACGGCCAGGGAGCAGAAGAGCGCCATCAGCATGATGCCGATCGTCGCGGGAAGCCGGATCCACCGAAAATTGAAATAGCTGAAAAGCGCCGTCAGCGTGAGCAGCAGCGCAATGAGTCCCGTGCCGGTCATGATCTCGCTTCCAACCTGAGGGAGATCTCGCCCGCGGCAAGGCGGCTCCCTATCTTCCGGCCGCACCCGGGCCGGAAGCGCCTCCGGCCAGGACCGCCGCTTCGGCGTCGCGGCGGAATTGGCTCGTGTACAGCTCGTAGTAGCGGCCCCGGCGCGCCAGCAGGTCCGGATGCGAGCCGCTCTCCAGAATGCCGCCGTTTCCGATTACGAGAATCCGGTACGCCCGGCGGATGGTGCTCAACCGGTGGGCAATGACAAAACTGATGCGGCCCGCCATTACCTTCTGGAGGCCGGCCTGGATGAGCTGCTCGGTTTCGGTGTCGATGGACGAGGTCGCCTCGTCCATGACGAAGATTTGCGGGTCGGCGAGCAGCGCCCGGGCGAACGAGAGCAGCTGCCGCTGGCCGGTCGAAAGGCGGTTGCCGCCCTCCCCCACCGGGGTGTCGTAGCCCTGTTCGAGCGCCGCGATGAAACCGTGCGCATTGACCAGCCTGGCGGCGATCTCGATTTCGGCGTCGGTCGCGTTCAGCCGCCCGTAGCGGATGTTTTCGCGCACGGTGCCTTTGAACAGATGCGGCGTCTGGAGCACGATGCCGAATTGCCCCTGCAGCCACTGCAGCGGCCGGTCGCGGTAGTCGACCCCGTCGAAGAGGATCTGGCCGGCCACCGGCTCGTAGAAGCGGCAGAGGAGCGAGACGATGGTGCTCTTGCCTCCGCCGGACGATCCGACCAGGGCGATCGTCTGGCCGGCGCTCACGTGCAGATTGAAGTCGGTCAAGACCGCGGGCCCGCTGCCATAGCGGAATTCCACGTGGCGGAATTCGACCGAGGTGATGCGGGCGGGCAGGCCGTCGGGGGCCAGGCCGGCCGCCGGCGTTCCGGCCGCGCCCACGCGGGCGCGAACGGCCTCGGAATCGCGAATGGCCGGCTCGGTCGCCAAGAGGCCCATCACCCGCTCACCCGCGGCCTGCGCCCCTTGCATTTCGGTGAAGCGCTGCGCGAGCTGGTTGATGGGGTTGAAGAATTGCCCGGCGAAGTTGATGAATGCGACCAGGGTGCCGATGTCCAGCCGGTGGACGTGCGCCAGGTAGCCGCCGCGCCAGAGCGCCAGGCCGGCCGCCAGGCTTCCGAGCGTGGCGACGATGGGAAAATAGAGCGCGCTCTGCCGCGCGTTCAGCACCGAGGCGGCGAACATGCGGCCGCTGAGCTGCTGGAACTCGGCCAGGTTTTCCGGCTCGCGCACCAGGGTCTTGGTCGTGCGCACCCCTTGGATGGCCTCGTTGAAATGGGCCGTGATCTGCGAGTTGAATTTGCGGATGTCGCGGGCGCTGAGCAGGATCTTGCGCTGGAAATACTTTGAAACCAGCGCGAGCGGCGGCACGACGGCGATCACGATCAGCCCGAGGCGCCAGTTCATCAGCAGCAGGCTCGCCGCGATCATGATGACGAAGCTGGTCCCCCAGATGATATCCAGGCAGCCCCAGGCGATGATGCGGGACAGGCGGTCGCAATCGCTCGTCAGCCGGGTGATCAGCCAGCCCACGGGCCGCGTGTCGAAGAAGGCGAATTCGAGGCTCTGGAGCTTGTCGAAGCAGTCGCGCCGGATGTCGTGAGCCAGGCGGTTGGAGAGGTTGCCGGCCACCTCGATGAAGACCCAGACGCCCGCGCTGAGCGCGAAGACGGTGCCGAAATAGCCGGCCGTATAGAGGCCGAAGGGCGCGCGCAGGCCCTGGCGCACCACCCCGTTGATGACCCAGCGCGTGATTTGGGCGAAGGTCGCGTCGCAGGCGGCCACGACGATCGCCACGATCACCAGGGGAATCAGGAAGCGCTTCATCCGCAGGGCGCGGCGAAACAGCTTCATCCACAGCCCGGCGTCGAGCCGGGCCTGGAATTCATCGTCGGAGGAGAAAGCGGCGCTCATGGGTCAGATGGCTTTCAGCTGCTCCGCAAAGTCCGCTTCGAGGGCGTTCTGGATGCGCCAGAGCTGGCGGTACAGGCCCTCCTGCCCGGCCAGTTCGGATGGCGTCCCCGCCTGGATGATCCGGCCGTGATCCAGCACGATGACGCGGTCCACGTGCGCCACCGTCGAAAGCCGGTGGGCGATGACCAGGGTGGTCGCGCGGCCGCGGCGGCGGTCCAGGGCGTCGAGGATGAGGTGCTCCGTCTCCGCGTCGATCGCGCTCAGGGCGTCGTCGAGGATCAGCACCGGCGGACGCTTCAGGATCGCGCGAGCGATGGCCACCCGCTGCCGCTGGCCGCCGGAGAGGGTGATGCCGCGCTCGCCGATCAGCGTGCCGTAGCCCTGCTCGAAGGACAGGATGGTGTCGTGAATCGCGGCCGCCCGGGCCGCGTCCTCGACTTCGTGATCGGGGGCGTCGTGCCGCCCGAGGCGCAGGTTTTCCCGCAGGGTCTTGGAAAAGAGAAAGGGCTCCTGCATCACGACGCCCACGCGGCGGCGGATCCAGGACCGGGGGAGGGCCGAGAGTTCCCAGCCGTCGAAGCGGATCGACCCGGAGGTGTATTCGTAGAGCCGCAGGAGGAGATGGACGAGGGTGCTCTTGCCCGCGCCGGAGGGTCCCAGGATGGCCAGGGACTCCCCGGGGCGAACTTCGAAACTGACCCCGTCCAGCGCGCCGCCGTGTTCCCCCTCCGCCCGGGCTCGGGCGTGGTGGAAGCTCAGGTCGCGGACCACGATATGCCCTGCGAGCACGTGGCGCTGCAGGGCTTCCGGCAGCGCCGGCTCGATTTCGCGGGGCTGCGCGAGGATTTCCCGGATGCGCGTCACCGCCACCGCCGTCTTGCCCAGGTCGGTCAGGATGCGCCCCATTTGGCGCACGGGCCACATCATGATGCCCAGGTAGGCGAGGACCGCGAACAGCACCCCGACGCTGAGCTTGCCTTCGGCGATCCAGCGCGCGCCGATCAGGAGCGCGAGGCCGATCTGGCCCAGGGCGAAAAAGTCGCTGATGGACCAATACCAGGACATGAGCCGGATCATCCGCAGGGAGCGGTCGCGGTAGCGCTGGTTCGGTTCGGCGAACTTGGCCCGCTCGAAATCCTGGCGGGCAAAGGCGCGGACGACGCGGATGCCGGTCAGGTTCTCCTGGATGACGCCGGTCAAGGCGCCTTCGGCCTCGTCGACGGCGCGAAAGGCGTGCTTGACCCGCAGGAAGTAGAAATAGCCGTAGAGCACGATCGGCAGGACCAGGGCGAGGGACACCCAGGTCATCGGCCGGTTGAGGGCGAGCAGGAGGGGCACGGCGATTCCCGCGAGAATCGCCGCGTTGCCGATCTCCATCACCTGGGTGGCCAGGAACAGCCGGGTGGTCTCGACGTCGCTCGTGCAGCGCTGCACCAGGTCCCCCGTGTCGGCCTGGTCATGATAGCGCGCCGACAGGTGGTTGAGGTGATCGTAGAGCCGGTCCTTCAGGTCCTTG
>DASRSH010000139.1:0-7270 GCA_035656575.1 Opitutaceae bacterium
CTCGAGGGAAGACGCCGGGCGATAACCGGCCGAAACCTTCCAGCGATGGGCTGAGAGCCCACCTCGGGCGGTTTCGGTCGATTCTCGCGCGGCGCTTCGTCGATCTTGAAGCGTTTTCATGAAAAATTGGGGCTAACGGTAAAGCGGCGTCGCCGGGCTCGCCGTCAGCACGTTGTACTGACGCATCGCCAGGCGCCACCATTCCGCCAGTCCGCCCGCCGGGCAGGACCACAGTTCGCGGTGCAGCCAGATGAGCGAATCCGCATCCAGCAGCAGGGCCATCTTTTCCTTGGTCGTCAGCGCCGCGGGCCCTTCCCGCAGCAGCTTCTGGCGCAGCTGGGCGAACCACTCCTGCGCCTCCTCGCTCGGCCGGCGCTGGCGCAGCAGAGCGACGTGCATCGCGTTGACGTACGGATCGAGCACGGCCTGCAGCAGCCCGTAGTCCGCGCGCAGCGGCTCCAGCGGCGGCAGGTGGCGGTAGCACTCGGCCAGGTTGTGCTGCAGCTGCTTGAGCTCGGGCGGCGGGCGGGTCTCCTCGGGGGTGAGAAAAATCCCCAGTTCGCGCGCCGCCCGGCCCACGCTGGCCTTGCTGAAAAAGATCGAGATCGGTATCGAGCCCACCAGCCCGATCAGCACCGGCGTGAGCCACCAGAAATAGCCCGTGACCAAAATGTAGGTGGAGATGCCCCAGACCACGCCGAAGAGCGTCTGGAAGCCGTGGGTCAGAATCGCCTCGCGCCAATCGGCGCCGTCCTCTTCCGCCCGCCGGTTCTGCGCGATCCAGGAGATCCCCTGCCCCAGCACGGTGAAGACGACGAACTTGGCGTTGAACAGCATGTTGATCGGCGCCAGCAGCGCGGAGCCCAGGCATTCGAGCAGGCAGCTGATCGCCACCCGCCCGCGCCCGCCAAAACGCTCCACCTCCTTCGCGTTCCCCAGGGCGACGGCCAGGGCGGCCAGCTTGGGCAGAAAGAGCATGAACATCGTGAAGACAAACAGCGTCAGCGCCTCGGGAATCTGCACATGGTAGCCGAAGATGGAAGTGAGGTCCGGCTCGTGAAACATGCCCAGCCGGTCGAGGGCCTCGTCGTTCATCGCCTCGACCATGCCCAGGATGAGAAAGAGCAGCCAGAGGGCGGACGACACGTACGACATCACCCCCATGAACAGGTGGAAGCGGTTGGCCGGCCGGAAGCCGCGGGCGGTCAGCAGCCAGGTGTGCTGCATGTTGCCCTGGCACCAGCGCCGGTCGCGCTTGGCGCTGTCGATCAGGGTCGGGGGGCTCTCCTCGTAGGAGCCCTCGATGTCGTGGGCCAGCCACACCGCCCACCCGGCCTTGCGCATCAGCGCGGCCTCCACGAAATCGTGCGAGAGAATCCGCCCGCCGAACGGCTCGGTGCCGGGCAGCGCCGGCAGCGCGCAGTGCTCCATGAACGGCTGCACCCGGATCACGGCGTTGTGGCCCCAGTAGTTGCCCTCGTGCTGCTGCCAGTAGTTGATCCCGGCGAGAAAGATCGGGCTGTACAGGCGGTTGGCGAAGGTGAGCATCCGCGCGTAGAGGGTTTCCGCATACACGAGCCGCGGCGCGGTCTGGATGATGCCGACGTTGGGGTTGCGCTCCATCAGCGCCACCAGCTGCACCAGGGCGCTGCCGGTCATGACCGAGTCGGCGTCGAGCACGACCATGTAGCGGTAGCGCTTGCCCCAGCGGCGCAGGAAGTCGGCCACGTTGCCGGCCTTCTTGTTGATCGCCAGCCGCCGCTTGCGGTAGAAGATCTTCCCGAAGCCCTCGACCTGCTTGCACAGCTCGGCCCAGGCGACCTCCTCCTCGATCCACTGGTTGGGCTGGTTCGAATCGCTGAGCACGAAGAAGTCGTAGTGCTCCAGCCGGCCGGTCTTCTGCAGCGAACGGTAGATGACGCGCACGCCCTCGAACACCCGGCTCACGTCCTCGTTGTAAACCGGCACGATCACGGCCGTGGGCGCAAGGGGGGCGTCCTCGGGATCGCCCGGCAGCGTCGCGGTGATGCGGCAGGTGTCCCCGCCGCGGTTCACCACGTAAAAGCCGATCATCGCCGTGCAGAAGCCGACCGCGATCAGGGCGAAGAGGATGACGAACAGGACGAGCAGCACGACCTCCAGCTTGGTGATGCCGTCGCGCCACAGCAGGTCCGCCATGATCCAGGTCGCGATGCAGGTCAGGAAGAAGACCGCGGAAAAGAACAGCGCCCGCCGCCGGTTCAGGCGGCGCTGGTCCATTTGCGGATGGGCGAAGATGTGCATTCAGCGCGTCAGCCGGAACATCAGGACCAGCGCGCCGATGAACAGCGCCCAGAGGATGATGGTGGGAATGAACGGCCAGCGCTCGAAGGTCTCCAGGGTCTCGCCTGCGGCCTGGGGAATCAGGCCCAGGTCGATCGGCCGCGGGACCATGCTGGAAAGCGACAGGTCCGGGCCGGCGCGGATCGACGTGGACTTCAGCGCCCGGGCAAACTCCTCCGGCAGGTCGTCCTCGAGAAAGGCGTCGGGCCACTTCGAGGTCCCGTCCGCGAGCAGAAGGGCCACCCGCCCGTCGACCGCGATGCGGTCATGGGGCGCCCCCCGCGCGTCCAGCGCCTCCGCGAACCAACGGTCCATCATCGCCTCGGTCTCCTCCGCGGCGAGCACGGTGGGATCCAGCTTGGGATCGGCGGCGTGGCGGGCGGCCGCCCGCTCCAGGATCCGCTGGATCAGCCGCACCTGATGCAGCCGGTTGTGGACGCGGTGCGCGCGCAGGTAGTCCTCCACCCGCACATAGGCCGCGTTCCACTGCTCCACGGTGCCGGACTGCGGCTTGAACGCCGCGCCAAGTTCAAACGCCAGGGGCGAATCCTTCATGGGCGGTTACGGCTGCCAGAGGTAGGTCCACACTTCCGTCAGGTCGTGGCCCTGTCGCCGCAGGCGGCAGCGCAGTTCCACCGGCCGCCCGCTGCCGTCATCCTTGACCGCAAAGAAGGCGCGCCAGGTGCCGGTGAAGGGGTTCTTCATCGCGTCCGCGTGCACCAGCATGGCGCCGTCGCCGACCGTCACGTCGGCGTCGACCCGCTCGTTGGCCCCCAGGTGCTGCAATTCGGGGCTGTCGAATTCGATCACGAAGCGCTCCATCTCCGGCTCCCAGAAGTGCGACTTGCCGTAGCGGGTGTTGACCGTGTAGCCGAGCGGAGGCCGGATCTGATCCATGAACCAGTGGATGTTGTACTCGATCTCGATCGGCTCGCCCGCCGGCGGCAGCGTGGCGGGCACCCAAAAGGCCACGATGTTGTCGTTGGTCTCGTTGGGCGTGTGCAGTTCGACCAGCCGCACCGCGCCCGGCCCCCAGTGATTGACCGGCTCGACCCAGGCGCTGGGACGCAGCTGATAGACGGCTTCCAAATCCTGATAGGCCTCGTAGCGGCGCTCGCGCTGCAGCAGGCCGAAGCCCTTGGGGTCGTCGTCGCTGAAGCTCATGGTGCGGGAAATCGCGGGGTTGGTCAGCGGCCGCCACAGCCACTCGTCGGCGCCATTGTGGATCATCAGCCCGTCGGAATCGTGGACTTCCGGCCGGATGTCGTCGGTCTCGAAGTTGGAGGTCTTGCCATGCCAATACATGCTGGTCAGCGGGGCGAGGCCCAGCACCGCCGGATTGGACCGGCAATAGATCACGGCCCGGACCCGGACCACCGTATCCGCCCCGGGATCGATGGCAAAGCGGTACGCCCCGGTCACGCTCGGGCCGTCCAGCAAGGCATAGACCAGGATCTCGTTCGCCGTCGGGCCGGAAGGCTTCTGCACCCAGAACTCCGTGAAGTCGGGAAACTCCTCGTCCTTGCCGGGGACGGCGGTGTTGATGGCGATGCCGCGCGCCGACAGGCCGTAAACCGCGCGCCGGCACAGGAAGCGAAAATAGCTCGCGCCCTGGAAGACCCCCAGTTCGTCCAGGACGTGGTTGAGCGGATAGTGGATCCGGAAGCCGCCGAAGCCGAAGTCCGGCGGAAGGTCGCCGGCCTTGTTGTGGCCGTAGTCGAACATCTTCCGCTCAAAGGGAATGAGGACCGGCCGCCCGTCGTCCAGCTCGTACATCTTGACGGTGCTCCCGTAAATGAATCCCGGGTGAAAGAACTGCAGCTTGAACGGGACCGGATCGCGATTCCACCAGCTCTCCGGCGGCTTGAAGCGGATGTCCCGGTACTGGTCGTAGCTGAGCTTCTTGAGCCACTCGGGGATGACGACCGCGCGCCGATGGTACGGCTGATGGGCCATCGCCTGGGCTCGGCGGCTCAGGACGTCGAAATCGAACGTGGGCGCCGGCGCCGCCTTGCCCGCGGCCGCCGCGGTCAGCGCGGCGAGAATGACGAGGCCGCGTCTCATTTTTCCAGGAAGTATCCGCGCTGCCGGTCCGACGCGGGAATTCCGGCCTTGTCCATCACCTGGAGCAGATCCTCCCAGATCATCCGTTTCGATTTGTTCGATTGGTTGCGCAAGATGTAGCTGGGATGGTAGGTGACCATCAGCGGCCGCCCCTCGAACTCCTTCCAGCGGCCGCGGACTTCGCCCAGGGCCTTGAAGGTGCCCGCCCCGAGCAGGGCCTGGGCCGCGGTCGCCCCCAGGGCCACCAGGAATTCGGGCGCCACGATGTCGATCTGGGCCTTCAGGTAAGGCAGGCAATACGCCAATTCCTCGGGCGAAGGCGGACGGTTGCCGTACTGCACGCCATCGGCGCCCACCGGCATTTCCGGCCGCCAATTCATGATGTTGCCGATGTACACGTCCGCGCGCTGCAGCCCCATCGCCTGGATCATGCGGGTGAGCAGCTGCCCCGCCGGGCCGACGAACGGCTCGCCCTGGATCTCCTCCTCGCCTCCCGGCGCCTCGCCCACAAACATGATTCGAGCATCCAGCGAGCCCACGCCGAGGACAACTTTCTTTCCGGGGCGCACGTGCCGGCGGCACTCGGGATCGTTGAGCACCATGTCGCGCAGCTTGTCCCACCGCTCCTGCTTGTTCCGGCCCTCAACCACGACGGCCGGACGCGGCGGGGGTAAAACCGGCGCTTGCGCCGGCGACGCCTCGCGCGGCCCGGTCCCGGATGCCTCTTTCCCGGTCATCAAGCGGCGCGACGCCGCTTCCGCTTTTGCGGGCTCCGGTTCCGCCGAAGCGTCGCGCAGCCGAACCAGCGCGCTGCGCAGGGCGACAACGCTGTCGGAAGACACGTTCACGGTCTTCACACCGGCGCCTTTGAGGCGCCTCAGCTCATCGGTCAATGCGGTGAGCGCAATTCGCATGTGGTTGTTAGTCAGACGGAAGAGATGCCAGGCAAGCGTGCGTGCAGCAACTTTTCGACATACTTGGCCAGCAAGTCGAACTCCAAATTGACCGCATCGCCCGTCGCGCGTTCGCCCAGGTTGGTTTCGGCCAGCGTGTGGGGAATCAGCCAGACCGCGAACCGGTCACCCTCCGCTTCCGCGACCGTAAGCGACACGCCGTCGACCGCGATGCTGCCCTTATAAACAACATAGCGGCCAAACCCCTCCGGCGCGGTCACCTGCAGGTAGGTGTCCGCTCCGCGCGCCTCGATGGTCTCGATCCGGCCCAGCCCGTCGATGTGCCCGCTTACGAAGTGCCCGCCGACCTTGCCGTCAAAGCGCAGGCTGCGCTCGAGGTTGACGCCCGAGCCGGCGCGCAGCGCGGACAGATTGGTCAGCCGGCGCGTCTCTTCGAGGACATCGAAGGTGATCCGCTCGCCTTCGGCCGCGACCGCCGTCAGGCAGCAGCCATTCACGGCGATGCTGTCTCCGACGGCGATGTCCCGAGTGACTCGGCGCGCGCCCACGTCCAGCACCCAGCCTTTCGGCCCGGGGCTGAAGCGCAGCACGCGCCCTTTTTCCTCAACGATTCCAGTGAACATGCAAAGTGTTGGGGCCGCTCCCGGCGCGCTCCACGGTGAGGGTTGCCGCGCCGCCTTGCGCCGCCAGGCGTCCGGCCGTTTCGAAAAAGCTTCCCGCCGGAGAGCCATCGATCGCGACGATCCGATCGCCGATCCGCAAGCCGGCCGCGGCGGCGGGTCCCTCCGGCCGCTCATCGGCCACGATGGCCCCGTCGCCGCCGCCGTCGGCCGCGACGGGCTCGCGGATGACCACCCCCGGCCCCGGATAATAGCGCCGCTGCGCCTCGCGCACGAGCTTGGGCGCGTCGGCGACGACCACGGTGATCGTGACCGAGCCTTCATCGCGCCGGACCTGCAGATGCAAGGCCTCTCCGGGGCGGGCCCATTCGAGCTCGCGCTGAAAGGCCGCGACCTCGGAGCTGAGCGGCACCAGCGGACGGCGCGGACGGCCATTCTCGCCGACAATGCGGTCTCCCGGCCGCAGCCCGGATTCGGCCGCCGGACTCCCGGGCTCGACCTGGTCCACCTGCAGGCTGCCGTCCGGCAGCCCCGCCAGCGCGATCGACCCGATCCAGGGAATCGGCCGTCCGTCCGGTCCGGCGGGAAGCGAGCGAAACCCGCCGGCGCATTCGGCGGACCGCACAAACGCGCTGCTCTCCTCCAGATTGACCAGCATGACCGGCCCGCCCTTGGGTCGCTCCGGCGAGTATTCCAGATAATCCTGGCCGAACGAGCTCGCGGCCAGCCCGATCCAGTTTCCCGCCCGGTCGAATACCGGCAGGCCCGGCCCGGCCACCGCCTCCTGCGTGATGCCCACCGTCTGGGGAATCCGCTGCACGAGCGCGACATGGCTCATCAGCAGATAGGGTGCGAACGCCTCCTCCTTGCTGCGAAGCGCGATGCCCCAGACCGACTCGCCAATCCGAACATCGCCCGGAGCGGCGTCCGCTGCCACCCCCGCATCCTGGGTGAAGCGCCACCGCCGGCCCCATTCCGTGATGGGCGCCAGCCGCGCGGCGGTCGCCGCGTCGGCCCGAATATACTGAAACCCCCAATAGGCCGATGACCCCAGGTAGGTGGCGTCATGGCCCTCGCTCTCGCCCGGCAGGTACACCCGGAAGTGCTGCAATTGGGCGATCGGGACGCTCGCATCGACCGCCTCCCACGGCAGGACGAGCGTGCCGTTCCGATCCACCGCGACGCCGAACGAAGTCACTTCATGGGGCCCGATCTCCGCGGCGACGGTGTAGTCCACCGCCGCTACGCTGCGCAGCCGCGCCTGCCACAAGTCCGGCAGGTCCGCGCCGGGAACAGCGGTTGCCAATAGCAGGGAAAGGTTCACGATGGCGAGTTTCACGCGATGGCTAC
>DASRSH010000140.1:0-5442 GCA_035656575.1 Opitutaceae bacterium
TTGATCCTGCAACCTTCCAATCAAGATGCAAGTCTATGAAAGTTATTTATGCGACATTACACTAGAAGCCGATGCTTGCGCCGCCGTCCACGGGCAGGACGGCGCCGGTGACGAACCGCGCCGCCTGTGAACAGAGGTACACGGCGGCCATGCCGACATCGTCGGGCGTGCCGAAGCGGCGCAGTGGCGTCCGGCTGAGGACCTTCTGCTCCCGGGCGTGATCGTCCTGCATGGCCCGGCGGGACATGGCGGTTTCGATCCAGCCGGGGGCGATGGCGTTCACGCGCACGCCGAACTCGCCCAATTCGGCGGCCAGCGTGCGCACCATGCCGAGATGGGCGCTCTTCGCCGCGGAATAGGCGACGACTTGCGGGATGCCGAAGAGTGAGGCCATGGAGGCGATGAAGAGGATGCTGCCGTGGCCGCGGGCCAGCATGCTCGGGAGCGCGGCCCGGGCGAGGGCGTGCGCCGCGAGGACATGCGTCTGGAGGACCGATTGGAACTCCTCCTCGGTCGTCTTCACGGCGGCCTTCTTCAGGTGAATGCCGGCGTTGTTCACAAGGATGGAGATGGGATCGCCCGCGAGCTCGCCGGCGTGCCGGACGAATTCCTCGGCCCGCCCGAGGGCCGTTACGTCGCCGGGAAGGGCGAAGGCGCTCTTGCCGATGTGGTGGACGCTGCGGGTGAGCTCCTCCTTGCGGCGGCCGAACAGCACGACGCGGGCGCCGTTCGCCGCCAAGCATTGGGCGATGGCGAATCCGATGCCGGATCCGCCGCCGGTGATCAGCGCCACTTCACCTTCGAGCGAAAAGGTGGGCGCGGCCGAAGCTGCGGCCGGTGGTGAAGCATTCATAAGGGTGTCCTTTCATTTCTGCGATGAGGGTGTTCCTGCGTGGCGCACAGCTGGGTATTCGGACTCCGAGTTTGTCGCGGGCGAACCCGCGGCCTCGTCCCTCGCCTTGGCCGCGGTGCGGCTGTGCTTTCCTCCCGCGGCCTCGTTCGCCGCCGGATCAGGACTTGTGACTCGATACCGCAGCGCGACTGCCGCCGATTCCCACGGCGTTCCCCGTCCGCTGCGCGCGGATGCCCCCGCACGGGCGGGAGCGTTTTTTCAAACAACGAGAAGGGCGAAAGTTGGACCGGGCGCCGGCGAAGTCAATGCGCATGGCCGTCACTTCGCGGGTTGCGGCTTCGGCGGCGCTGCTTCATAGGCGTAATGCCGCACCATGCCTCCCACCGACCACGGCGCCGCCAGCGGTTCGCAGGGCCATTCCGAAGAGTGCTTCGGAGCCTCCCGCGACTATTGGTGGAACCGGGACTACCTGGAACTGACGGCGCGGCGGCTCAAATGGGCCGAACGCCGGCGGGTGCTCGAGGTGGGCTGCGGCCTGGGGCATTGGGCCCGCGCCTTCACTCCGTTTCTGGCTTCTGGGACGTCCTTGACGTGCGTGGATCGCGATCCCAAGTGGGCCGAGGCGTCGGAAGGCTGGGTCCGGGCCCTCTCCTCCCCTTCGGTCCCGGTGACGTTCGCCCGGGCAGACGCCTATGCCCTGCCGTTTCCGGATTCAGCCTTCGACTGGGTCACGTGCCAGACCCTGCTGCTCCATCTGGCCGACCCGCGCCGCGCGCTAACGGAGATGATTCGGGTGCTCGAGCCGGGCGGACTGCTCCTCTGCGTGGAGCCGGATAATTTCGCGGTCGTGGCCGCGAGCGAGACCTCGTTGCTGCGGACGCGAAGCTTGGAAGAGGAGGCGTCCCGGTACCGATTTGTGGATGCGCAATTCCGCGGCCGCAGCGCGCGGGGTTTGGGAAACTTCGCCATCGGCGGCCGCCTGGCCGGCCTGTTCGCGGCGCTGGGTCTGCGCGAAATTTCGGTCCGCCTTTCCGACCGCGCGGCGCCCCTCTATCCGCCCTACTCCGGGCCGGAGCAGGCGTCGCTGCTGGCGGATATCAAGCACTGGCAGGAATCGGGCGTTTACTTTGATCGGGAGGAGGTGCGGAAGAACTTCGTCGCCGGGGGAGGAAACCCGGACGAGTTCGAATCCTTGTGGAACGCTGACCTTGCGCACCGGCAGCGCTTCATGGAGGCCGTCGCCCACGGAAGCTATGACGAAAGCGGAGGCGCCTTGAGTTACCTGGTGGCGGGGCTGAAGGGGGACCCCTGAAGACCGCCGGGATATTAGGTTGATCTCGTCCTTCCTCTGCTGCGTTCCTTTGGCCGCCTGGCTGTACCTGCTGCTGGGCCGCGGCGGCTTCTGGCAGATGCGGGAGCGCGACACCGCCAAGGTGCCGCCCGCGCCGTCCCGGTGGCCGTCCGTGGCGGTGGTCGTCCCGGCGCGCAACGAGGCGGATACGATCCGCTCGAGCGTGGGCAGCCTGCTCAGCCAGGAATACCCGGGACGGTTTCGGGTGATCGTGGTCGATGACCAATCGGAAGACGCCACGGGCAAGCTGGCCCGCGGACTCGGCGGCGAGCGCCTCACTGTGCTGACCGGGTCGCCCCGCCCGACGGGCTGGGCCGGCAAGCTCTGGGCCATGGAGCAGGGGGTGCGGCAGGCGCTGGCCGGGACGGACGGCGCCCCGGAATTCCTCTGGTTCGCCGACGCCGACATCGCGCACCGTTCCGACACGCTGGCGTCCCTGGTCGCGCGGGCCGAGGGCGACCAGCCCCGGGTGCTGGTGTCGCTCATGGCGCGGTTGTCGTGCCGGACGCCGGCGGAGCGCTTTCTCATTCCCGCGTTCGTGTTCTTTTTTGCGATGCTCTATCCGTTCGGCGCGGTGAACGATCCCCGCCGGCGAACCAGCGCCGCCGCGGGGGGCTGCATGCTCGTGCGCGCCGAGTCATTGCGGCGCGCCGGCGGCCTGGAAACGATTCGCGGCGCCCTGATCGACGACTGCGCGCTCGCCCGACGGCTCAAGCCACAGGGCGCGATCTGGCTCGGCCTCACGGATCGCTCGGTGAGCCTGCGGCCGTACCGGCACATTTCGGACGTGCACCGCATGGTCGCCCGCTCCGCCTACTGCCAGCTGCGCTATTCCCCGCTGCTGCTGGCCCTCGCGCTGGCGGGCCTGGCCGTGATCTTCATCGCCCCGCCGGTGATCGCCTTCGCCGGCCGGGGCCCGGCCCAGCTCGCCGGCCTCGCCGCCTGGGCCGCCATGGCCGGCGCATTCCAGCCCATCCTGCGCTTTTACCGGCGCACGCCGGCCTGGGGCCTCGCGCTTCCGGTCATCGCCGCCAGCTATGCGGTGTTCACATTGGATTCAGCCCTCCAGCATGGGCGCGGACGAGGCGGCATTTGGAAGGGACGGGTGAGCACACCCGATACAGAGGGGGCGAAAAGCCGTTGACCGGGCTTACGGGGCGGAGGCGAAGTAGACGCTGTAGGTCTCGTCCACGATGTCGTAGAGGGGCTCGACCGCCACCGTCCCGCCGGCCGCGCTCACCCAGTAGTGGCCGCGGCGCCAGTTGCGGCCTTCGATGTATTCGTGCTCGTATTGGGGCACGATGGCCGCGTGCGCCGCAAGCTCCGGCTCCGTGGCGGTGAGCGCCGCCAGGACGACCGGGCCGTCCACCAGGGCGAAACGCCGGTTGCCGCCGGGCAGCGGCTCGCGGCGGAGACGCTTGGAGAAGGTGACGCGCACGTGGGCCGACTTCCAACTGCGGCGGATTTCGAGGTAACCGCGATCGGATACCGTCGCCGGAACGGGCGTGCCGTCCACGGTGACGGCGCCGGCCGCCAGGGCCCAGGCGGGCTGGCGGATGCGCAGCGTCCAGGGAGCGGCGGAGTCGGAGGCGATCGTCAGGTCAATCGCCACCTGGGTCGTTTCGCCTGGGGCGGAAAAGTTGGCTTCGTCGGCGGCATCGTCGATCTGCTGGCGGAGGTGGATGCGGCTGCCTTCTTCGCCCAAGGACACCTCGGAGGGAATGAACTGGCTGACGGTGATGCCGTCCGGAGCGCGGTAGTAGATCAGGCTCTCGTACATGGCCTGCGCCTGGACGGACGTTCCCAGGCAGCACCAAAAGTCGCTCATCTCCGTGCTCCAGCTCTTCTTCGCTCCCGGCTCGAGCGGCAGGAAGTAGGAGACCATGCCGGTGTGCGGATTCTGCTGCGCGAGGACCCCGTTATAAAGCGCCCGCTCGATGTAGTCCGCATAGCGGGCGTCCCCCGTCCAGCGCAGGAGGTACTGGGCCACCCGGATCATGTTGTACACCGTGCAATGCTCCTGGGTTCGCGCGCCGAGGAAACGGCCGAACTGCCCCGGCGGAATCCAGAACTCCCCGGCGTTGTTGCCCGTGGTGGCGAACATGCCGCGCTGGTCGACCGCGTCCTTCCAGAACAGCTCGACGATCTTCCGGTACTGCGGGTCGCCGGTCACCTCATAGAGGCGGGCCGCGCCCTGAAACCAGGGGATGCTGGCGTTGCTGTGATTGTTGGTGAGCGGATCGCCGCCGGCGAGCAACTGGCGGAACATGTCCGGCATCGCGTAGCGCGACGCCAGCAGCAGGTAGCGCGGGTTCCGGGTCGCCCCGTAAAGGTTGGCCCAAAGTTCGAGCATCCCCCCCGATTCGCCGTCATAGATCACCTCGCCCTTCTCTTCGCGCAGCAGCCGGGCCGTCCAGGCGAGAAACCAATCGGCCGAACGCTCCTCGACGGCGAGCGCGTCCGGGTCGTGCAAATACGTGTAGTCGTCAAACAGCCCCATCATGGTCTTGTGCAGGGTGTATTGGGGGGACCAGATCCATTCCCTGCCATCCTCCAGAATCGCAAAGTACTTCTCGGGAATCGAGCCGACCCATTCTCCGCCGTTGAGGAGCTGGCAGCGCTTCAGGCCGTCCACGATCTCCGAAGCCCGGGCGGCGAAAAGGGGATCGTGCTCAATGGCCGCGATTCGCGCCACGGCCGAGAGCCAATGTCCGCCAAAGGCCCCGCGCAGCTGGCAGGACGGCGCCTCCCATCCCTGAGCCATCTGGTCGTAGGGAGTGTCGAGGCGCACTCCGGCCTCGAGGAGGTAATTCTGCAGGATGTCCTGGGAGCTGAGGCTCAGCAGGTACTTCTTCGCCGCCTCGCGGCGCTCATGGAAGAGACCGGGAAGAAGCGACACCTCCCCGTCGGGAATTTCGGCCAGGTACGCGTGGGGCAGCGTGGGTTCGACCTGGATGGCGCCGGTCGCCGAGAATTGGCCGGCGTCCCGGACCTGGATCGCCTGGGCCGAGACCGTGGAGGCGACAAAAGGCAGTGAGGGGAGAATCAGACCAAGGCAGATGGGGCGAAAGAGTTTCATGACTGGGGTTCCGTCATTTAACCCCAATTTTTCATGAAAATCACTTCAATCTCGAGGGAAGACGCCGGGCGATAACCGGCCGAAACCTTCCAGCGATGGGCTGAGAGCCCACCTCGGGCGGTTTCGGTCGATTCTCGCGCGGCGCTTCGTCGATCTTGA